>NZ_CP036172.1:610314-915472 GCF_017357525.1 Methanofollis aquaemaris | reverse complement strand
GCGCTGATCTCCTCGGACATCGCCGAGGAGCATGACCTCACGATCGGGAGCAGGATCACCATCGGCGACGATGAGCATGCCAAGAAGGTGCGGGTCGCCGGCATCCTGAAGAACTCCGGGTTCGGCACCGGGATCTCGACCTACAGTTCGATCATCATCACCGACCGGCTGTACCAGGAACTCAACGGGAAAGACAGCGGGTACGATAGGGCCCTGGTCATCGTCGAGGATCTCGACGGGGTCGAGAAGGTGCGAGAGAGCCTGGACAAGAGTCTCAACGGAAGGAAGGAGACGGTCGATATCTCGGACCCGAAGGCCCTGGTCGAGATGATCTCGGGGGTTCTCGGGGCGGTATCGATGGCGGTCACCGGGATCGCCGGGATCTCGCTCTTAGTCGCGGCAGTGAGCATCTTCAATGTGATGATGATGTCGGTGACCGAGCGGACGCGCGAGATCGGGATCCTCCGAAGTATCGGGGTCAAAAGCAGGGAGATCATCAAGATGTTCCTGTACGAGGCCGGGATCCTGGGGGCGATCGGAGCGGTGATCGGTGGGATACTCAGCCTGATAGCCGGTGCGATCCTCATCGTGCTGATGCTTCAGGACATCTCGTATCTCTTCGCCCCGTCGGTGCTGATGAACGTGGTCGTCGGGATCGGGGTGGGTATCGGGATCTGCGTGCTTTCCGGGGTGTATCCCGCCTGGAAGGCTTCGCGTCTCTCCCCGATCACGGCGCTGGCGGCCGAGTGAGGGGTCTCTTTCCTTTTCTCTTTTTGTAGGGGATCGGTGGACTCCGCCATCTTGAGATCTCTCCGGGCCGTGTTATTACACACCATAGATTCGAGCCCCTTTTCGGGGGGCCGGGCGATGAAGTCGCCTTGAACCGCCGTCCTAACTGATGACTTCTTTTTTCCACGGGTTTTCAAGCGCGCAGGGGCCATGATGGATTGCTGCTTATCGGGACCGGCAGGTTTGCCGGTGCATTGTTGCGTTACGAGATCAGCGGATGGCTCCATGAAGGGTATGCCTCCTTCCCTGTCGGGACGCTTGGAGTAAATGTGCTCGGCTGTTTTGCGCTCAGCTGGGTGAGTTATATTGCCGAGTATACCGGCGTGGTGAGCGAGGAGATGCGGATCTTCCTGACCGTCGGGCTCCTCGGGGCCTTCACGACGATGTCGACCTTCGGGCTGGAGTCGTTCAGGCGCCTTGAGGACGACAATCTCTTCGGCTTTGGGGCCTATATAGGGGCGACGCTCCTGCTGACCGTCCTCGCGCTCTATGCCGGGCGGGGATGTGCCGGCGCGGTGGCGGCGGCACTCTGAATTTCCTTTTTTTCGGCCAGGTAGAATCAGACGTGAGTCGAGAGCATGCCTGGCACATTTGCACCTCATCTGCACCGAAAATGCACTGAAAAAGTGTGATGGACGCGGACGGAGAAGAGGGCTCAGAGTACCTATTCTAGAGAGAGGAGAGAGAGAGATCTCTCTCATAATACTATATTGCACCAGAACGAGAGAACACACACACCGCCCTTGATCTCTCTGGCTCTCTGTGAGGGCCTGTGTGCGATCGAGATCTGGATGCACATGAGGATGAGATCGGAACGAAAAGGCCCGTATTGAAGAACGGAGATCTAAATATCTTTTATTTGGTGATAGTTGCTGAGTGCAAAGAGGTGTATGCCGATGCAGAGGTGCAAACCGGACGACGATGAATTTTCTCGCCTTCTTCTGTTGGAGCAGGCATGAACCCCGGGCTCAGGCATACGCGGTTGAATATTGTTCAGAGCTGCGCTTCAGAGTTTTGAGGGTTCCCTCTCCTCACGACAGGGCAACAGTGAGTATTGCACTCAATCGTCGCCCCTCGGGTATCGTCGTCCGTAGGGGGTCCGGGGGATCTCCCCCCAGTGCGAGATGCCGGTGACGATCCTGCGATTGAGGGCGGCACGCCTGATCATCACTCCTTCCCACACCCTTGCGCCAGGGACCGTTCAGATGGTGATCCTGTTCCATTGCAGACAGGGATTTTAACAGAGCTCTTAATCCCATTCACCCGACCCGGTAGACGAGATGGACGCACCCGTCGCCCACTTCGCCGAACCGCTCCAGAACAAAATTCTCTCTCTTCTCGTCCAGGCTCTCGAAGAGGTGCTTTGCGCCGCGGCCGGCGAGCGTGGGGGTGAGGACGAGACTGAGGGTCTTCACCAGACCGGCCTCCAGGAGTGCGGAGTTCAACCGCTCGCCGCTGTCCGAGACGACAATCTGCACGCCGAACCGGTTGTGCAGCGCCTCCAGGGCGGTTCGCAGGTCGACCCGCTCTCCCCCCGCCCTGATGATGGGGTAGTCGCGTGCGCTGAGGTACTCGAGGTACGCCGCCGGCGTCTCTTCGGCGACGAGGACGACGATGTCCCGGCAGTATTCGGAGCGCCGGTAGACATGGAGAAGGCCGTGCAGTTTTCCTCTGCTGTCTACGAAGACCCAGAGGGGGCGGGTGTCTCCTGCGTGCACCGCGGGCCGTTCCAGGTCCCCGACCTCTTCGGGCGGGACTTCCTCCAGGTAGCGCTCGACGCCGCTCACGGCGGTCATCGACCCGACCAGCATGGCGTCGGGCGTGAACTCTGCGGCGACCTCGTAGTGGAGGCCGATGTCGGGCAGAAATCCGGTGACCGCACCGTCGATGCTCATGCTCGTATGGATGATCACGTCTAGCAGCATGGCCTCGTTTCTCCTCTGGAGGAGGGATAAGGGTGTCGTCCCGCGTGGGCGGGAGCGCTTTGAGGAGGATGCATCGAGATGAATAGTGTGATAAAAAGCGCTTGCACTGGCGCTTTCAGTATTTGAATAGAAAATAAGAAGGAGTGCCCCAGCCCGGATTTGAACCGGGGACAACCAGATCTTCAGTCTGGCGCTCTCCCAGTCTGAGCTACTAGGGCAGCCATTACATGTTGGCACTCCTGATTAATAAACGGTGCGGTCTCCACCGCCGCCCTTTTTATCCCTCCATGGTTCCAAGAATAGGTAATGGTAAGCGTCATCGAAGGGAGGAAGACCACCGACGAGGATATTGTCGCCGCTGTGGAGGGGCGGAAGAACGGGATCCTCCACCTCACGCACAACGACCTCGACGCCGCCGGCGCCGATGCCATCCACCGGATGGTGTACGGGAAGATCACCACGATCTTCGCATCGGTCGGGCGGTATGACTCGACCCTTGCACTCATCGCCGGACTCCCTGGCCGCGGTGACGTCCTCTCGATCAGCGACCTCGGGTACAAAAGAGGGGTCGAAGCCTCGGCGAAGGCCGCGGCCGCGAACGGATGGAAGATCGAGTGGCGGGACCACCACCGGTGGACCGATGCCGAGGCCGATCTGGTCAGGCCGCACTGCGCCCTTCTCACCATCGACACCTCGGTCTGCGCCACCGGGATCGTCGCAAAGGATCTTCGGCCGGGGGACAGTGCAGCCGTGGAGGTGGCCAGGGTCGTCTGCGACTACGACCTCTGGAAGAAAGAGGATCCCCGCGCCGACGTCCTCGGGCTCGTCACTCAGCGCCGCCACCTCCTTCCGCATATCAGAAACCTTCTCTCGCAGGGGAAGTTCACTGATCGGAAGGTCGAGGAGATCTATGCGGAGATCAGGGCCGAGATGGACGCCGCCATCGGGGCCAGCATCAGTGAGGCGAAGATCTACCGGGAGAAATACACCATCGCCTTCGCTCCCCTCCACGGCTACCCCTCGGAGACCGCCCACGCCATCAGGGACGCCCTCGGCACCGACATCGAGGTGATCGTTTCCAAAAACGGGCGCTTCTCTATCCGATCGGTCCCGCCGGTCAGCCATCTCATCGCCCGCAAGTTCGGGGGCGGCGGGCACCCCAACGCCGCCGGCGGGAGTTTCACCTTCTCTCTTATGGACCGCTTTTTCTTCTGGCTCCTGAAGCGCAACCGCCACTTCAAGGAACTCGTCAAAGTCGCTGAAGTTATTTGAGGACGTACGCTTCTTCGAGGAGCGCGGCCCAGGCCTCCTCCTCACCTGCTTTTGTGTAGCCCCCGGCCGAGATCTCGTCGGGATCGAAGAAGTCGAGCGCCTCGCCGAGGGCCTGGTGGTCGGGGTGGAGGAGCGAGAGTTCGCGGATCTCGTAGCGGTCAACGAGGTCCGCGGCCAGTCTCAGTTCGGCCGGGGCGAGGGGGAGGAGGTGCTGGTGTTCGAGCACTGCTTCGAGGGTGGAGGAATCGCGCGTGAGCGGGAAGACGATGCACCTGGTCCCTGTCAGGAGATCGAGTTCGACCTCGTTGGCCTCGTCGATGAGGAGCACGTGCCCCCCGGCCCCCGCGTCCCGCATCTCGCGCAGCAGGCGGCGGAAGGCCCGGCAGACCTCCTCCTCCGCTTCTTCGGGATCGCCGAAGTACCGGTCTTCGAGCCCGAGCACCGAGGGCGCGGGCAGGGAGATCCAGGCGTTCTTCTTCCATCCCCTGAGATCGTCGAGCGCGGCGTCGGGCACGCTCCCGACCTCGCCGGTCACCGCCCCGTCAACGACGCCGGCAAGACACTCGAGCACCCGCTCGCCGTAGAAGAGCCCGCCGGCGGCCGGGAAGTCCACGCCGTCCTGGAGTGCGGCGGAGCGTTCGATCCGGTACGCGAGCAGGTCGCCGCCCCGTCCCTTTCGCCTTTCCACCCAATCGGCCAGATCCCCCACCGCAGGCGTCCCGACCTCGGCCCCGAAGCCCCGTGTCCTGACCGGTATCCGCTTCATAACCAGAAATGCTCCTTCCCCCCATATAGGAGTGATGAAGAGAAACACTGATGTACCCCTCCTCTCCCATCCTCTCCATGGAGAGAGAGTGTGTCATCAGGCGAATGGAGCGCGCCGATGTCGACTTTGCCGTCGGCCTCGCACGGGAGGAGGGGTGGAACCCCGGCCTCCACGATGCGGGGGCCTTCTATGCCCAGGATCCTGAGGGTTTTTTTATCGGTGAGGCGGACGGCGAACCGGTCGCCTGTTCCTCGATGGTGTGCTACGACGATGAGTTTGCCTTCTGGGGGCTCCTGATCGTCAAGCCCGAATACCGCGGCCTGGGTTATGGGCTTGCTGTCACCAGGGCCGCCTTCGCCCATGCCGGCGGCCGGGCGATCGGCGCCGACGGGGTCGTGGCCATGCAGCCGAAGTACCGCGACCGGTTCGGGTTTGCCCTCCATTACCGGAACATCAGGTTCCGGGGTATGGGAGGGGGGGAGATGCCCGAGGGACTGGTTCCGATCTCCGAGGTGCCGTTCGAGGAGGTCGTCGCCTACGACGCCGAAATCTTCCGGGCCGGGCGCCCGCGGTTCCTTGCTCCATGGCTCGCGCAGGAGGGAGCGACCGCCCTCGCCGCGCTGGGGGCCGACCGGAGACTGCAGGGATACGGCGTCGTCAGGCCGTGCTTCGAGGGCTACAAGATCGGTCCGCTCTTCGCCGACTCGCCGGCGACCGCCGGGACGCTTCTCGACGGCCTGGCGGCCTCGGTCCCCGGCGAGGCGTACTTCTTCGACGTCCCCGAACCGAACGCCGCCGCCCTCGCCCTCACCGAAGCGCGGGGGATGGAGCAGGTCTTCGAGACCGCACGGATCTATCTCGGCCCGGCGCCGGCCGTCCCCCTGGACCGGGTCTTCGGCGTCACGACCTTTGAACTCGGATGAGCGGATGCGGTTTAAATAATGTTTGTATATCTTCACCACCAAGAGGTATGAGATGAGTGGCAAACCGTTGCTGGTGACATGCGGCCTCCCTTATACGAACGGCCCCTGTCACCTCGGGCATCTCCGGACCTATGTCCCGGCTGACTTTTATGTCAGATATCTCCGCCGCTGCGGGGAGGACGTGGTCTTCATCTGCGGGTCTGACAACCATGGCACGCCGATCGTGATCAGCGCCGAGCAGGAGGGCACGACCCCCCGCGACCTCGCCATGCGCTACCACGCGCACTTCGACGAGACCTTCAAGCGCATGGAGATCACCTTCGACCACTTCGGGATGACCGACGACGAGATGAACCACCGGCAGACGCAGGCAATGGTCCAGGCCCTGATCGACAACGGGTATGTCTACTCCGAGACGATCCAGCAGAGTTACTGCACCACCTGCAAGCGGTTCCTCCCCGACCGGTACGTGGAGGGCGTCTGCCCGTACTGCGGCGCCGAGGCGCGGGGCGACGAGTGCGACCGGGGCTGCGGGCGCCACCTGGAGCCCGGCGAGATCAAGAACCCGATCTGCAAGGTCTGCGGGTCGCCGGCCGAGATGCGCGAGCAGGAGCACTACTTCTTCAAACTCGGCGAGTTTCAGCAGTTTCTCCTCGACCATCTCAGCCACCTCGGCGGCACGGCCAATGCCCGCAACTATGCCACCGGGTGGGTGCGGGAAGAACTGCACGACTGGTGCATCACCCGCACCCTCGACTGGGGCGTGAAGTTCCCCGGCCGCGACGACCTGGTCGTCTATGTCTGGGTGGACGCCCCCATCGGCTACATCTCCTTCACCAGGGAGTGGGCCGAGGAGACCGGGAACGACTGGAAGCGGTACTGGTGCGGCGACGGCGATATCGTCCACTTCATCGGCAGCGACATCATCTACCACCACTGCATCTTCTGGCCGGCCCTGCTCAGCGGTGCCGGTTACGGCACGCCCTCTGCGGTCGTGGCCTCAGGGATGGTCAAGATCGACGACCAGAAGTTCTCGAAGTCGCGGGGGTACGTGGTCTGGACGAACGAGGACTACCTGGACCAGGGCCTCCCCGCCGACTATCTCCGCTACTATCTCCTCTCGTACACCAGCCACACCAAGGAACTGAACTTCTCCTGGAAGGTCTTCCAGGAGCGGGTGAACTCTGAGATCGTCAACACCCTCGGCAACTTCCTGTACCGCACGCTCCACTTTGCCCAGAAGTTCTTCGGCGGGGTGCCGGCGGGGACGGCGGCGCCCGAGGTGACGGCCGAGATCGAGCGGTCGCTTGCGGCCGTCGACCACGCGGTGCGGGAGTACGAGTTCAAGGGTGCGGTCGACGCCATGATGGCCCTGGCCGCCTACGGGAACACCCATATCCAGAACCACGCCCCCTGGAAGTTGATCAAGGAGGACCGCGAGGCCGCCGCCCAGGTCATCGTCGACTGTCTCCAGGTGGCCAAGGCTCTCACTCTCCTGGTCGAACCGGTGCTGCCCGAGGCCGCCCAGCGGGCCTGGGAGATGCTCGGCCACGAGGACTCTGTCTCGACCCATCCGGTCAGCGAAGGACTTGCACCGGTGCAGGAGGGCGCTCTCCCCGCGCCGTCGCCGCTCTTTGCCAGACTCGAGGACGATCAGGTTGCCGTCCTTGAGAAGATCCTCGAAGGCCGCGTCGCAGAAGCGAAGAAGAAGGAACTGAAAACTATGACCGAAGCAAACCAGATCTCTATCGATGACTTTGCGACGATGGACCTGCGGGTCGCCCGCGTCCTCGCCGCCGAACCGGTGAAGGGTTCGAAGAAACTTCTCAAGATCCAGGTCGACCTTGGAGAGGAGCAGCGCCAGGTGGTCTCGGGCATCGCGCCGTTCTATGATCCTGAAGACCTCGTCGGCAAGAACGTGGTGATGATCGCCAACCTCAAGCCCGCAAAGATCTTCGGGATCGAGAGCAACGGCATGATCCTGGCCGCCGGCGAGGAGGCCTCCCTCCTGACGCCCCTCAGGGACGTCAAGCCGGGGACGAAGATCTGCTAAAATTCTTTTTTTGGTTTTGTAGAGTTTTTCATACGTTTTTAGGGCTGTGCGGCCCTCAGATCACCTGCTGGCTCTCACACTGATCACTTCTCACGCCTTTCCCCATCCTCACGGTGGGGCTCCACCCCCGGACACCCGGGACTGCGATTGGGGCGGGAAGGCTACGCGGGAGATCCTGATCACCTGCGGATTCATCTCGCGCTGATCGATCCCGCGCCTTCCCCCACGCTCACGCCGGAGATCCCGATGAGGAGATCGCCCTCACTGATGGACGTCTAAAGACGAGTCACCGGAAGAAGAAATCTGGTGACCCCCATCGATCATGCTCTTCATGATAGAGCAGCAGGCGAGAACATCGCCCCTCGCTATGAAGAAGGAGAACCAGGCGTTGATACTATAAGAATGATCATCCGGGAGAATATCGAGACATTGGCAGAATTAGACGGGCCTGGAGGGATTCGAACCCCCGACGTCCGGGTTAGAAGCCCGGCGCTATATCCTGGCTAAGCCACAGGCCCCGGCTGAGCCAATAACTATTGCTCTCCCAGATTATTAAATTTTTGAATGGAGGAGGTCAGATCGCCCGGTAGTGGGCTGCCTTGACCACCTCGACGGTCACCGGTTCGCAGATCGTGCCGGTCCGCACGGTCTTCACCATCGAGTTTGCGCAGTAGCGGAGTTGGGTCCGTGCCGTGAGCCGTTCCCGCTCCTCATAATAGACCGGATGGATGTAGTCGACCACCCTTTTCATGCTGACGCTCACCGAGAGTACCCTGACGATGATCCCGACGTCGCCCGGAGAAAGATCCTCGAGGTCGACATTGGTGAGGAAGAGGTAGGTGTCAGGTCCGGCCTCAAGGGAGGCGATCGAGATCACGTTGTGGGCGCTCTGCAGTTCAAGGGTCCGAGGCTTGCCCATCTTCAGTTCGTTGAGAACGGCCCCTGAGATCCCTGTCAATGCGGTCATCTTCATCTCGATCACCCGTACATCGGAAGGTACTCTTTCTTCTGTACCGGCTCGTTCCGCTGAACCTCTTCGGCGAGTTTGTGCATCGTCGCCTCGATATCGACCGCCTGTTCGAGGAGCGGGTCGATATCGACGTCGAAGCCGTAGAGGGTGTTGAGGACCGCAAGGGTGGCCGCCGAAGACCTGGGGTCGGGGGTGTTGACCGTCTCGCCCAGGAATCCGAAGCCGGGAATGTCTCTGATCTTGCACTCGGTCAGGACACTCCCGGCGATCCCCGAGATGCTCCCCATCGGCAGGACAACCGTATGCTCCTGGATCCTCTCAAGCATCCCCTTCTGTGTTGCAACCCCGAAAACCCGTTTCTCAGGTTCGTTGGTGACGATCCCGGCGATCGCGATGATCTCTCTGGGCTGGTAGGGGGTGATCCAGTCCATGATCCCGTTCGCCACCTCGTAGCAGATCATCGGGTGAATGGGAATGTCTGCGACGATGGCCACGACATCGCCTTTCTCATAGATCCTGACCGGTACGTTGATGACCCCGTTTGCCATCATGGCGACCGGCGGGAAGTATTTGCTGGTGATATTCCCGATCAGGTTGAAGTCCAGTTGTTCAACGAGGTACTGGAGGGCGATGCTCCCGACAAGCCCGTTGCCGGGAAAGCCCATGAGTACCACCGGGTGTTCCCCGCGCAGGGGTTCAGATGTGATTTTGACATCCGGTTCGGACGACATCAACCTACCATGGGCAGAGGAACATAAAAACATTCTCAGGCATTCTGTCGCGCGGCCGACCGGTCCTGTGGGCATGGTTTTTATGGGGGCCGGGGCATGTATTTCGGCGGATGCCCACGGTGTCTAAGGGTTTATCCGGTCGGCCTGCACACCTGATCGTATGCAGGAGTACAAGATCAAGCGGGGGTTCACGAAAGAACTGGAGGAGCGGATGGTCGCTTCCTTCTCCGAGTGCTTCGGGATTGAGCCTGAGGAGAAGGACGGACACTATGTTATCTCGTACGGTGCACTCAAGCGGCTTGAGGTCTGTCTTGGCGAGAAGGGGAAGACCGTGGTGGTGGACACCGAGTCCGACCTGGCGGCCGAAGACGAGACGATCCTGGACACCAACCGCCGCTTCAGGAAGTACCTCGATGCTGTCACCGGGTACAATTCCAAGGAACGGGCGAAGAAGTTGCAGAAGGACTGAACCGGTCCACTCTTTTCCCCCTCTTCGGGGGGGCGACGAATACGTGGGTATTTTATTCTTTTTTCGGCTCTGTTGAGTCGCTCCTGAGTCGAGAACACGCCTCAGGCATACCGAATGAAAATCTTCCCTCGCAGGACTTTGTAGAATCAGGCATGAACCCCTGGCTCAAGCATACGTGATGAAAATTTCTCGTTGCAGTTCTCCTGAGTGCGAAGGGATACTTGATTCCTCTCCTCGCAACAGGGCACCTGAAGGATACTGTTCAACTGCCGCTCCTCGGCTATCTTCATCCGTGGGGGGATCCGGGGGGCACCGCCCCCCCGGTGCGAGACGGCGGTGAAGATTCGACGATTGGGGGCGGCATCTCTGAACTACGTGCCTTCCTCCATCATACACGCCGGGGGCGCTGCCCCCGGACCCCCGGGACGAAGATAGGGGCGGGAAGGCAGAGAGCCCGATCGTTCTGAGGGCGGTTTTTTTCTCCGTATATCAGGTATGAGAGAAATCTGTGTGTTCAAATTCTCATCCATAACTCCAGAATTGAACGTCTGGATCATTTTCATGGTAAATGCCCAGAATGGCTA
Organism: Methanofollis aquaemaris; assembly: GCF_017357525.1. NCBI lineage: Archaea > Methanobacteriati > Methanobacteriota > Methanomicrobia > Methanomicrobiales > Methanomicrobiaceae > Methanofollis > Methanofollis aquaemaris. The sequence continues at coordinate 904,990 of NZ_CP036172.1, read as the reverse complement.
TCTCTGCGGGGGGCTGGCCGCCCCCCGGTCCCCCCGCACGAAGATGGGCGGCGGACTGCAACCCCACATCATGGTCTTCTCTTCTCGCCTTCCTCGCCTCTCTCTTCATCACGGGGTCCGGGGGCGGCGCCCCCGGCGTGAGCATGAGGGAAGGCGATGGATTCAGTCCACCGGGGGGTTGAGGTGATGAAAAGAGGATGGTTTCTACAGGGCCCCTCGCAGATTTTTCTGAGTGTAGAAGGATCCGTGACCCCTCTCAATCGCCGCCCCTTCCCTATCTTCATCCTGGAGGGTCCGGGGGTCTCCCCCGGCGCGAGAGAACCGTTGAAACGTCTTCATTCTTCTGGTGGGGTGGCCCTTCTGATCGACATGCTTCACCCATCTTCGCGCCGAGGGTGTTGCCCCCAGACCCCTGGGATGGCGATTGGGGCGGGAAGGCAGAGGGGGAACATTTCTGAGACTGGTGACATCCTCCGTCAATCAAGTCACGCGGGGGGAGTGTGGTCAGCATCAGCACCATTCACACTCCAGAAGAAGTTTTCAACAGAGCCTTTTTTTCAGTTTATTCAAAATGGGGCGTGATCGATCACTTCTTCAGATTGATGATGTGGAGGGCGAGCACTACCGTAGCCTGTCGAACCCGGCAACGGCCCGGCGGTCTTTTCGCAACCCTTATTGTTTCGGCCCCCCAGCATTCATCATGGACCCGGTTGTTGCGCAGATCCGCGAAGAGTTGCAGGAGCAGGCAGACCCCGAGATCCGGAAGAACTCCGGCCGGTTCTTCAAGGAGGAGGTCGTCTGCTACGGCCTCAAATCCTCGGCCGTCCACGCGATCGCGAAGAAGTACTGGAAGGATGTGAAAACGCGGGACAAGGCGGAGATCTTCGCCCTCTGCGAGGAACTCTACTCCTCGGGGTATATGGAAGAGGCGTCCATCGTCTCGAAATGGGCGCATCTTCTCAATGACCGCTACGAACCCGGAGACCTCGCCGTCTTCAGGCGCTGGATCGAGACCTTCATCTCCAACTGGGCCGAGTGCGACGTGCTCTGCAACCATGCGGTGGGCGACTTCATCCAGGAATACCCCGAGTATCTCGAGGAACTCAAATGCTGGACACAGTCAGAGAACCGGTGGATGCGGCGGGCCGCCGCGGTCTCGTTGATCGTTCCGGCAAAACACGGGAAATTTCTGGACGACGCGATCGAGATCGCCGACCTCCTTCTCACCGACGAAGACGACCTGGTGCAGAAAGGGTACGGCTGGCTCCTCAAGGAGGCGAGCAGGCAGCACCGGGACGAAATCTTCGCGTATGTGATGGAGCACAAGAAAGCGATGCCGCGGACGGCACTGCGGTACGCCATCGAACTGATGCCGAAGGAGATGAAGGCTGAGGCGATGAAGAAGGATTGGTAGCGGGAGGAATCCGGGGAAGGTGTGTGGTGCGGAGGATCGGGCATGATTCGAGAGCACCCCTCAGGCATACCGCATGAAGATCATTGGGGCGTGCGAGGATCTCTGATCACATTCCTTACGGCGGGGAACACCCGTCAGCTGCCGCTCCGCACCTATCTTCGTCGTGGGGGTCCGGGGGTGAAACCCCCGGCGCGAGGCTGTGGTGAAGATTCTGCGATGAGAGCGGCACGTCTGATCACCACGCCTTCTCACACCTGCTCCGAAGAGGAACAAGGATCCACTCACCGGAGACCAACAAGAATTTTCATCCCGTACGCTTGAGCCAGGGGTTCATGCCCGATTTTTCAGAGCAAAAAAAGAAAATTATTCGATCACAATCGCCGGCTTGAACGGCAGGGCGGCGTCGGCCTTCATCTCGCCGCTCCCCTCTGCCTGCAGGATCCTGACCGGGACATTGAACTCCCGCTGCAGGAACTCCTGCGCCGCAGAGAGGACCGCCATCTCGTCGAGCCCGTGAGCGGCGACGCTCTCCACCAGCTCGGGGGGCAGACGGTGGATGAACTTCGTCACCTGCTTGGCCGCGTCGGCCGCCTCCTTGCCCTTGCCGCGCAGCCCCTCGTCGGCCATCACCAACTTGACCGCCTGCTTGGGGTCCGCAGCGCCCGCGATGATCGAGAAGACCTGTCTCTTCCATGCCGGAGCCACATACAGGTTCACCGCACGCGGCTCCATCTGGATGATCCGCATGATCGACTCGATATCCTCCACGGTCCTCGCCAGGAACTCCTCGGCCAGTTCGGTCTTCTCGTCGATCTTCGCGGCGTCGGCCACCGGCCACGGGGCGAAGGCCACCGGTTCGTCGTGACCCATCTGGTGCCAGAGTTCCTCGGAGGTGTACGGGACCACCGGGGCGAGCAACCGCACCCATGCCGAGCAGAGTTCCTGCACCGCCGCCGAACCCGGCGCGATCGTCGGCAGCCGCCGGCGGTACCACTTCAAGTCGGCCTCGATCCCGAAGAACGCCTCCTGCAGCGCCTGCCGCGTCTGGAAGTTCTGCAGCGCCAGGGTGGTGTTCTCGATCCTGTGCTGGAGCCTGGAGATCAGCCATCCGTCGATCTCGCGCCCGTCATTCTCCTCGACGGCGATCCCCTCGGAGACCGTGTTCCAGAACCGCTCGATCTGCTTCTTCGCGCCGATCACGAGTTCGTTGCGCCAGTCGAAGTCCTGCCAGGGCTCGGCCGAACCCACCAGGAACATCCGCACCGTATCGGGCCCGAACTCGTTGAGGGCGTCGTCCAGGAGCACCACATTCCCCTTGGATGAGGACATCTTCGCCCCGTTCAGGAGCCCCATCCCGAAGATGACCATGCCCTGCGGCTGCTTGTCCTCCTCCATCACCGCACGGTGGTGGAAGAGTTGGAAGGTGAGGTGGTTGGAGATGAGGTCTTTCGCCGAGAAGCGGTAATTGTACGGGTACCAGTACAGGAACTCGGCCCTGATCGCGTCGAGCGTCGCCCTCGGCACCGTCGTCGGGTTCCCGGTCCCGTAGATGATATAGTCAAAGACCTCGGGTGTGAGCTTCTCGGGCTCGATCTTCTTGATGTGGTGGGCGATCGTGTAGAACGCCATGTACAGCGTCGAGTCTGAGAGCGGCTCGATGATCCAGTTCGTGTCCCACGGGAGCTTCGTCCCCAGGCCCACCCGGCGGGTGCAGGCCCAGTCCTTGAGCCAGTCCACCGTCCGATCGAACTCGGCGCGGACCTCCTGGGGCACGATCTTCATCTCGTCGATCTGCTGGTGCACCTGGGCCTTCCATGCCGGGTCGGAATACTGGAGAAACCACTGGTCATGGAGGATCTTCACGTACACCCGGCCGCCGCACCGGCAGACCACGTCACTGGTATCGAACTCGAACATCACCTTCGAGCCGTACTCCTCGAGCATGAGTGCGGCCACATCGTCGCGGGCCTGCTTCACCGGCTTGCCGGCCTGCTCGCCGCAGTTCGGGAGGAGCGTGCCGCGGAGCAACTCCGCACCGTAGACCTCACGGGTCACCTCGTCCATCCTGGGATCGAGTTGGTGCGTGATCCCGGCCCGCTCGATGGCGTCCTTTGCCGGGAGATCCCCGTAACCCTTCGAGGTGATGATCGCCACCGGCGTGATCCCGGTGAACTCGCCCTGCTCCTGGAGGTCGCGCAGTGCGATATAGTCGAAGGGCGCATGGGCCGGCACCGACATCACCAGCCCCGACCCCATATCGGGATCGACGAAGGCCGCCGGCAGGACCGGCACCTCGCCGCAGAGTGGGTGGGACGCCGTCGATCCCACGATCTCCGCGCCCGACACCTCGCCGGTCACTTCGATCGTGTGGTCCTGCATCTCCAGTTTGTACGCCGCCTCGCGGGAGAGCACCCACGCCTCGCCGTCGACCTTTGCCCGCAGGTACATGACCTCGGGGTTGGCCCAGAGGTTCGTGACGCCGTAGATCGTCTCGGGCCTGAGCGTGGCGCACGGGATCTTCGCACCCTGCCACTCGAAGAGGATGAGGGTGAACTTCATGATCTCGGCCTTCTCGCCCTCCAGGAGATCGTGGTCGCCGACCGGGTTGTCGCACGACGGACAGTACTTCACCGGGTGGACGCCCTTGACCACATGCTCGCCCTCCTTGAGGTGGGCATACTGCCACTCGATGTACTTCGAGTACTGCGGGTCCACCGTGATGAACCGGCGCCGCCAGTCGATGGACAACCCGCACCGGCGCATGATCCGCTCGTAGTCCCCGGCAAAGTACCGGACAATCGTCATGGGGTCGTCGAACTTTGCCAGCACATCCTCAGGCACCTGGTAGAGATCGCGGTACAGCCGCACCGTGTCGGGATCGCCCTTTGCGATCCGCTTGGAGATCCCGATCACCGGCGTTCCCGTGACATGGAACGCCATCGGGAAGAGGACGTTCTTGTCCTGCATCCTCCAGAACCGTGCGACCACATCGGGGACGATATAGGTCCGGCCGTGCCCGACATGCATCGCCCCGCTCGGATAGGGAAAGGCGACGTTCAGGTAGAACTTATCCTTCTCGTCAGGGTCGGCTTCGAAGGTCGCCGGCCAGACATCACGATACTTCTCTTCCAGTTTCTGTATGTCCCATTCTGCCACGAATTGTCACTCCTGAACTTCACTTATACTGCTCTCAGTCTGATGATCTCATGGTCGTTGTATCTGCGAATCAACTCCTGCGCGATGCTGCTGCTCTTTGCAAGATCGATCTCACCCTTCTCGTTCACCGTCGCCGTGAAGAGATATTCTTTCCCGGCGAAGACGTCCACGATCGCCTCTTTGTGTTCGGGGGCGACGAGCGTCAGGTGTCTCTTTTCGACACGGAGACGAAGCCCCTCGCTCGCCTCAAGTTCTTCGGCCTCAGCCTCGACCTCGTTCGTCTTCGGGAGTTCGGACCTGGGCCTGATATCGATCCCGACCCCGAGTTTGTTGACGATCGCAGCGATATTCTTCCCGCCGCGCCCGATTGCTGCGGGGACATCCTTATCTTCGATATAGGCAACCGCCTTGGAGTCGCTCTTCATGAAGACATCCACCTGTCCGACCGTGTAGCGTCCGAGTTCGTGTCTGATCTTCTCCTCGGCTGCCTCCTTTGTCGGTTCCTCGGTCTCTCTCTCGACCTCCGGCTGTGGGGGTGCCCTCTCGACAACTGCCGGCCTGGGCCGCTGCGGTTCCACAGGGCGAGGGTGGGGGCGGGGGCGGGGTGTGCCATGGAACGGCACCACAACCGTCTCGCCCTCATACTTGAAGACCTCAAAGACGATCTCGCCGGATAGGGAATCGCGCACGGTCGTCACCGGACGGATATGCAGGTCGGGGTTCATACCCTCGGGCACCTTGATCGCAAAGTCGACATCAAAGACCTGGGTGATCTTCCCGTTGTCCACGAAGATGATGGTGTTCACGATCTGGGAGAGGACACTCGAGTCGATCCGCTCGAAGAACCGCTGCAGAGCGTCCTGCACCTGCATGGCGTGGATCACCCCGACCATCCCGACACCGGCAAGCCGCATGTCGGCAAAGACCCTGAAGTCCTCGTTCTTGCGGAGTTCGTCGAAGACCACGTAATCGGGCCTGACCAGGAGGAGCACCTCGGCGGTGTTCTCCATACTCCCTTCGAGGGCGGTGTACTGCGTGATATTGTCCGGCACCTGGAGATCGCGCGGCGCCTCCATCGTCTTGACAATGAAGTCCTCGTCTGAGAGATAGGTTGCGATGCTCTGGGCGAGGGTGCTCTTTCCGGCGCCGGGCGGCCCTGCGATCAGCACCCCGCGACGCGTGTCCCTGACCCGCTCCTTGATCAGCCCGGCCATGGCGTACTGCTCCAGGGCTACGTCCCGGATCGGCCTGACCGCCGTGATCTCCATCCCGTCGGAGAAGGGCCGACGGGCGATGGCCATCCTGATCGAGCCGATCTGGACGACTGTGATCCCCCGGCGTTCGATCTCGATGAAACCGTCGGGATCGCGCTTGGCCCGTTCGAGGATCTCCTGCGCCATCGTGCGGAGTTCGTACTCGTTCATCGGGTTATCGCGCAGTTGCACCAGGTGCATCGCCTCGGGCGTCCCCTTCTTTGCCATCGGGGGTACCCGTTCCTTAAGGTACACCGCGATCGTGTCCTCGTCGAAGTATTGATCGATAAGAAGAGGGGTCGCTTCCCCGGTCTGGGGTCTGAGATAGAGGACATCGATTCCCTTGGCCTTCGCCACTTCGGACTGGACCACATCGCTGGTGATGAACTTTGCGTCGTACTCGATGGCGACATTCCTGATCAGGGCGTCGATCTCGCCGCCGCTGGCGAGTTTGACCTGGTTGAGGTTGGGGCGTTCGCCCACGTACCGCAGTTCGATTGTCCCTTCGTTCGCCATCCTGGAGAGTTCTTGCAGTTCGGTAAGCCCGGAAAACCCGATCTCGCGCCCCTGGTTGGCCTGGGCCTCGAGTTCTGCGACGACTGCTTCGGGGATGATTATTGTCGCACCTGTATATTCGCCGGCCTTTATCATGGAGGTGATGCGTCCGTCTATAACGACACTGGTATCAGGCACTATTTTCATAAAAAATTCACCATAGTTTACGTGTGTTTATCCCTTATTAGGATATACTTCTGACGGATCGAAGAGGGGGGGGGCGATCTCTTCTCCGTTGATACAGCGATAAAAACAGGAATAATGCCCGGTATGGCAGGCCGCTCCTTTCTGCTCAACGAGGTAGAGGAGAGTGTCCGCATCGCAGTCGGCCCGTACTTCCCGGACTCGCTGGACATTCCCGCTCTCCTCGCCTTTCTTCCATATTTTGCCCCTGCTGCGGGACCAGTAGTGAGCAAACCCCGTTTCCAGGGTGAGTTGCACCGCCTCGTCGTTTGCGTAGGCGAGCATCAGCACCTCGCGACTTTTCGCGTCCTGGACGATGACCGGGACCAGGCCGCCGGTATAATTCAGTTCCATCTCCTTCAGGCCCCTATAAGCATCCTCATGATCATATAGAGCAGATCGCCAATAAACAGCGCGGTGAGGAAACCTGCAGTGATCGGGATGATGAAGGGGACGGCGTAACTGATCCAGACTGTCCGGGCCTGTTTGTAAAGAGAGAGTTCTTTTCTGTAGCGCTCAGGATGTTCGCGCAGATCCTTTGTGTACATCCTGCGCTCGCCCCCCTTCACGGTCCGGCGCAGCGAGTCTCTGATCCGCATGAACCGACGGGAGAGCGTGCCGTCGTCGCCCTCTTCGATCTCTTCCATTACGAACCCGTAATGATCCCTGATCCGCTCCCCGTCTACCGGGTAGCCGAGAAACATGTACGGGAAGGGGGCGAAGTCCCGGTTGACCACGTTCCTCGCGAAGAGGAGGGCCGGCGCTGCGAGGTTGAGGATGAGGGCGTTGGTCAGGACGGTGAAGGGGAAGAATCCAAGCGGCGGCATCCCGTAGAGGGGTTCGAGTGGAAACGCGGGGATACAGGCCGAGAGAAAGATCAGGGCCCACGCGTCGGCGCCACCGAAGAGGTGGAGACTCCCGAAGGCGTAGAAGACCGCTGAAAAGATCAGGGAGAGCGCGGCGAAGTAGATGGCCGTTCCCATATTCCCACCGATGAGCAAACCGGCATAAAAAAAGAGTGCCGAGGGGAACGCGACGGCGAGCATGGGATACCAGGTCCTGAAGGGTACCCGCCGTTCGCGGTGGTCGAGGACCGATGCATAGAGCAGGGTGATCCCGACTGCGGCCGAGGCAAAGAGGAGGGAAAGGATCATGGTGCTTTATTCTTATTATTGGCACTGTTTTTAAGCCTAACTATTTTCAATAGATTTTAATATTGTTGAGTCGGTAAATTGTATCGTCCTGCAATTATGTTTGGTGGTGTGTGTGATAGAAATATCCGTTGACTCATCGGCATGCAATGGCTGCGGCCTCTGCGTGAAAGACTGTCCCATGCGAGTCTTTGAACTCCAGGGCGGCACCAGTGTCCCGGTCCGCCCGGAGAACTGCATGGGGTGCCTCTCGTGTCATGAGATATGTCCTGCCCAGGCGCTGGAGCATCGAGGGGTCTACCCATCGAAACGGCATTATGTCGACCTTCGCGTCTGCGAGATGCTCAACCGGGTGATCTGATGACAGAAAGTATCGAAGAGATAAACAAACAATTCAAGACCGGTTCGGTCTTCAGAGCCGAAGATGTCCCCATCTCCTGTGCCCCTTCGGCAAAAGAGTTTGAACCGACCCTCCACGGCGTCATGAGAATGAACGGCTTGATCATCAAGTCGCTCCAGGAGATCTCGGGGAGGGGAGCGAACGCGGTCACCTTCAGGGCCGGCAAGAAGTTCGGCCACGAGACAGCGAAGTACTTCAGAAAGATCGAAGACGTCGAGGAGGCGCTGCGCGAACTCTCGTACATCCTCCACGGCCAGTACACCTTCGAACTCTGGAAACCTGCAGACAAAGAGGACTACGTGGTCACCGAGAACGGAGAGACCTTCATCTTCCTGGTCTTCCACGATTGCATCGTCCGCCAGACCCTCAGATGCAACGGCATGGAACAGGGCGGCCCCCTCTGCCAGACACTGTACGGCTATGTCGTCGGTGCGATCGAGGAGATCACCGGTCGGCGTGCGAAACTCGAGATCGTACACACCGGCCCGAACGCCTGTCTGAAGAAATTGATCCTGAAGTGATGACATGAGCGTGAAGATTGCAATCGAAGAACTTGCCGGTTGTTCCGGCTGTACCATCTCGGTTCTCGACCTCCACGAGGCCCTCCTCGACCTCGTCTCCGAGGCCGAGATCGTCTACTCCCCGGTGATCATGGACGCCAAAGAACCCCCCGAAGGGATCGACATCGCCTTCGTCACCGGTGCGGTCAGGAACGAGGAGAACCAGGAACGACTGAACCTCCTCAGAAAACGATCGAAGATTCTCATCGCCTTCGGCACCTGTGCCTGCTACGGCGGGGTCTCGGGCCTCTCCATGATCGGCAAACAGGAAGACCTCTTCAACTATGTCTACCAGGGCGTGGAGAGCGCGGCCAAAGACAATATCGTCCCCACCGACGTCCCGTCCTTCCTGTACCGGGCCTTTGCCGTTGGCGACCTGGTGAAAGTAGACTACTACATCACCGGGTGCCCGCCCAAAGAGCAGTTCCTCAAGACCATCCTTCCCGCCCTCGTCGCCGGGGACAAGACCGTACTCTCGAAGAAGTCGGTCTGCTCCGAGTGCGACCGGAAGATGGGGGAGATTAAGGACTGGCACCTCAAGCGCCGGTATGAAGGAGTCCCTGAGCCCGACACCTGTCTTCTCGGCCAGGGCTACCTTTGCCTCGGCCCGGTCACCTTCGGGCGGTGCGGGGCCTCCTGCCCGCGTAACAACGTCCCCTGTCACGGGTGCAATGGCCCGTCCCTGGACATTCTCCGCGAACCCTGCCGCGACATCTACAACATGATGGTCCGCCGGATCGCCGACCTCACCGACCTCCCCGAGAAGGAGGTCGAGAAGCAACTCTACGATGTTGCCCATACGATGTATCCCTTCACCGTCGGGAGCCTGGTGATGGAGGACAAGGACATCTCCAAGATCCGTGACCTGGTCAAGGGGGGAGCGCAGTGACGCAACTGACCATCTCCCCCGTGACCAGGATCGAGGGGCACGCCCAGGTGCGGATCGAACTCGACGATGCCGGCGAAGTCGCGGGCGCCCACTTTAATGTGGTCGAGCTCCGCGGCTTCGAGAAGTTTCTCCTCGGCGCTGCCGTCGAGGAGGCCCCCAGGATCACCCCCAGGATCTGTGGGATCTGCCCGACCTCCCACCACCTGGCCGCGGCCGCGGCCTGCGACCAGATCTTCGGGGCCGCGCCCCCGCAGACCGGCAAACAACTCCGCGACCTCCTGCTAGCCGGGCAGTTCATCCATTCGCACGCCCTCCACTTCTTCATGCTCGCCGCGCCCGACTTCCTCCTCGGCGACGCCCCCGCGGCCGAACGCAATGTCCTCGGACTGGCCAGACACTCGCCCGAGATCGCGAAGAAGGCGATCGAAGTGAGAAAACTGGGACAGCGGATCACCGAGGCCGTCGGCGGCAAACCGATCCACCCGAGCAACGCTATTCCTGGCGGAATGTCCATGCCTCTCTCGGAGGAGCGCCGCCAGACCCTCCTTACCTCGGCGCAGGACGGACTTGCTATTGCAAGAGAGGGCTGGGAAACTGCCCGCAGCCTGATGGACGGGCTCGACACCTCCTTCGGTGCGGTGGAAACATCGTTTATGGGAATGGCGCAGAACGGCGTCCATGCCCTCAGCGGTGGTGAAGTGAAGATCCTCGGTCCCGACGGCCGGGAGACTGCCTCCTTTACCGGCGCCGGGTACCTGAACCACATCGAGGAGTACTCTCAGGACTGGTCATACCTCAAGTTCTGCCGCCTTGCTGGCGGCAATGCCTACCGCGTCGGCCCGCTGGCCAGGCTGAACATTGCGGAGTCGATGGGCACGCCTGAGGCCGATGCCGCCCTCGCCGAGTACAGGGGCGCTTTCGGCCGGGTGGTCCAGGCCCCGCTCGCCTACAATATCGCGAGATACATCGAGTTCCTCTCGGCCTGCGAACGGGCCGTCGCCCTCCTCGAAGACCCCGGCATCACCGGGGCCGATATCCGGACGCCAGTCGAAGGCGTCGCCGCCAACCGTGGTGTCGGGATCATCGAAGCCCCGCGCGGTACTCTCATCCACGACTATACCGTCGACGGCGACGGGATGATCGAGAAATGCAACCTGATCGTCGCCACCTGCCAGAACAACTATGCCATGGACCGCGGTGTCGAAGATGTTGCCCGGAAGGTCATAAAAGGTGGAGAACTGACTGAAGAAGGATCGAACAAGATCGAAATGGTCATCCGTGCCTATGATCCATGCATCTCATGTGCGACACACGCCATCGGCAGGATGCCGATGCGGATCGAGGTGGTCAGGCGTACGGGCAACGGCTGTGAGGTGCTCGACGTCACTGAGGTGAACTGAATATGGAAATCTTGAAACAGATTCTTATGGAATTTCTACGACTGGATGGTGTGACTGCAGCGGTTGTCATTGGCAGGGACGGGTTCGTAATCGAGGACGCCGTCTCCGGTGAGATCGACACCGACGCCCTCGGTGCCATGGCCTCGACAGGTATGGGTACCTCCGAGGCGATGGGCTCCGAACTTGGCAAGGGCGAATTGAACCAGATGCTCGTGGAATTACAGAACGGCCCGATCCTCCTCTCGCCCCTCTCTGAAGACGAACTGATCGCGATCGTTGCAAACGACGGCGTCAATATCGGCAGGATCAGGTATGAACTGAAGAAGAACAGAGACCGAATAACCGCAGCACTGTGAGTATGACACTGCCTGATGGACGGAGTTTTGGCAGCATGACGGCCCCGCTGGAGGAGGTGCTCCCCTTCACCAGCGCATTCCAGGCGATCGTGCGCATTCACTCCGAGGACGGAGAGGGCTTTGTCCTCTCTGACGAGGGGAACCCGGTGGCAGCGGGGTACCAGGACGCTTCCCATGAACTGAAGGGAAATGCCGCTCTGGAGTACCTTTCTGCGAGGCCGTTTCTCTCCTCTGAACTCAATCGGTATAGCCCTGAGGAGTACGCCCTGGCCCTGTCCTGGTGCAACGAGACAGATTGTCTGATCGGCGGGAAGGAGATCATGGAACCTGAGATTGAAGAGCCCCCGTCTCTGGTTGAATTCCATCAACCGGAAGAGATCTCAGAACCTGAAACCGAAGCCCCGCCCCCCCGGGCCACGGTTCCTGAACTGGACGAGGAGTCCCTCAACCTTGTACTTTCTCAGCCCGGCGTTGTGGCGGTCTCCGCATTTTATGAAGGTTTCGCCGTTCACTCGGCCGGTGCCGCCGACTTTGAACGGATCGCAGCGATCTCAGAGGATCTCCTCCGGGCGAGTTCAAGGATCGCCGGGGATATGGAGATGGGGGGGCTCGACCAGATCATCCTTGAGACTCCGGGCGGGAAACTGATCATCGCACCCTTCGGCGACCTTTCAATCTGTGTTCTCGCCAGTGCAAACGCGAACCTTGGCCTGGTCAGGCTTGCTCTCCGAAGTCTCACCTGGAGGGGGTAGGCACGCATCTGCCGCGTTCTGCGGGGACGGGGGGCCACCTTGTCCTCCCTCTCGGTGAGTTTGTCGTCGAGTGCAGGAAGAGATCGTTCACAGGAGCGCTGAAACTCTCCGGTGGAGCATCGAGAGGCACCGTACTCTTCAGGTGTGGGAGGCCGGCCTGTGCCGAGTACGGTGGACTTGCCGGTGCGGCGGCTCTGGGAAGGATCGAAGCGGGAGAAGAGGTCACAAAGGGTGAATTCTTTCCCTGCTCTCTATCGGACCTGGATGTAGCCCTCCCATCGAACGCCGCATGGTATACCGATACCGATGCAGCAACCCACGAGGCGAACACCACAGTCAGAGCCGTCCGGGTGGGAGGGAAAGCGACCGCGGCCAGGGTGCGGATGGTCCGTACGCTCGACGCTGGCGAGGAGGCATCCCGGCGGCCCGAGAGAGGGACCGCCGATACGTCGGCCCATCAGAGAAAAGAGGTTCTGAACCCTGCGGCGGTCAGGGCACTCAGACACCTTCAGGATGATTTCCAGAAAGATGCCTCTCTGCTCCTCAAAGAGATGAATATGGATCACCTCCTTGTTGGGGATGAAAAGAAACCCCATTAATTGGATCTATCTCTTTTTTCATATGTATGTGCTTAAATGAGTGTTTAAACGCTTCTATGGGTCCAACATCATTTCAGTATCTTTAAATACCATCTTCCACAATCATTGGAGTAGAAGGTGTCGTATTGATCAGGGCATTCACGATCGCATCCGGGAAAGGGGGAACCGGTAAAACGACGGTCACCGTAAACCTCGGTGCCTCCCTCGCCCAACTTGGCAAAGAAACCTACATCCTTGACGCTGACATAGGGATGGCGAATCTGGGACTTGTGCTTGGGTTAGAGGAGGCTCCGGTTACCCTCCATGAAGTTCTGGCCGGCCAGGCAAAGATCGACGACGCAATCTATGAAGGACCGAACGGTGTCAAAGTGGTGCCGAGCGGGATCTCTCTTCAGGGATTTCAGAACGCCGATCCCGATCGCCTGCGAGATGTCATGCGGTCTCTGGTGGACCGGTGTGACTACCTCCTCGTCGACGCCGCCGCCGGGATCAGCAAGGACGGCGTTGTCGCCCTCGCCATATCCGACGAAGTTATCCTCGTCGTCAACCCTGAACTCTCCTCGATGGCCGACGCGTTGAAGACGAAGATCCTCACCGAGATGGTTGGGGGCACAGTCTATGGCGCCATCATCAACCGTTCGGGGATGGAAAACACTGAGATCAGGAGACATTCCGTCGAAGACGTCCTGGGCGTGCGTGTTGTCGACATGATCCCCGAAGACCCCAATGTCAGGAGGTCTGCGGCCTACAAAACCCCCATCGTCATCAAGTACCCCACCTCGGAGGCATCCAGAGCCTTCAGGCGAATTGCCGCCGATATCGCCGGTGTGGAGTATGAAGAGGAGACCGAGGAGAGAAAACAGGACTTTATCGACAGACTTGCGCACACTCTCTTTGGAGGAAGTCGCTGATTGATCTGATCGAAGAGGATTTTTTCTCTCCTTAATTTCTGATATGCCTCGTTTCAACAGCATGTCGCCAGTCTGAAACCTTCGTGAGAGGGCCAGGGAGATGGGCAATGGATATAATGGATGTTATCAATGAAATCCTTGGTCAGTCACGCTATCTCGGATCATGTGCCTATTTTGAGATGGCCGAGCAGGCACAGAACGAAGAGGGTGCGATTGGCGTATTCGTAGATGGAAAAAGAAATTCAACCATATTATATTCCGGCGGAGAGCCACTGGGTGCGATCTATCTTGACGAAATGGGAGGACTGTACGGCGATCCGGCCGTCCTGAAGATCCGGGACTCTGATGAGTATGACCTCTATGCCGTTGACAACCGCGTGGTAGAACTCGTTGTGGCGCGGTGCCGGGTATTTCATAAGAACTATTTTTCGAGGCATCTCTCCTCAGCGCTCCCTGAGATCGGGGGCGTGCGAAGGATGCCGGGAGTGCTCGCCCTCCACATTCTCAGAGACGACACCGCACAGGAGGGTGCCAGAGTGTCGGTCAGAAAGGGCAGGCATGTCCTTGCGAATGATACGACGACAGGCGACGGTCAGGTCTCGTTCAAGTTGTTCAACGGCACATACGACATCCTGGTCGCCGACAGCACCGGCGAGGTCGCCACATTCATGGTGGACTTCAAAGGGGAACGGAGTGAACTTTTCATTGAAATGGGTGGTGTGACAGATGTCTGAGAAACAGAGACCCTACAGAGGTCTTCATGATATCCTTGAGCGGATGAAGGGTTCTGAAAATAAAAAAGAAAAACAGCGTGACCCACCGAAAACAGAAAAAAAGGATGAAACCAGCGGCCTCAGGTCCCTGATCGGGAAGAAGGATGGGCTCGACCTCAGCGCCCTCGTCCGTGACCCCCGTAATTATGGCCTGGGTGAGGAGAAACCCGCAGCACCTCCGGGCACAGAGGAACCGGCCGACACACCGATCGCTGAGACACCCCATCACGAGCCGCAGGACGAAGAATTCGACGATCAAGCCATCAGGGAACTGAAATCAGCAGTCGACGCCATACTCAGTGCTCGGGAAGACGAAGCCCCTGCTCCGACTCTCTCCATGGAAGAAGAGACCCCCCTGGAGGAGGAGGCCGTCTCTCCCGCTCCGGAGGCTGTGCCCGTCTCCAGAAAGAGCAGATGGTCCTCCGAAGTTGGGAACCCTGAAGAGGAACCGGGCGCTGACATCACCGACGTCGACGACCTCAGTGTGTACTCCGACCTCATCCTCCCGAAGGCTGCGACCTTCGATATCGAGGAGTTCACCCTCCAGCGACCCAACCACCGCGAGACCCTCGGCGTCAACAACCTCCCCCCTGAGATTGACGTCCTCTGGGCCGACACGGTCCCGACGATTGCGGAAGAAGCCAGGAATGTTGTGATCGGCAGGGAAAAGGGGGAAAAATCAGGCTTCCTCGGCAAGATCGGGGGGATCGGCAAGATAGGAGCCTTCGACCGGACCCAACACAAATCCAGTGTCGAGGAGTATGACCCTGCGGTTCACGGTCCGCTCGTTGACCTCACCTTCACCCCCCCCGCCGGTGTCGAAGAGGTCGAACTCTACCCGGTCAACGAGCCCTTCGCCTATGTGCGGATATCCTATGACAGCACCTCTCACGAGTACAGTTACGAGGTGCTCGAACCCGCCCTGACCGCAGCCGAGAACGAACTTTTCGGCGAGATCAAGGACCGGCTCTTCGAGAGACTCGACGTCAGCACCAAGGATCTCTCGCGGGAAGGGGCACGGCAGATCCTGCGCGACCTCTCCGACGAGATCGTCGCCGACTACGGGATCCATCTCTCCTCCCTCTCCAGGGAGAAGATCTACTATACCATTGAACGTGACTTCCTCGGCAACGGTCTGATCGATGCGATCATGCACGACAAGTACATCGAGGATATCTCCTGCGACGGACTGGACAACCCGGTCTTTGTCTTCCACTCTGGCTATGAGTCGATCAAGACGAACCTGATGTACACCAACGCCGTTGAACTCGATTCTTTCGTGACCAAACTTGCCCAGCGGGCTGGAAAATATATCTCCATCGCTGATCCGATCCTGGACGCCACGATGTCGGACGGTTCTCGTATCCAGATGACGTTAGGCAAGGAAGTGACCGCTCACGGCTCGACCTTCACCATCAGGAAATTCAAGGACGAACCGATCACCCCGACCGACCTCATCGGCTGGGGCACCTTCTCCCCCCTCTCGGTCGCCTTCCTCTGGCTTGCGGTCGAGGCCGGAAACTCGGCGATCTTTGCGGGTGGGACGGCTTCGGGCAAGACCACCGCCCTCAATGCCATCTCACTCTTCATCCCGCCGCAGGCCAAGATCGTCTCCCTCGAGGACACCAGGGAACTGAAACTCCCGCACGCCAACTGGATCCCCTCGGTGACCAGGGAGTCCTTCGACACCGAAGGCAAAGGTACGATCGACATGTACGAACTCCTCCGTGCGGCCCTCCGACAGCGGCCCGAGTACATGTGTGTGGGCGAGGTCAGAGGTGCGGAGGCCCAGACCCTCTTCCAGGCCATGTCCACCGGCCACGTCACCTATGCCACCATGCACGCCGACTCGGTCGCAAGTGTCGTCCACCGTCTCGAAAACCCACCGCTGGATGTGCCGCGTAACATGCTCAACGCTCTCAACCTCGTTTGTATCCAGGCTCAGGCCAGGATCGGCGGGCAGCGGATCAGGCGGAACAAACAGATCATCGAGATCCTGGACATTGACCCAAGGACCAACGAACTGATCACCAACGAGGTCTTCTCCTGGCACCAGGCCACCGACGAGATCCGGTACTCGGGCAAGTCGTACATCCTTGAGACGATCATGGAGACGAAGGGTTGGAGCGAGGCCAGGATGCGTGAAGAACTGAAGAGACGCCAGGAGATGCTTGAGTGGATGCGGGTCAAGAACATCAGACACTACAAGGATGTTTCCAAGATGCTTATCTCCTACTTCCGGGACGCCGATGCAGTAATCGGGCTTGTGCGGGAAGAACTCTACAGGGAGGCTGATCAACAATGAATGGTTTTGAACGGTTCAGTTTCAACTTGTTAGGACGGCAGGCAAAGGCAAAAAGAGACGATTTCGTCGAGTTGAGGAGCGACCTGGTGCAGGCGCGGATGAAGACCCCCTTCGAGGCCTACCTTGCGACCGCATACGTCTCTTCGGTCCTTGCCGGTCTGGTCATGGCCTTTCTCATCGGGGGCTTCACCTATCTCCTCAACATTCCCTCGATGATCACCTACAAAGGGGCGCTGCCCGGTTTCTTCCTCGGTCTCTCCGACTACCGTCTTCTCATCGGAACAACCCTGGCGATCGTTCTCTCCCTGCTTATCTTCGGTGGGGTGACCTACTTCTCGTTCCTCATGTATCCCAAGGTGGTCGCCGGGAACAGGCGGCGGAACATCGACGCCACCCTCCCGTACGCCATCAATTATGTAACTTCAATGTCGACGGCCGGGATCACCCCGGCCGAGGTCTTCCGGCTCCTCGGGCAGAGTCCGATCTACGGCGAGACTGCAGTCGAGGCGCGGTACATCTCACGCGAGATCGACATGTTCGGCAAGGATCTCATCGAGGCGATGCGGATCGCCTCGACCTTCACCCCGAGTTCCAGGATGAAAGAATTTCTCCAGGGCGCCATGGCAACCATCTCCTCGGGTGCCAACCTCACCGAATACTTCAGGAACAAGGCGGTCCAGTACAGCAACGAGAACCAGCAGCAGCAGAAGACCTTCCTCGAGACCCTGGGTTTGATCGCCGAGTCCTATGTGACGGCGATGGTGGCCGGCACGCTCTTTTTGATCATCCTCCAGTCGATTATGTCTATTATGAGTGGGGAATCGAGCCCGATGTTTTTGATCATCATCATCTACTTCCTCATTCCCTTAGGAAGCGTGATGTTTCTCATTCTGATCAGTGCGATGACCCCGGAGGTGTGAAATGGGATTCAAAACACTCTTCGACGATTTCCTCAACCGCGACGAGGCCCGCACGGTTCAGGTGGATGCAGGAGAACTCGACCAGTATGAGCGGCAGGATCACGAGATCGTCAACAAGATCGAACACCAGCGCAAGATGCAGGTCGGCGTTGGCCGATTCCTCAAGCACCCTATCGAGGTGCTCACCGAGACTCCGACCAATAGTCTCATTGCCACGGTGCCGTTCTCGTTCCTTTTCTTTATCGTGGGCATCTCCCTGATCGTTGTGAACTACGGATGGCAGGCCGTCATGAACTCCACGCTTGTCGACGATGTCATCGTCTTTTCGGTTCTCATCCCGGTGGTTCCGCTTGCCCTTCTTGATTTCAAGGAGGGGAGAAGGGAGAAAAACCTTGAAGCCGCCCTCCCGAACTTCTTCAGGGACGTTGCAGGGATGAACGACTCGGGGATGACCCTCCCCAGTGCTATCCATATCGTTTCCGAGGGCGAGTACGGCATGCTCACGCCGTACATCAGGAAACTCGATATCGACATGTCCTGGAATGTACCCTTCGTCGAGGCGATCACGACCTTCGGGAAGCGGATCGGCACCCCGCTTGCCGAGCGGTCGGTCGACCTCATTGCAAAGGCGAGCACTGCCGGTGGCGACGTTTCCGAGGTGCTGCGGGCTGCGGCGAGGGACAGTTACGAGTTCATTAACCTCAAGACCGAGCGGGCAAGCAACATGCTCATCTATGAGGTGATCATCGTCGCCGCCTTCTTTGTCTTCCTCTTTGTCATTGCGATCCTTGAGTCCACCTTCCTCACCACGATGGCCGATGCCGGGGCGCAGGCGGCGGCGTCAGGGGCCGGGAGTCAGTTCATCGGTAACGTCGACATGGATCTGTACAAACGTATCTTCTCTCACTCTGCGATGATCATGGGGTTCTTCTCAGGGTTGGTCGCAGGGCAGATGGGTGAAGGCCGGGCGGCCGCCGGACTCAAGTTCTCGGCATTGATGCTTCTCATCGCCTGGTTGCTCTTCAGGTTCGCGATCTAAAGTTGGTGCCGGGGGGAGACCCCCCTGATCCCCCCACGGCGAAGATAGGCAACCACCTGGTGGCGAGTCAAGAACACAAGGTCGTCAGGAGAGATGCACTTGAACGACAGACTTTTTTTTGGCCGTGAAGAAATCGTCTGTACTGGTCTTTGTGCGGGGGACTGATCGCCACCTGGTCCCCGACCGAGGGGTGGGGGAAGGCGGGCGATCGGAAGGGCCGCCCCACAGAAAAACGAAGAAATGTTTGTCACTCTCTTGCGCCCGAGGAGATCCACGTGGGGAAGATAGGCAGGGGGCGGCACCACGCGCATCACAATCTCTTTCTGGCAATCACTATGACCGTGCCTTCCCCGCGCGAGAAGGGGAGATGGTGCGGGACCGCAGGGTTATGAAAAAAGTATCAGATATTTGAGTGATGACCGGACACCAGAAGATCTGCTATGAAAGATTTTCATGTGGAATGTCTGAGGCGTGCTCTCGACTCATGCCCAATTCAACAGAGCCTACAGAACGATGCCTTCGGCCTCCGCAGGGTCTTGTATTCACGAAAATCGGAGACGAGGTTTTCCGGGGGGTTATGGATCCCGGCGCGGTCGATCCGTGCCGCCCTCGACGGCGGTATTATTGGAAAAATATGATTGAAAATAGGGGTCCTGGAATTAACTGATCTGCTCCAATTTATACCCCTTTTGTGCGAGCAGGTCTTTGACCCGTTCTTTATGGTTGCCCTGGAGCTCGATGGACGTGTCCTTGACCGTTCCACCGCAGGCAAGTTTTGCCTTCAGGAATTTTGTGAGGTCGTTGAGGTCAATGTCGTACGGGTCGAGCCCTTCGATGACGGTGACTTCTTTCCCGTAACGGCGCCGATTGACCTTTACCTGGATCCTCTGTTGCTCCTTTGCTACCTCCTCACAGATACACAGTTCTTTGGGTAGTCCACATTTTGGACATATACCACCGTTCATTGGTTATACCTTCAAGTTCTCGTTATATATTTCTTGGCATGAATATGACTTCCAACTTTCTAGATATGACCCTTTAGGTCGCATATAGGCCGCCGGTTCCTTGAAGAGCGGGGTGGCCCGGCCCACCTACCGCACCACATATCCCCTCAGGCGATCAACCACCATGACGATGTCACTGATGGTCCTCGGGACCGCCTCCCATGTCGGCAAGAGCACGGTCGTCGCCGGGATCTGCCGGGCCCTGAAGAACCGGGGCATCGGAAACGCCCCCTTCAAGTCACAGAACATGAGCCTCAACTCCTGGGTGACCGCCGACGGGGCCGAGATCGGGATCGCCCAGGCGGTCCAGGCCCGTGCCGCCGGCGTCGAACCCACGGCCGAGATGAACCCCGTCCTCCTCAAACCGAAGGGCGAGATGGTCTCGCAGGTTGTTCTCCTTGGTCGGCCGTATCGGGATGTCAGGATCGGCGAATACTATCGCGAGACCGACGCCCTCCTCGATACCGCGGTCAGGGCCTTCACCCATCTTGAAGAGGAGCACGGGACGGTCGTCGTGGAGGGCGCCGGCGGCGCCGCCGAACTCAACCTCTATGACCGCGACATCGCCAACATCAGGCTCGCCCGCGCTCTCGGCCTGCCCATCCTTCTGGTCGCCGACATCGAACGGGGCGGGGTCTTCGCCCAGGCCTATGGGACGATTACTCTCCTCCCCGAGGACATCCGCCCCCTGGTCGCCGGGATCATCGTCAACAAGTTCAGGGGCGATCCCACCCTCTTTGACTCAGGCGTCGACGCCCTCGAAGAAATCTGCGGCGTCCCGGTCCTCGGAGTCCTCCCCTACACCGAGACCGGGCTGCCATCGGAAGATTCTCTCTCCATCGGGGACAAACAAACCCGGAGCGAGGGTGTCGGGATCGCCGTCGTCAGGCTCCCGCACATCGCCAACTTCACCGACTTCGAACTCCTGGAACGGCGGGCCGCGGTCACCTATGTCAGGCCCGGCGAACCGCTCGCGGGCTACGACTGCGTCATCATCCCCGGCACCAAAAACACCATCGAAGACCTGCGCCTCCTCCGGTCTACCGGGGCCGCCGACGAGATCTGCCGGGTCCGGGCCTCTGGCGTGCCGGTCATCGGGATCTGTGGGGGTTTCCAGATGCTGGGCCGGCGGCTCGTCGACCTCGGGTACGAGGGCGATGGCCCGGCCGAGGCCGAGGGTCTTGGCCTCCTCGACGTGACGACCGCCTTCTCGGCCTACACCAAGACCACCAGGCAGGTGCGTCACCGTGCGGCCGACACCCCTCCTATCCTCTCTCTGATGGGGGAGGTGAGCGGCTACGAGATCCATATGGGCACGACCGAACGGGGCGCCGACGGTCCGGCCTTCGGCGAGGACGGCGCGGTGAGCGCTGACGGCCTGGTCATCGGAACTTATCTCCATGGACTCTTCTCAGACGCCAGCGCAGTCGACGCTCTCCTCGGTTACCTGGCCGGGCGGAAGGGGATCGAGTACCGTTCGGCAGAGGACGACGGCGACCCGTACGACCGACTTGCGTCGCTCTTTGAGGCGCACCTCGACATGAGCCGGGTCGCCGCCCTCGCTCTTGGGGGCGGGCGCGAGGGTTACCTTTACGAGGGGCGTGACCAACCGTGATTACTGCGTCCAGACAACTGTCTCGGAGTGATGACCTATGGTGATGCGGTGTTCTTTCACCCTCGATCCGGAACTCCTCGAAGCCCTTGACGCCTTCGCCAGGAAAGGCTCGATCGGGCGGAACGAGGCTATCCTTGAGTTGATCGAGGCAGGTTTTGCCAGCCTTGAGGCCGGAGAAGAGTTTGAGATTAAGAAACAGCGTTCATTTGAGGAGTACGCCACGATCAGAAAAGATGTCGAGGAGATGAAGGGCCTCGTCCAGAATATGCGCGACGAGTTGAGGCTCGTCCACCATACCATCGAATCGGACTACTGCAAGGAGGCGCGCGGCGTACCCTACCAGCGGCGGAGCCTCTGGGACTATATGAAGAGACGGGATTAACTGATCACCGTCATGATGCTCCGAAACCCCTCGTTCCCATCGTCGTCGCACTCGACGGCGCTCACCCCCGTGAAGTCGACTCTATTGGTCACCCGCTGGAGCGTGCAGTAGGCGCGGGCCGGCGAGGGCACCCACCGGTCACACAGGCGGAAACGCCTGGAATGAACACAGAACCGACAGTTGTCCAGGGGGCGTCTCCTACCCTCCTGGCAGGGAACCAGTCCCTCTTTTACTTCCAGAACCCGGACGCCCGTGTTCAGTCCTCCTGCTGTCGGTACCAGACTGCCTCATAGCCTGCGCCGGTGAGGATCCGGTCGGTCTCATTTTCCCATTCGAACTCAGGCAGGGAGAGCGGCTCGATCTCTTCGTCCCAGATCCGCTGCAACTTCCTGTCACCGGTCTTGAGGTTCCGCCTGCCCTTCAGTTCGCCTGCGATCTCACCGTCTCTGAGCACCCGCATCCTGGAGCAGACATACTCTCTGCAGAATTCAGGACGATAGGCATAGATCGTGCAGATATATCTCCCGCTGTCCTCTCTGAGAAATGGGCATGCCGCAGGCCGTGACCACTGTACCGACGGCCGCCTGAAGACCGGGAGATACTCGCCCTCGACCCTGGCTGCAAACTCCTGTCTGGTGATCGTCTCCTGGCACCGATACTCCTGTGGTCCGGTCCGTTTGATGATGGTGATATAGCGCCCGAAGCCCATGCAGCACTTGCCACAGAGGGTGCAGGTGAAGGGCTCTTCTCTCATGTGTTGATACTGTCCCCCACGGAGCATAGACTTTGTCTTACGGGCCAAGGTTCAAATGCTTTTTCGCGCCACACTATCTTTATGAAGGTCTGCATCATGTGTGGCGGTGAGGGCACCCGCCTGCGGCCGCTCACCTTTGGGCGTCCCAAACCGTGCATTCCGATCGTGAATAGGCCCTCGATCACCCATCTGGTCACCCACCTTGCCGACCTCGGCTTCACCGAGATGGTCGTCACCCTTGGATACAAGGGCAACGACATCGAGGAGGCCCTCGGTGACGGGTCGCTCTTCGGTGCGGAGATCACCTATGTCCACGAGGAGATCAAACTCGGGACGGCAGGGAGTGTCAAGAACGCCCAGCAGTTCTTGGACGGCTCGCCCTTCCTCGTCGTCGGAGGTGACCATGTGGCGGACCTCAACCTCCTTGAGTTCTACCGTGAGCACCTCAAGACCGATGCCATCGCCACCATCGGACTCATCTCCATCGACGAACCCTCGGAGTACGGGATCGCGGAGATCGATGTGAACTATGACATCAAGCGGTTCAAGGAGAAGCCAGGTCCTGGCGAGACCTTCTCGAATCTGGCATCGACCGGGATGTACGTCTGCGACCCCGAGATCTTCGACTATATCCCCGAGGGTGAGAAGGTCGACTTTGCCCGCAATGTCTTCCCCGCCCTCCTGCAGGAAGGACGGAAGGTCAAGGCCTGGCTTGCACGCGGGAACTGGACCGACGTGGGCAGCCCGCGTTCGCTCCGCCAGGCCGAGCGCTGGAAGCTCCAGGAGATCGCGACGACCAACATCTCCGGCGACCTTCATGTGAAGGGGGCGAAGATCGTCGGCCCGGTCTCGCTGGGGAGTTCGATCTCGCTTGGCACCAACTCGCAGATAATCGGCCCGGTCTCCATCGGCCGCGGGACCACCATCGAGAGCAATGTTCTCATCGGGCCGTATACGAGTATAGGTGAGGACTGCGTCATCAAGAGCAACGTGAAGATCTTCTCATCCTCTATCTACAATCAGGTCGTCATCGGCAACAGGACCACTATCTCCGGGGCGATCATCGACAACGACACTATCATCGGCGACGACGGTTCGGTCGAGAACGATACGGTCATCGGCCCCAGGGTCGTGCTCCAGAACGGCGTCACCATCCATTCGGGGACCAGGCTCTGGCCTGAGGTGATCGTCCCCGACGGTTCGGTGGTCAAGGAGCATGTGCTCAACGAGAAGTACGACCTCAGGTGCGAGGGGTCGTAGGGCTTTTTTTGGGTTCTGGTGAACCCTGAATACTTTTTTGGGTGGGCTTCTAATCGTGCGCCCTGCCACATAATCGCGCCTTGCCTTGCGACAAAACCGTGAGGGAACCACAGCACCTCGCCACCCCCCGGCTATCTTTGCCGTGGGGGGGGGGTCAGGGGGGTCTCCCCCAGCCGCGAGAGAGCAGGGTAAAGTTTCTCGTTCTTCTGCGGGGGCGACCCGTCTGATCGACGTGCCGCCCTCAATAGCGGCATCTTCCCCGCCGTCTCGCGCCGGGGGGCGAGTGCCCCCCGGATCCCTCCACGGACAGAAGATCGATGGGGGCGGTGATGGAACAGGATCCACACCGATTCTCCCGACATATGAATAAGTGATCAAGCAACGGGAAATTTTCATCCCGAGGTCATCCCAAAACTCTCCTGACTTCCCCCTCTACCAGAGATAAAGAAAGATGATGGTGTAAAACTCTCCTCTCTTCGTAGCGTGAACATCCATTCCTCGCCTTCTTCTATCTTTTCACCGGGTGCTCTGCCGCCCCGTCCCTATCTTCGTCGTGGGGGGTCCGGGGGGTCTCCCCCCGGCGAGAGAAAGCAGGAGAACATTCTTCACTTTATAGGCGGGGCGGCACGTCGATCGGTCTGCCTTCCCCTATGCTCGTGCCGGGGGCGCTGCCCCCGGACCCCCGGGATTGCGATAGGAGCGGGAAGGCGCATGTGATGATGCTGAAGAGGGGATTACCGTCCTACTCCCTCTCTTCTGCGGGGGGAACGGCGGGCAACCAGCCGCCCAGCGGAAGATCTGCGATCAGAATTTCTGGAATGAAGGGTTTTGATACGGACGAAGATTCATGTTCGGGATACTTTTGGGATATGCTCCCCGTATGCTTGAGGCGTGCTCTCGACTCATGCCAAATTCAACAGAACCGAAAAAGGGTGTGAGGGATGTCTTGACCCCTAACTCTGCCGCACCAGGCGGTGAGTGACGGCGACGAGGGGATGGCGGGCATAGTCCATGACCTTGATGTCGTCGAGGGTCTTGAGGTTCTGTGCCTGTGCCGTCCGTTCCATGCCGAGTTCGATCTTCTCTGCGATATTGATGATATAGGCGTCAAGCGTCTTGTAACCCAGGCGCTTTGCGGCGATCGCCCGGTGGTGGCCGTCGACGAGGATGAAGCGTCCCGGACGCCTGACCACGATCAAGGGTTCTGCAAGCCCTTTCTTGATCTCGTACATCCGCCCCTCCAGTTCGTCCTCATAGATCTTTGGCTGGGTCGGGAGAAGGTCGTTGATCGGGACATATCCCCGCTCCAGGCTCGGCTCGATATTGTGGAGCCTTCGGAGGGTGTCCATAAAGTTGAAGACCTTTTCAGGAGAGACATGCTCGATCTGTGACCTGATCACGTCGGCGTTGGAGATGATCCCGATGAGCCGGTCCTCCTCGTCCACGACCGGAAGTTTCTGGATCCCTGACCGGAAGATCACCCTGGCGGCATCATTGACGCTCATCTCCGGGTCGGCGACGATGAGGTGGCGGCTCATGATCCGCTCGACCGGAGTCTCCGGGTGGACGGCCAGCAAGTCCCTGGCCGAGATATATCCGAGAACTTTTTTCTGATCGTTGATAACAGGGAATCCGTCATGCCGTGTCTTCTGGATATAGTCGATGACATCACGGGCGGTCTCGTTGACGTTGACAGTGACGACGTCATAGGTCATGTAGTCCTTGACCCGCTTTTTGTCCATTACCATTTCTTGTTACCAAGGCTACATCAAGGGTTCGGTGATTCATAAATGTTTTCGGCCCCGGACACAGGGGAGGAGGGAGATTCTCCTCTTATTCGATCGGGATGGCGGCTCCCTTTTCTTCCTCCACCTTCTTGAGGTGGACTTCGAGGACGCCATTCTTGAAGGTGGCGCTCGCGTCTTCTTCCTTCACCTCCACCGGGAGTTCGACGGCTCGCCGTACGGTCCCATAGTACCGTTCACGCATGAAGTACCCCGCCTCTTCGGCCTCCTGTTCCTGTGTCTGGATCGCCGAGATCTCAAGGAGCCCCGGGTTGATGAGCCGCAGGGAGATGTTTTCCTTCTCGACACCAGGAAGATCGGCGACGACCATCACCTCGCCCTCATGGGCGCAGACGTCCACTCGCAACTCTTCCCCCCTGACAACCGGGAGGTACTTCCCTGCGCCGGTCTCGGTGATGAGGGACTGGACGCGGCTCTCCATATCTCCCCGCATCTCGTTCATCATCTCATCGAAATCTCTCCAGAACGAGTAAA
This sequence comes from Methanofollis aquaemaris, assembly GCF_017357525.1. Classification (NCBI taxonomy): domain Archaea; kingdom Methanobacteriati; phylum Methanobacteriota; class Methanomicrobia; order Methanomicrobiales; family Methanomicrobiaceae; genus Methanofollis; species Methanofollis aquaemaris. Next base: position 879,080 of record NZ_CP036172.1, on the reverse strand, counting down.
AACCTCTTCTTCGTGCCATCTGCTCTCTTCTCCTTGCATCCCTGAAGGGGTGCTAACTTTTCGGTAGTGATGGCTATATTTATAATCTATCTCATGCCGCGTACCATAGTGCTTTATGAGGACAGCACGCCATTGAATATTTAATGGTTGCCAAATCTGCGAAGCGCAGCCCCAAAAAGAAGGACTCTAAAGAGAGAAACTGGACGCAGATCGGCATGGTCATCTTCGGCGTCCTCTTTGCCTTCCTTATGGTGGCCTCCTATGGTATTCCGGCAATGAGCGCATTCAGGAGCGTCGACCCCGGCGATTCTGTTCTGGTTGAATACACCATCCTGGACAACGACGGCAAGCCGGTCATCACCACCAGCCAGAAGGTCATGGAGAATACCCTGAAGCAGGGTGATCTTGCCTTCCTGACGAATCCGCTCTCTCTAACAGGCGGGGCGAACGCCTCCTCCTATGTCGAAGGAGTGCCCGTGGCCCTTGGTGAAGGGCAGGGTAAGTTTGCCCTCCTCAGTCCTGAGATGGAGGCCATGAACGACGGTGTCGTGGGAATGCATGAGCGCAAGACCAAGCGGGTCTCGATCAGTGATCTCCCCATTATCCAGACATTCGATGCCGAGAGCACAGGGAAGTTGGGGATGAACTTCTCCAGAATCCAGGTCGGTGACCGCTTCCCCATTCAGATGACGATCGCCGACGAACCGACGATCTTCACCGATCCGAACAGTTCGATCTCATATCTCCGTCTCGGGACGGTCACTGAGAAGAACAACGACAACATGACTGTCAACTTCGACTATGCCTATGCCGACGTGACGGTCATGCAGATCACCAAGATATAAAATCCGGTGGGTATTTATACCCGCCACCCTTCTTTTCCTTCATGCCGGTGCAGGTGCTCTACTATTTTCAGGACGGGTGCATGGGATGCATGGAGCAGGAACCGATCAACCGGGAGGTGACGGCTCTGCTCGGGGTCGAGATCGAGGCCCGCAATGCAGTCGAGCATCCTGAAGAGATCAGAACCTTCGGACTGAAGGTGACGCCCACCCTTCTGGTCCTGGTGGACAGCGAGGTGAAAGAGCGGTTCGAAGGGGTGGTGCACGCCGAGGCGCTGGAAGCGGCGATCAAAAAATATCTTGTTCGCGAAGCGTGAGGACGGCGTCTGGCGGGCGAAGGAAGGCCGCGCCGGAGAAGAAAAAAACTCAACAGAACAAAAAAAAGGATGCCCCCCCTGCCGGGGCGGTTCACATCTTGTTGCCGTAGATCCGCTTGATCTTTTTTGCAACTGTCTTCCAGCCCTCTTTTCTGAGGAGTTGTCCGGTGCGCATCTTGATGTGCGAGATCCTGAACCTGACATCGCCAAAGGTGTAGACCTCATCCACAGCGAAGACCTCTTCCCCGTCGCACTGCTGGTATAGGGGTATCGTCTTCGCCCCATGGTGGATCGAGGCCTTGACGATGACCTCCTCGATCACCCGCGTCCAGAGGGCCGAGATCTCTGAAGCTTTTGCCTGCTTCACCCGGCGGTCGCCGACCTCGATGGAGGAGACCTCGACCGAGATCGCCTCATCCCCGCACTCCGCGACGAGGTTGTCCCAGAGCGAGACGACATCGTCCTCCAGAAGTTCGACGCTGCCCACCAGCGACTCCTTCTCCATGCTTACGATCGCCTTCACGTTGATGAGCCGTTCCTTCGGGACCGGGATATGGTAGATGGATCCGCAGACGGTACAACGCACCAGGAGGTCGCCCGGTGCCTCCTTGAGGACCTCATGGTCGGTCTCGTCCTCGCACTGCGGACAGACAACGGTGATGTACATTCAATAGCATGGGAGTTCCATGATTATTAATAATGAAGGCACGGGACATCATCCACTGCCGCGGTCACCCGAATGTCCAGGCGCTCCACCCCACCACCTTTGAGGTGACCACAGCGCCTGACCTCAGCCTGGCAGGCGACTGCATCGTCGGAGTCGCGGCCGACAAAGGGGCCGCCGACCTGGACCCCACACTCAAAAGCATCCTTGCCGACGACCGGGCCGAGGTGACCGTCAGGCTGCGGGCCGGCGAGGTCGAGGTGATCGTCCATGCCAGGGGGAGCGCCGGGCTCGCCCTCGACCACCCCGCCGACCTGGTCTGGCGGAGAAGTTCCTTTGTCTGCGGACGGACCGCCGCTGTCGGCTCGGACACCGTCGCTAAAACCATCGACCGACGTCTGGTCGCACTCCTCCAGGAAGGAGCCGACCTCGTCGTCGAGATCGAGGCCTCTATCCCTGAGTAAGAGTGGTGACTCGCACCTCGGCTTCGTCGAGGAGGCGCTCGCACTCCCTGACCAACTCCTCCCCCTTCTCGTAGAGGGCGATGCTCTCCTCAAGCCCGGTCGAATCGTCCTCGATCTTTTTGATCGTCTCTTTCAGTTCATGTATCAGGTCTTCGTACGTCTTTTTCATCGTGTACACACTCCACCACAACCCCGGCCCGCCCGTCGGCGAGGAGAAGGTCGAGCCGGTCGCCGGGACCGAGGTCGCCGGCCGACCTCACCACCTCGCCGTCCCTGAGGGCGAGGGCATACCCTCTCCTGAGGGGAGCGTACGGGTTCTTCCCCTCGAGCCCGGCCTTCAGCCCCTGCAGAACCAGCCGCTCGTTCTTCACCTTCGCCGCAGCGGCCCGGAAGAGCCGCTCTTCGAGGTCGGCGGTCTGCTGCCTGACCTCGGCCACCCGGCGCAGCGGTCGCCCTCGTCTGAGTCTGAGCCGCATATCTTCAAGCCCGGCCCGCCGCCGATCGAGCGCCGCGACCATCCCCTCCCTCATCCGGCGGCGGTCGACCCCCAGGTCTTCGAGGAGCCTTTTCCGGTCGGGCACCGCAAGTTCGGCCGCGGCCGAAGGCGTCGGCGCCCGCAGGTCTGCCGCCAGGTCTGCGAGGGTGACGTCCACCTCATGCCCGACCGCGCTGATCACCGGCGTCTCGCATGCGGCGATCGCCCGCACCACTTCGGGGCGGTTGAAGGGGAAGAGATCTTCAAAACTCCCGCCCCCTCGCCCGACAATCAGCACGTCGGCCAGACCGTCTGCCCGCCTGATCGCCCCGGCGATCTCGATATCGGCCGTCTCCCCCTGGACTGCCGTCGGCGAGAGGAGGACTTCGAGAGGGTAACGGCGCGAGAGGACATTGGTGATGTCGTGGAGAACCGCGCCGGTCGGCGAGGTGACGACCGCCACCCGCCGCGGGAACGCGGGGATCCCTTTTTTCCGTGAAACCTCGAAACACCCCTCGGCCGCAAGGTCACGTTTCCACCGCTCGACCAGAAGGTGCTTCTCGCCCTCCCCGGCCAGGCGCATGTCCTCGACATAGAACTGGTATTTCCCCTGCGGCCCGTACACGTCCACGCGCCCATAGGCGAGGACGTCCATCCCCTCGGCCGGTTCGAAGGAGAGGGCGCGTGCGCTCCCCCTGAACATCACCGCATTGATGAGCGCACGCTCTCCTCCCGGTGTCTCGCCGAGGGAAAAGTAACGGTGACCGGAACGCGCGTGCGTGTAGTTGGTGACCTCGCCCCGCACCCAGAGCCCCGCGAGCTCGGGGAGGTCCAGGGCGTTCCTGATGATCCCGGTGACCTCGGCGACCCCGAGGACCGCCGGACCGTCGGGCCCCTCTCCCGGACCCATTACGTTTATCTTGGGCCGGAGGTGTATATCAACCAATGCTCCGTCTTGCCGTCTCCAGCATGTTCTTCCACGAATACCCGGTCGACGAGATCTTTTCCTCGGTCGAGGAGGCCGGGCTCTCGGGGGTGGAGTTCTGGGTCGAGACCCCGCACTACTGGCTTCGAGGCCACCCCCTGCATGAACTCAAGGCGGCCGTGCGAGCCCACCCCCTCCTTGCCCCCATCACTCTCCATGCCCCGGTCCTCGACCTCAACCCCTGCTCCATCAACCCCAGGGTCGCCGCCGCCTCCCAGCAGTACGCTGTCGAGGCGGTCGAACTGGCCGGTGCGGTGGGGGCCGCGGTGGTCACCGTCCACCCCGGTCGGAGGACGGCCAGACGCCCGCCGAGTCGGTATGACTATGAGCACTTCGAGACCTATCTCGCGCGCCTCCGTCAGGCGGCCGAGGGCATCGGGGTGAAGGTAGCAGTCGAGAATATGGAGCCAAAGGTAAACTCCCTCCTCTGCACCCCTGAGGAGATGCGCGAGGTGCTTGACGTCAACCCCTGGCTCTGGCTCACCCTCGACGTCGCCCACGCCATGGCCGTCTCTGAAGGGGAAGTCTTCCGGTACATCGAGGCTTGTGGGGACCGGATCGCCAATGTCCACCTGAGTGTAGCCTCAAACGGGCGACGGCATCTCTCGGTCGCTGGAAATCGTGAGGCGTGTGCTTTTGTCCGCGCTCTTGAGAATGCGGGCTACTGCGGCCCGCTTACTCTGGAAATAGAGGACCAGAGCTTTGCGCGTCCCCTCTCTCTGGAGGAGAAGGTCATGGTCCTCAGAGAAGAACGACGATATGTGGCCCGGTGCCTCTCCTGAAACGCTGGATTTAAAACCTCTCAGTACATACCAGAATTCGAATCACAGTTTATGAACGATAGTTGGATTGCATTATGCCGTAGAACGGCGAGGCAGCAATGACACCCGATGAGATTGTTTTAATCGGGCTTTTTGTCGTCTGTCTCGTTATGTCTGGTTTTTTTTCCAGTGCTGAAGTGGCGCTGATCTCGATCACGAGAGCGAAGGTTCGGACCCTTGTCAACGAAGAGAGGGACGGTGCCGAAGCCCTCGCACAGTTGAAAGAATATCCCGACCACATCCTCATCACCATCCTCATCGGGAACAATGTCGTGAACGTGGGGGCTGCCTCGCTGGCGACGGCCGTCGCCATCGCGCGCTTCGGTGATGCAGGTGTCGGGATCGCCACCGGGGTCGTCGTCATCCTGATGCTGGTCTTCGGTGAGATCGGGCCCAAGACCTATGCGGCCAGGTACACCGATAGGCTCGCCCTCTTTGCCGCCCCCTGGATCCTCCTTATGGCGAAGGTTCTGTACCCCCTCCTCTGGGGCTACGACCGGTTCAGTTCCCATTTCTCCCTCATGCAGGGTGCGGAACCCTCGATCACCGAGGAGGAGATCAAGGAATGGATCGACGTCGGCGAGGAAGAAGGAACGATCGAGGAGGAAGAGCGCGAGATGCTCTACTCGGTTTTCAAGTTCGGGGAGACGACCGCCCGTGAGATCATGACGCCGAGGGTGGATGTGGTGGTGATCGAGGACACCAATTCCATGGAGGGTTCCATCAACCTCTTCAACGAGACCGGGCTCTCCCGCCTGCCGGTCTACCACGACCAGATCGACAACGTGGTCGGTGTCCTCAATGTCAAGGACGTCTTTTCGGCTGAGTTCTCGAAAGAAGAGGCCTCGATCAGCGAGATGATGTACGACGCCTTCTTCGTCCCCGAGTCGAAGATGATCGACGACCTCCTCAAGGAGATGCAGATCCGCAAGGTCCACATGGCCATCGTCCTCGACGAATACGGCGGGTTTGCCGGCGTGGTGACGGTGGAAGACATCCTGGAGGAACTGGTCGGCGAGATCCTGGACGAGTTCGACGAGGAGGAACCGGCGATCCAGAAACTCGGCGGCGGAGTCTATATGGTCGACGCCCAGGTCTGGGTCGAGCACCTCAACGAGGATCTGGAGGTGGCGCTCCCGGTCGGCGAGTCATATGAGACGATCGGCGGTCTGATCTTCAATATGCTCGGTCATCTTCCGTTGAGGGGCGAGGTGGTCAAACTCAAGGACGGAACCTCCCTGGCGGTGATGCAGATGCGGGGCCGGCGGATCACCAAGGTCAAACTCATCTTCCCGCCGCCACCGGCCGAGGGGGGAGAGAATCGTTAATACTCTCTCCCGCCGATGTGTGAGCATGAAGCGCATCGCAGTGCTGGCATCCGGAAGGGGCTCGAACTTCCAGGCCGTCCTCGACGCCCTGGCCGCGGGCACGATCCAGGCCGAGTGTGTCAGGCTGATCACCGACAATCCCCGCGCCTATGCGATCACCCGCGCTCGGGAGGCCGGGGTCGAGGTGGCAGTCCTCGACTATCGCGCGTACTCCTCGAAGGAGGCCTACGAGGCTGACCTTCTGGCGGCGATGCAGGCGTGCCAGGCCGACCTCTTTGTGCTGGCAGGCTACATGCGAATCGTGGGTGAGGTGATTGTGGAAGCCTTTGCCGGTCGGATGATCAACATCCACCCGGCCCTCCTCCCGAGTTTCGCCGGCCTCCACGCGCAGCGGCAGGCGGTCGAGTACGGGGTGAAGGTGGCCGGGTGCACCGTCCACTTTGTCGACACCGGGATGGACAGCGGTCCGATCATCAGCCAGCGTTGCGTGCCGGTGCTCGAGGACGACGACGAAGACAGTCTTGCCGACCGAATCATCGAGGAAGAGCACCGCGCCCTCCCTGAGGCGGTGGCCCTCTTCTGCGAGGACCGGATCCAGGTCGAAGGCCGGCGCGTCCGGGTTCTCCCCCCGGCCTGATCCTCTCTCTTCTTCTCTGTTCTACAGGTTGATCGATTGGAGATCATCCCGGACATTCTGGCGGGGTGGGGTAACTCTCTCCCGGTCAAGAATTCCAAAATCATGGTGTGTGGGGCCCCTTGATCCCTCTCCTCACGGGCAGTGGCAGTGGGCAGGAAGGCAGGGAGGGAATCGTTCAGAGGGTGTTCACGACCTCTGATCATGGGGTTCAGGGGCCGTAGAGGGAGGTTGTCGTCTCTGGCAGGAGAGAATGCAGCCAACCCCTATGCACTGCTATAATTATCTTCCTGCATAACGTATCTGGAGTACTGAGGCACCCATGCGGCGGAGACCCAAGGACCAGAACGCGAAGAAGATCGCGCACGAACGGATCGCCCTCCTCTTCGAACGAGCGGCCGAGTTCTACTCTGTGGATCCGGAGTTGAGCGACCGGTGTGTTGCTCTTGCCCGACGGATCGCGATGCGCCAGCGGGTCAGGATCCCGAAGAATCTGGGGCTGCGATTTTGCAGGCGGTGCTCGGCGTACCTTGTCCCGGGCTCCAATGTCCGCGTGCGGGTGCAGCACGGGAAGGTGATCGTCACCTGTCGTGTCTGCGGTCACCAGAAACGCTACCCGGTGGTGAAAAAACATCGAAAAGAATGAAATGTTCCAGGAATTGAAGCCGACCGTGTGGATCGGCAAGCAGGGGTGTTCGGATACCCTCATCGAGGAGATCCGACTCCAGCTCAAGCAGCGCAAGGCCATTAAGATCAAGTGGCTCCGCAACACCGAGGTGGACGCCGATGAGATCGCACGCCGTGCAGGCGCTGCACTCGTTGGGGTTCGGGGCCGAACGATGGTCCTTGCTGAGAAGCGGAAGGGAAGCGGGCGAGCCTGATCCGATCCCTCTCTTCTCCGGGCATTCGAGGTCAGATTGCCAGAAAAAGCCCGGGTTTTGCCGCTCGAAATATATAAAAACATCCATGGCAAATAGATAAAGACTGGTAACATCGATAGTTACAGTGAGGTTAACCAATGACAACTGTATATGACATCCCGGCTGAGATGCTCATCCCGCAGGTGGCCCGTGAGTTAAAGGAGCTCCCTGCCATTGAGCCTCCAGAATGGGCGGCTTTTGCCAAGACCGGGATCCACAAGGAAATGCCTCCTGAGGATCCCGACTGGTGGTATGTCAGGACGGCAGCCGTCCTCCGTCGGATCTACATTGACGGCCCGGTCGGCGTGGAGAGACTGAGGACCGCATACGGTGGGGCCCGGAACCGCGGCTCCAACCCGAACCGGTTCAAGAAGGGGAGCGGCTCGATCCTGAGAAAGGCGCTCCAGCAGCTCGAGGCCGAAGGTCTCGTCGAGAAGGTGCGCGATGGCCGGCAGGTCTCTGCGAAGGGCCGCGCATTCCTGGACAGCGCTGCGAACAGCCAGAAGGCGTCGGCAACAGAGTCCGTGCCTGAACTCGCGCACTACTGAATGTGAGGGATGCTGATGGGTGACGACGAACTCTCTGAGATCCGACGCAAGAGACTGGAGCAACTCCAGCAGCAGGCCGTGGATCAGCAAGGCGAAGCGGAACGGCAGAAACGTGCTGAGTCAGAGATGCAGCTCGCGCTCATGCAGATCCTTGAACCCGAAGCGCGCGAACGGCTGAATACGATCAAACTCGCGAAACCCGAGTTTGCACAGGCGATCGAACAGCAGTTGGTGATGCTCGCGCAGAGCGGCCGTATTCGGCAGAAGATCTCTGACGAGCAGTTGAAGGCACTGCTGGTGCAGATCGCCCCGAAGAAGAAAGAGTTTCGGATCACGCGGAAGTAGATGAAAGCCGGTCTGCTCTTCAGTGGAGGAAAAGACAGCGCCCTTGCTGCGGTGCTCCTCTCCCGCGACTATGAGGTCGAACTCAATACCTTTGTCTTCGACCCCCTGCGGGAGGTACCGTCTGTCGAGGCTGCGGCCAGGGCACTTGGATTCCCATGGCGAAAATGGTCGCTGGGTCCGGAGTGTCTGGTGGCGGCGGCCGAGCAGGTGGTCAGAGACGGCCACCCATGCACCGCCATCACGGCGGTTCATCGCCGGGCGGTTCGTCTGCTCGCAAAGGAGTATGAAGTGGTCGCGGATGGGACACGGTTGAACGACCGCGTGCCGATGCTGACGCGGGGCGATGCAATGAGCCTCGCCGACCGGTACGGTTGCTCCTATGTCCGTCCGCTCCTCGGCTTCGGGAAGGCCGAAGTGCAGCGTCTCGCCGCACGGCACCTCTGTGTCGCCTATGGCGAGACCGGTACCATCGAAAACGGTGATTATGAGTACGAGATCAGGGCTGCGGTCGGGCGGATGGGCCAACAGTGCGCGGAGCTCTTTCCTGCACGCCACGAGCAGTCCCTGGTCACAGGTGCGACCGGCACCTGATGACGGTGATAACTATGAGCAAAATTTCCAAGGGCCGCAAGGTCCGGTTGGCAAAGGCATGCATGCAGAACCGCCGTGTTCCTGCGTGGGTGATGGTTCGGACAAAGCGCCAGGTGGTATCCCACCCCAAGAGGCGCATGTGGAGAAGAAGCACGCTGAAGGTGTAGAGATATGGTAGAGGCACTCAAAGAGCAGATCTATATTGTTCCTCTCCGCGACACCAGGCGCGCCCCGAGACGGCGGCGCTGCAATGTTGCGATTAAAGATATCAGGGCATATCTTGTCAGGCACATGAAGAGCGAGAGCATCAAGCTCGACAGCAGCATCAACGAGAAGGTCTGGGAGCGCGGGGCCGGGAAGCCGCCGGCATCGATCAGGGTCCGTGCCATGAAGTTCGAGGACGGGCAGGTCCAGGCCGAACTCGCTGAGGAGTGAAATGGAGAGAACGATCGACTTTGCCGCCGATCCTCATATCGGTGTCTTCGCGCGGGCCTTCGAGGAGTTCGCAGTCGTTCCCCCCACAGCGACCGAGGAGTTTGTGGAGAGAGTAGCCGGGGCGCTTGATGTCGAGGTCGTCAGAACGACGGTCCAGGGATCATCGATCATCGGTTCGCTCCTCGCCGGGAACTCGAACGGGATGGTGGTGAGCGGGCTTGCAACCGAGGAGGAACTTGCCGTGCTCGGGGAATATGGAGAGATAATGACTCTCGGAACTTCGATGAACGCAGCCGGGAACGTGATCCTTGCCAACGACTCGTTCGCTGCGGTACACCCTGAGATGTCGAAAGAGGTGGCAGAGGAGATCGGGACGTTCCTCGGAGTGCCGGTGCGTAGACTGACCTTCGCCGGTGTGAGGACCGTCGGGATGGCCGCGGTCGCCACCAACAAGGGTGTCCTTGTCCATGCACGGAGCACCGAAGCCGAGATCGCCGATCTCGCCGGGTGTGCGGAAGGGCTCGTGATCGGAACGGGCACGGTGAATATGGGCAGTGGCCTCGTCGGGACCGGGGTTCTTGCGAACAGCAAGGGATATATCGCCGGGTTCGAGACCACCGGTTTTGAACTCGGACGGATTGAGGAAGTGTTTGGCTTTCTGGAGTGAGCAGAATGGAGATGCAGAAGTTTGAAATTACGGGCGCCTGTCAGATGGGTGAGACCAGGCAGTCCTTCACGAAGGTCGTCGAGGCCCCGAATGAGAAGGTTGCAAAGGAACACATTTACGCCGATATCGGTAGTAAACACAACCTGAAGAGAAGGTATATCTCAATCGATGGCGTTACCGTAGTAGGTGACTAAGTCCATGGAACAAGCCGACCCGAGGGAGTTGCAGTCACTCCAGTATTATCTCAACGAGTACGGACAGCAGGCAGAAGTCTTTGCCAGGCAACTGGAGATGATGGATCAGCAGAGGGTCGAGGCCTTCGCGGCGATCGAGACCCTCCGGTCCCTTGGTGAGGCTCAGGACGGTACGGTTCTTCTCCCGCTCGGCGGCGGCGTGAGTGTCAGGGCAACGGTCCCTGACGCTGAAAAAGTGCTGGTCGCCATTGGGGCGGATGTCACCGTCGAACGCAGCAATGAGGACGCAATCTCGTTCCTTGAGGGACGGGCACGCGAGCTTGAGGCCTCGGAGAAGAAGATCGCCGAGGCGATCGAGAATCTTAAGAGGCAGATGAACGAGATCGCGGCCCGTCTTGATGCTGCCTACCGTCAACAGCAGCAGACAGCTCCGGGCAGGTAATCCCCATGTTTGAGGGCCTGAAGAACAAACTGCAGAATATCAAGGAGAAGTTTGGCCACTCCATTCAGGACGCCGCCGGTGAGGCGGTTCGTGAGGAGGTCAGGCCCGAGATCCCGGCCCCTGCTCCTGCAGAGGTCGGTGAACCTGTTTTTGAGCCGGAAAAACCGGCGGTTGAACCTTTACCCGAACCCCTGGCCCCCGCGCCCGAACCTGCGCCCCGCGCACCTGCGCCGGCGGCACCCGAGGTACGACCGGCAGAGGAGCGCAAGAGGTTTGGCGGTCTCGTCTCCAGGGTCAAGACCCTCGTGCTCGAGCGCGAACTGGTGATCTCGGAGAAAGATATCGAAGAGCCCCTTTTCGAACTCGAGATGGTCCTTCTGGAGAACGATGTCGCCCTTGAGGTGACCGACGCGATCATCGGGTATATGCGCGAGGATCTCGTCGGGAGCCACCGCAAGATCGGCACGTCGGTCGACGAGATCGTGATGTCGGCGCTGCGTGGCGCCCTCCTGAAGGTTCTCGGCGAAGGGCTTGATCTCCTTGAGTACATCAAGGCGCACGACCGGCCGGTGAAGATCCTGATCACCGGGGTGAACGGGACCGGGAAGACAACGTCCATCGCGAAGATAGCCCACTACCTCAAAGCGAACGGCCACTCGGTCGTGATCGGGGCCGGGGACACCTTCAGGGCCGGGGCGATCGACCAGATCGCCGAGCATGGCCGAAGGCTTGACATCAAGGTGATCAAGCATCAGGAGGGTTCGGACCCGGCGGCGGTCCTCTATGACTCTGTCGAGTACGCCAGAGGGCACGGGATCGACGTGGTCCTCGCCGATACGGCCGGTCGGTTCCACAACCGCAAGAACCTGATGAACCAGCTCGAAAAGATCCGCCGGGTGATGAAACCTGACCTGGTGGTCTATGTCGACGAGGCGGTGGCGGGCAACGACGCCGTGGTGCGGGCCAAGGATTTCAACGACCTGGTCGGAACCGACGCCGTAATGCTTACCAAGGCCGACATGGACTCCAGGGGCGGTGCGGCGATCTCGATCGCCCAGACGATCGGCAAACCGATCCTCTTCCTGGGGACCGGGCAGGCCTACAGCGACATCGTCCCCTTCAGGCCCGAAGCCGTGGTCGGCGAACTTCTCGGTGCGGAGGAATAGATTCAAATGGTGCTCGACTCGCTCAGTTCGTCTTTGAAAGACGCGGTCAAGAAACTCGCAGGCAAGACAGTCGTCGACCGGGCGGCAGTGGATGAACTGGTGCGCAGCCTCCAGCGCGCCCTCCTCCAGGCCGATGTGAATGTCAAGCTCGTCATGCAACTCTCCCAGTCGATCAAACAGCGGGCCCTGGAGGAGGAACCGCCGCGGGGGATGAGTGTCCGCGAGCATGTGCTGCGGATCGTCTACCAGGAACTGGTCGGGCTGATGGGCGGGGCCGGCAAGGTCGACCTTGCCCCGCAGACGATCCTGATGGCCGGGCTGCAGGGGAGCGGCAAGACCACCACGACCGGGAAGCTCGCGCGCTATTTCAAGCGCAAGGGGCTGAAGGTCGGGGTGATCTGCGCCGACACCTTCAGGCCGGGCGCCTACCAGCAACTCGCCACCCTCTGCGCGAAGGTGGACGTCCCGATCGTCGGCAGTCCTGACGAGCATGACGCTCTCAAGATCGTTCGCGAGGGGATGAAACACTTCGAGGAGACCGAGGTCATCATCATCGATACCCAGGGGCGTCATGCCCTTGAGGACGAACTGATCGAGGAGATCGTCAATATCAACGAGATCGCCCGCCCCGACCACCGGTGGCTCGTCATCGACGCCGCCCTGGGCCAGCAGGCCAGGGATCAGGCGCGGCGGTTCAACGACGCCATCGGGATCGACGGCGTGCTGCTCACCAAGATGGACGGCACGGCCAAGGGCGGCGGCGCCCTCTCCGCGGTCTCGGAGACGAAGAGCGGGATCGTCTTCATCGGTGCCGGGGAGACGACCGACGACCTGGAGCGTTTCGACGCCGACGGGTTCATCTCCAGGCTGCTCGGGATGGGCGACCTGAAGGCCCTGGTCGAGCGGGCCGAGGAGGTCATCTCCGAGGACGAGATGGACGTCAACGCTATCCTCAGGGGGAAGTTCACCCTGCGAGACATGTACAAACAGCTTGAGGCGGTGAACAAGATGGGGCCGCTCAAGCAGGTGATGTCCATGCTCCCGATGGGCGGGATGCAGATCCCGGACGATGCCTATGATGTCACCTCGACGAAGATGGACCGCTACAAGGTGATCATGGACTCGATGACCCCCGCCGAACTCGACGACCCCCAGATCATCTCGGGCCCCAGGGTCCAGCGGATCTCGCAGGGGTCGGGCGTGCCCCCCGAGGACGTGCGAGAACTCCTCAAATATTATCGGATCATGCAGCGTGCGCTGAAGGGAATGCGGGGGAGCAAGTTCTCCATGCAGCGCATGATGAAACGGTTCGGGAAGATGCAGTAGGATGAGACGTTTTGTCGTGGTCGGGCACCGGGGGAGCACTGACCCCGGTTTTTCGCTGAACGATCTCCCTGGTGCCGGCCGGATGGATGAACTCTGCCGGTGCGTGGCGGCCTCTCTCTGTCTCTCCCATGGGATGAGACGGAACGCCGAGTGCTGGCTTGTCCTGCTGGGCGAGCCGAAGGGTCCGAAGACGATCTGTTTTTCCGGGGCGAAGGTGAGAAACCTCAGCCCCGACGAGCGCAACATCGCAGGCCTGATCAAGAAGGCTCTGGCTCTCCCATGCGGAACGACCTTCCGTGAGGCGAGTCCGGGCGTGCTGGTGCGGAAAGGAGGGCTTGCCGCGGTGCTCGCAGAGTGCTCGTGTGCGGTCCTGGACGAGGGGGGCGAGGACGTGCGCGAGGCGTCGTCTCTGCCTGAGACCGTCCTCCTCTCCGACCACCTCAACTTCACCGGGGAGGAAGAGGAACAGACCGGCGGGCTTCCGTCCTACTCCCTGGGGCCGAGAGTCCTCCATGCCGATCAGGCGATCGTGGTGCTGCACAACGAACTTGACAGGAGAGAGAGCTGAATGGATCTGATCGAGACGGTCGGGGCGGTCCTGGAATATGGTCCGATCTGCGACCACTGTCTCGGGCGCTTCTTCGGGAAGCGCTCGTTCGGGCTGTCGAACAAAGAACGCGGTCTGGCCCTGCGAACCGCCCATGCCCTGGCGAAGAACGAACCCTTCACCAAAGAGCCGGAGGAGTGCTGGGTCTGTGACCGCGCCTTCGACCTGGTGGACAGGTGGGCGGCCCGCGTCGTCGACGCCCTGGAGGGAACCGAGTATGCGACCTTCCTGGTCGGGACGCGGGTGCCCCCGCTCATCGCCGAGAGTGAGGAGATGGTCTGGTCGGACCTCTCCCTCACCGACCCCGAGCCGATCAAGTCGGAACTGAACCGTGAGGTCGGCAAGGCGGTCTCGGCCCTGACCGGGAAGACTGTGGAGTTCAAGCGGCCTGATGTCGTTGCCATCCTCAACCTGGCAGAGGAGCAGGTGGAGATCGAGGTCAACCCGGTCTATTTCCGGGGGCGGTACTGCAAGTACGAGCGCGGGATCCCGCAGACCCACTGGGACTGCAGGGTCTGCCGCGGCAAGGGGTGCGAGCGGTGCAACTACACCGGCAAGATGTACGCCGATTCGGTGGAAGAACTCATCGGCCGTCCGGCGACCGAAGTCTTCGAGGCCGAAACGGCGGTCCTCCATGGTTCAGGCAGAGAAGACATCGATGCCAGGATGCTCGGGACCGGCCGGCCTTTCGTGATGGAGATGCTCAACCCGAAGCGCCGGGAGGTCGACCTTGCCACGCTGGAGGCGTTGATCAACGAGCGTGCGGACGGGCGCGTTGCAGTCAAACTGACTGCATGGAGTTCTCACGCTGAGGTGGAAACCCTTAAATCGAACAAAGCGCATAAAAAATACAGGATTCTCGTAGAGATCGATGAAGATATTTCCCTGGACGAACTCAGATCCGTACTGGACCGGTTGAACGGTGTTACGATTCACCAGCGCACTCCGAAACGGGTGGCGCACCGCCGGGCCGACAAGATCAGGGAACGCGGGGTTATAAATATTCAATCTCCGGGGATGCAGGATGGGAAGTTCGTCATCGAGGTCGTCGGTGAGGCCGGTCTCTATATCAAGGAACTGGTCTCCGGGGATGACGGACGGACAACCCCAAGTCTTGCTGGGCTCCTGGGCAAAGAAGCTCGTGTCACCAGCCTCGATGTAGTGCTGGTAGAAGAACCAGAGAGTGGTGAATGAGATGGCTCATCATAACGGTCCGAGGAAAAAGACGCGGTATAAGCTGAAGAAGGATCTCAGGCGCCGGGGCATTGTCCCGCCGACTGCAGTGATCCAGAAGTTCGAGATGGGGCAGAAGGTCCACATCGTCTGTGAACCGAGTATCCAGAAGGGTATGCCCCACCGGAGGTTCCACGGGAGAACCGGGACAGTCGTTGGTCAGCGTGGCCGCGCCTGGGTCGTCGAGGTTCCCGATGGGAACAGTGTGAAGATTGTAATTTCCAGACCACAACATCTAAAGCCTCAGAAAGTATAATGTCCACCGAGTGATTGGCATGAAGGTTAAAGGAGTAATTAGCGAGGAGCGGATCGCCCTTCCGGAGATGAAGGACCAGCTCGCACAGGTCGAAGCGCGGCGTCTTGATGCCGGGCAGGAGATGTCCTATGAGCTCCGTCAGAGCATTGAGCATGCCAATCACCTTTCCAAGACCTCAGCCGAGCAGTCACGCGCCCTCGTCGACAAACTCCTCGCTCTTGAAAAGATGAAACCTGACATCGCGTTCAGGATCGCAAATATCATGCCCAGATCGAGGGATGAGCTCAGAGCGATCTATGCCAAGGAGCGGTACACGCTCACTGGCGAGGAACTCGATGCTATTCTGGAGATGGTAATCACTCATCTCTGAGGGGTTGCTATGAAGGCTGAGAAAAAGGAGATCTACGCAGTAGTTGTGGATGTACTTCTCCAGGGTCGTGTTGAAGACCAGAGACGCGGCTTCAAGCGCGAACCTGTCGTGCAGGCGGTGGGAACAGGTCAGTTCAAGATCCTCGAATTGATCCCGAAGAGAGGCGCCGATATTCAGATCCATGATTCGGTCTATATCGGCGAGAACGAGCGGGACAAGGTCGAGCGGGTGAAGCGCCGGATCAGTTATACTGACCTGACCAACACCGCCAGGGTCGAACTCCCCTTTGCGATCGAGGCGATTGTGAAGGAGGATGAGGCGCGTTTTGTTGATTTCTTCAACAAGGCGGTTCCGATCACGCCGAAGCTCCATATGTTCCATCTTCTTCCCGGCATCGGGAAGAAGCTCATGTGGGAACTGGTCGAGGGGCGGAACAAGAAGCCGTATGAGAGTTTCGAGGATATCGCCCAGCGGATCAAGTCCATTCCGAACCCGACCAAACTCATTGTCGGGAGGGTCATGGAAGAACTCGAAGATCCGGAGATCAAGTATCGTCTCTTCACGGCACGATGAAAGCAAGGCACGATCAACATTTTCTTCTTGACCGACGGGCGGTCGGTCGGATCGTGGACCTGGCCGGCGACCTTGTGGGTCGGCGGGTTCTGGAGATCGGTCCGGGGAGGGGTGTGCTGACTGCCGCCCTCCTTGAGGCCGGCGCCAGGGTGGTCGCCGTCGAACTCGACGGTTCCCTGGTGGAGGAACTCTCTTTCACCTTTGCCGACGAGATCGAGTCAGGACGTCTTGAGATCGTCCATGGCGACGCAACAAGGGTTCCTTTCCCGCCGTTTGAGATCGTCGTCGCAAATCTCCCGTATTCTGCGTCCTCGCCGATCACCTTCCGCCTCCTTGAGGCGGGGTTCGAGCGGGCGGTGCTGATGTACCAACGTGAGTTTGCGGAGAGGATGGCGGCGACGGTCGGGACGCCGGACTGCGGTCGTCTTTCGGTGATGGTCCAGACCTATGCCGATGTGGAACTCTGCTTCAACCTTGGTCCGGGCTCGTTCTCCCCGCCGCCGCAGGTCGCCTCGATGGTGGTGCGCCTCACCCCCCACGAACCGCCGTACTTCATCGCGGATCGGGAGGTGTATGCCGATGTGGTGCGCGAGCTCTTCTCTCACCGGAGAAAGACGGTGAGGAACGGGTTGCGGGGGGCGAAGGGGATCTTCGGGAAGGAAGAACTTGACCGGGTGTTTGCAGAACTCCCTGACGAGGTGCTCACCCTGCGTCCTGAAGCACTCTCGATGATGACCTTTGCGATGGTCGCAAACCTCCTGGCGCCGCAGGAGGAGTGAGGGGCCATCGGCGGGATCTCCTTTTTCTGAGGAAAGGTGATTTTTTCTTTTTTTTTTGGCTTTGTAGAATTCATCTTGATGGTTCTCTTCGACGGGGAGTTGGCCGCCCTCCGGTCCCCCCGCACGAAGGTAGGCGGAGGACAGCAATACCTTCTTCAGGGTCATTGATTGTGCCTTCCCCGCCCTATCTTCATCCCGGGGGTCCGGGGGCAGAGCCCCCGGCGTGAAGATGAGGAAGGTATGATGATCTGATGTGCCGCCCTCAATCGCAGACTCTTCACCGCAATCTCGCGCCGGGGGTTTCACCCCCGGACCCCCACGGAGAGAGGATAGGCGGGGGCGGCACTTGATCAATGTCCTCCGAGTGCGCTGCCGCGATAAGAGAGGTTCTCTGAACTGTTTTCATCCCGTATGCTTGAGCCCAAGGTTCATGCCTGATTCTACAGAACCCAATGAATACCTTTCATGCGGTATGCCTGAAGCGTGCATTTGCTTCATCTCTGCTTCTACAGGGCTGCTGTCTGATATCTTTTTTCTGCGCGCTTGAGGTTCTAGGATAAACACCAGCGGTGGAAAAAATAGCAGATAGTGATGTGATCAGCTTTTTTTCATTATAATGAGGTTGATGCAGATGTCTATGAGTGGCGGACGGGGTGATCGATCTGGAGGTCTGGTAATCCCATGTTTCCCAAGGTGTAGGCTATCATCACAGAAACTACATATATCTGATATTATAATTATTGTGTGTGGGCACTGGAATGGTGCCCTTGTGAGGTTTCAGGAGTCATATGGTTTTCCTGAAACCTTCAAGCCTCCCGATCATATTTTTACCCGGACCGGAGGGTCTGTGTATTGATTGGGTAACAGGAAAATGGAGGAATAGTCGTGAAAAAAACGCACAGAAATGCCCTGCCCATTGCGGTGCTCGGGCTGTTGGTGGCCGGGATGGTGCTGATCGTCCCGGCGGCATCTGCGGAGGCTTCGTCCCTTGCAGAGCCTGGTATCATGGCACAGTTTCCGATAAGTCTGGATGGATATTCTCCCGACATTTCAGGGAATATAATTGTCTGGTACGACGTGATTGATGGGTCGGATGATGTCCTCTCGTATGATCTCTCGACCGGGGTCACCACCCCGATCTGTTCAGGCCCCTCTAAGGCATGGGACCCGGCGATCGACGGCAACCGGGTGGTTTACCGGGATAATCCGAATGGTGTTTATGGCATCTATCTCTATGACCTGCAGTACAAGTACAGGGTGCCGATCTGCACCAATACTGCAGGTTTTCCGATTGAACCGGCGATCGACGGCGATATCGTCGTCTGGGAGGAAGAACGCAATGGAAGAAGCAATGATATCTACATGTATGATATTGCAACCGGAGCCGAGCGTTTGGTCTGCACGGCGCCCGACTACCAGGGGCTTGCAAGCGTATCGGGAGACCGTATCGTTTGGCGTGACGATCGCAACGGGGAAGGAGATATCTATATGTACACCATCTCGACCGACGTAGAGACCTGCATCAGCAACGCAGCGGGTCTGCAGAACCGTCCTGCCATCGATGGGGATCGGATTGTCTGGGAGGATACCAGGAACGGAGACTATGATATTTACCTGTACGATCTCTCCAGCGGGACCGAAACGGCGATATGCACTGATCCAGGAGACCAGAAATATCCCGATATCTCGGGTGACAAGATTGTCTGGCAGGCCAGTGGCGGTACCTATCAGCATGATCTCTCGACCGGGACAACCACACTGATTGTGAACGATGGCTATGATCCCTCGATTGATGGAGATCTGGTGGTCTGTGAAAAGAATCGCGGCATCTATTTCTATGCCCCCTGAAGACCACTATTTTTGAATGATGCATCGGTGAGGAGGTACAACCTCCTCGCTGTAACATCTTAAGATGGTAATTGATCGTCTTTATTCTAGATGATAACAGTCGACATTCTGGGACTTTTATGATAGTTTTTCTGGGTTCGGCTCTGTAGAATTCATCATGAACCTGCACTTCAAGCATACGCGATGAAAATTACATGGGTCTCTGGATTGGGCATAGATCCTCACTTATCCTTCGGAACGGGGCACCAGGGGGGGCCACCACTTCATTGCCGCCCCACCCCTATCTTCGTCGTGGGGGTTCCGGGGGGCTGACTCGAAAATCAGAGATTTTCTCGACTCCCTTCGGTCGTCCCCCCGGACTTGAAGACTTCGTCTTCTCGAACTCGCTCACGCTTGTTCCCCCCACGACGAGGATAGGTGGGGGCGGCGATGGAACAAGATCCCCATCGGTTCTTCAGTCTTGAAATGAGAGAGCAAGCGACGATAAATTTTCATCCCGTATGCCTGAGGTGTGCTTTCGCTTCATGGGTGATTCTAAAGAGTCAATAAAACCAAAAAAGCGCATTCAATCTCAGGTGAATGTTCAGGTCCGGGAAAATTTCGGGTATGTTCCGTGAGTTTTTCTTCAGGCCGTTGCCGACCCGGAATCGATGGTATCTTCTTTTCGCCCTCCCTCTCTCTCTTTTTCAAGCATCTCCCAGGCATCATGGGTGAGTTGGTACCGCACCCTCCCTTTAATTTTCTTTGATTCGACGACCCCGTCTTTGATGAGTCGCTCCATATGCCAGGCGACCGTCGGCCTTGATACCTCGATCGCCTCCGCGGCCTCTGTCTGGGTGACTCCCGGTTTCTCTATCAGGAGAGAGAGGAGACTTTTTTTGGTCTTGTTTTTAAGGTGCATGAGGATGTGCTCTTCGGTGGGGTCGAAGTCGTCGGTGTATGCGAAGTAGCCGATGGTATTCCCTTCGGTATTTTTGTGGATGAGGTTTCTTTTTTGCAGATAGGCGAGATGGTAATGCACCGTGCCGCGGCTGACCCCGGTTGCAGCGGCGATCTCGGTTACTGAGATGCCGGGATTTTCCCTGATGCAGGTAAAGATCTGCCACCGGTTCGGGTTGTCGAATGGGCGGTGCCGCGAGGCGCGACGGTAGCCGAGATAGGCCCAGATGCTGAGGGAGTAGAAGAGTTCTACCGGGCAGGAGAGGAGGGGACAGTAGATGAGAGCGAAGCACATGACAATCTTTACAGGGGTGAGGTGCCAGATCGGCACGATCTCTTCGTCATCAAGACTGATCCTGTCTGGGGGCATCTCTGCAGGAATGGGTTCGACGATAATCTTTGCCGTTGCCTGATAACCCGGACTGAAGAGGAGAAGTGCGAATATCAAAAAAAGAACGAATTTTGGTTGCATGTCCTGCTCCGGAGGTGTGATTTTAGAAGTATACGGCGTTCAGGGTGTACGGGATCCCGTCTCTCGGCACGTCATCGCCATAGACACAGAAACTCCAGGTGCCGCTCGGGAGGCCGGATGAGTCCGAGAAGGACAGTGTGATCTTTTCATCGCTTCTTCCGTCGACACCGTCATAATACGGGCCGAGTTGGCCGTTGGTTCCTGGTAATAGGATATTCAGACGGACAGAGTATGGGCCACCGCTGTGCCCGCTCCAATCGAGGTACACTTCTATGGTCTTAACATTGGAGGGGATGTACTTATTGATGGTGTCTAACTCATTTGGATAGATGGTGCCTCCGACCGAACGGACGGCATTTTTGAATTCGTCCAGGTCGACCAGCCCGTCGGGGATGGGGGAGACGGTGATCTGGTTGGCGGTCTCCGCCCTCAGGTCGAGGGCGGCCGCAGCAGGTACAAGCAGTGCTACGGCGATGATGAGAATCAGGATAGTTTTTTCAGGCTGCATGGTATCGCCATATCCTGAATCGGGATCTGTAACCTTAAACTTTGTGAGCTGATCGTCTAATTCCTCCTTGATAGATAGAGGGTGTGACCATAGTGATTATATATTGTTAAAAATATTTTGTACGTTGTGGACGCCTGACCTGGTGTCCCAGAGGGGCAGAACATCCAGGTCTGCAGGTGATGGTAGCGTGGAACTTCTCACGGCAAACCAGGCGATCATGCCGGGAGAAGCTAGGAAAAAAGGTGCTCACATGAGAGAACTATGGTATTATCTTGTGATCATCGGCATGATGGTATGTGTCTCCGGGTGCACGTCTCCAGTTGACAATGCAACGCTTGCAACGACACCTGCCCCGACTGAGACGCTGGTATCGCTCACGCCCCGCCCCGCGGTATCTACTGATCTTCCTGACTTCGATTATGCGAATGTCCCGGTCATATCTCCAGAAGAGCCCGACTGGATGGCGACGAACGCCTCATATATCGCTCGTGTCGCACTCAGGGACGAGGCGGCGAGGGAGATGTATCTCGGTGGAGGGGAGGTCGAGGGAGTGCTCCTCTCCTGTCATCCTACACCTCTACCTTCTGCAGGGGACGGATGTGCCCCGGCTCTCAGGATCGTGAACGAGACCGCGATCGTCGACTTCCTGGTCGACGAAAGGGAAGGGCGGGTGACCACGACCGTGACCGGGACCAGAGAGGCATGAGAATCTGGAGATCGGTGCGGTCTTGTCTGGGGATGCGGCCCAACACATGCGACAAGTGATGATGGCGTGATGAAAACTCACACCCTCCCGACCGTCCCTGGCCTTCGGTGGCGGCCCGCCGTTCTGATCTGTAGAGAAACGGCATAGAAATCATATATACTCCTTCAGAGTATACTGGAAATCAGATATTCTGAATATCTGGAGTTACATGATGCTGTTCGACGTCCCTCTCATCATCCTTTCCCTTCTCCTCTACCCCGCCCTCCTCTATGCCGTCATCGAGAGGATCCCGGATCCACCCCTCCGCTCCATCGCACCGCCTGCTCTGGCCGGGCTCATCGCCCTTGTCATGCCGTTTCTCATCCCGTTCGAGGCCATTGGTCCACAACCGCCCGGAGCGATCTTTGTCATCCTGACCGTGCAGGTGCTGGCGACGATGACCCCGTTTGTGCTCATCCCTCTCAGGACCGGGGGGGCATGGAAGTGGGTCTATGTCTGTTGCATCCCCCTCTTCTCCCTGATAACTGCGAATCTCATCGGCTTTGCGAGCGGCGAGGTCTTCCCTGATTACGATGCCATAGAGCGTACCATCGGGATGATCGGGCCGCTCTATTTCACGATGGAGATGTTGAAGTCGTTTCTCAGGATGCTCCTCATCTCGACGGCCCTCTGCATCCCTCTCTTCCTGATCGATCTCGGGAAAGAGAGAGAAGAAATTGGAGAAGGAGAGTGAACCATGAAAAAGATCATCATCATCCTCGCCGGCGTTCTCGCACTCATCGTTGTACTGGCATTATGCGCTCTCTTGCCGGTGGATGGCGAAGAGAGCGGGCCATTGCCGGCAAACCGGGAGAGTGCCGCAACTGCGTTCGAGATGTCGACAGAATTTCCTGAACTGACCGATGCATCGTACTCCATCTACCGCACCGATGTGCCGGCGGTGACGGCGCAGTCGGTGGAGGAGGTCGCGGCACGGTTCGGGATGACGGGGAAGGCGGAGGTGTGCAACCAGAGAACCGGGGAGATGCGGGTGGTCGACGACTCGAAGGACGATCTCGTGCGTCTCTCGATGTATCCCGCCTCGGGGGCGGTTCTCTATGAAGTCCCTGACAGAATGTTCCCCAATGCCGTCACCGAACCGCCCGCCCTTCCTTCCAGGGAGGAAGTGATAGCGATCGCCGACGCCTTCCTGGAGGAGCGGGAACTGCTGCCGTCCGGTGCGGAGGTGAGTGCCGTCGAAGTGGACCAGCGGCACGAGGTCTGGACGGCGGGGAGCAACGAACCCGAAGAGACCTACGACGTGACGCTCGCTGTCAGGTATGCGAGGACACTCGACGGGTTTCCGGTCTACGGCGACGAGATGGCGGTGACCATCGGCGACGGCGGCGATGTCGTCGGGATGGTGAGGTGCTGGCGTGAGGTCGAGGCTACAGAAAAGACGAAGGTCATCTCCGCAGAGGAAGCATATGAGGATCTGAAGGTCGGTAAGACTGTTCGCCCCGGCGATGCGAGCAGGTACGGCCGGGTATTGATCGAGGAGATCTCGATCGGTTACTGGATGGAGCCAAGAATCTCCGACCAGGAAACCGTCGCGCCGGTCTGGGTCTTCTCGGGGACGGCCTATTATGGCGGTGTCGAAGAACCGTATCAGGAGTACGTGGCCGCGGTCGAGGGAGGGGTGGAATGATCCCGATTTTTCTGTCTATGCCCGGTGGCGGAGCAGGCCATGTTCATTGAATCGATCTATCTGATCCCGATTGTGACAGTCGTTTATGTCGTCTGGTTCTTCTATCCCTCCTTCACCGGCAAAAGAGAGGCAAAAATATTGCCCAATGAATACGCCTGGTTTATTCTCTCCTTTGTGTGTATCCCGATCTCTGGTTTGGGTCTTTATATCGCGATTCTATTTCTGGGCCAGTGGTACAGCAATCCCATGGCACTCGATATTGGATTTGTTCTATTCATCTGCACGCCCTGGGTCGTGATCTCCGGGGCGGTGACTGTCTATGGCATCCGTGCGCTCTGGCGACTGAGGAATGTTCAGCATGCCGTCGAAGAGAGAAAAGAACGGGGTGAACCTGTATCGTGGGTAAAATGAAATTCTTGAATGATCTTTTTGGTCGCCTCCATGGGAGAAACCGCCCTGGAGACGGCGACTCCTCTCTTCCATGAATGACTCTCCCTCTGCCCATCCAATTCCTCTCTTCTGATCTGCATAGAATCAGCACATAACGAATATATAAAAAAAGAATTATATCTTTAGTCGTGGATGTCGGAACCGGGTGCCTGTCTCCGGCCGAGGGCTGATGACACCGGCCTTCCCTTCCTGTGCCTGCATCTGACCCTTCAGGGGGGCATTCCGCCCCATCCTGGAGGGGGCACCCCCCCATTTCTTGAGGGCCGGCATCCCGGAAAGTGAACCGCAGGGCGGATCTCTTATTCTGACGGTCTTCACGGTCATGGTCGCTCTTGCCACGCCGAGCAAGATCTCCTTCTGGTATCACGACTGCCTGATCCCCATCGCTTCGTCCAGTTCCCCGGCCACTTCCAGGAGGTCGTCGAAGATCCGGTTGGCATCCTTTCTCATCTCCTCGACGGCGGCGGTCATGCTCCCACCGCGCAGGTAGATGAGTTTCTTTTTTCGATACAGAAGGCCGGCGAGCGTGAGGTTCCTGACATGGTGGTTCACCCGTCCGGGGGTGATCTCCAGGTGTCCGGCAAGGGTCTCGGAGGCGACGCCTCGCTCTGCTGCAATTTCTCCGATAACCTGGAGGACGACCTGCTGGGCGACATTTTCCAGGTCACGGCCATTTGTCAGTCCAAGGCTCTGACAGAACCAGGCGAGGTGTTCATCGACCCCGCTCCCCGGCGGCCGCTCAATGGTGTTGAGGGAGATGCGCTGTTCGATCATAGTGTGACTCTATGAGGGTTTGCATCGATTCTATTTCAATAATGTTGAGATCATATCGATTTAACTGGAAAAGACTAAATAGAAATCAAACCCATCATATGGGATGATCCACTCAATGTGGACCGCACGAGGAATAATATGGCAAAAATCCAGCCTATCGGAGAGAGAGTACTGATCAGGCAGAAGAAATCAGAGGAAAAGACCTCGTCCGGGATCTACCTCCCCGACGCGGCGCGCGAGAAGCGCAACGAAGGAATCATCATCGCCGCCGGAACGTACGAGGACGGTCGGGCACTCCCGGTGAAGGCGGGCGACCACGTCATCTATGGCGGCTACTCGTCAGAGGAGATCGAGGTCGACGGTGAGAAGTGCCTCTTTGTCGACTGGAAGGACATCCTTGCAAAAGTGGAGGAGGCGTGAGCGCAATGACCACCAAACAGATTATGTTCAATGAGGCGGCCCGTCAGGCCCTGCTTGCCGGGGTGGACAAGGTCGCCAACACCGTCAAGATCACCCTCGGCCCCAGGGGGAGGTACGTCGTCCTGGACCGCGGTTCCAGGCCGCTTGTCACCAACGATGGCGTAACCATCGCCAAGGAGATCTCACTCTCAGACAAGTTCGAGAATATGGGAGCGAAACTTGTCAGAGAAGTGGCCTCAAAGACTCAGGACAACACCGGCGACGGCACCACCACTGCGACCCTCCTCGCCCAGGCGATGCTCAACGAAGGGATGAAGAACATCGCCGCCGGCGCCAACCCAATCGAGGTAAAGCACGGCATCGACCGCGCCGTCGGCCTGGTCGTGGATCGGATCAAAGAACAGAGCATCCCGGTCCAGGAGAAGGAGAAGATCGTCCAGGTCGCTACCGTCTCGGCCAACAACGATGAAGAGACCGGGCGGCTCATCGCCGATGCCATGGAGAAGGTCGGGTACAACGGTGTCATCTCGGTCGAGAACTCGAAGACGATGGAGACCACCCTCAAGGTCGAGGAGGGGATGCAGTTCGAGCGCGGCTACCTCTCCCCGTACATGGTCACCGATCCCGAACAGCAGGTCTGTGAGTACGAGGAGCCGTCGATTCTCGTCACCGACCGGAAGATCTCGACGGTGAAGCAGATCGTTCCGGCCCTCGAGATGGCGGCCGCCGAAGGCAAGCCGCTCCTCATCATCGCGGAGGACGTGGACGGCGACGCCCAGGCGGCGCTGGTCCTCAACGTGATCCGGGGTGCGCTGAAGGTCTGTGCGGTCAAGGCGCCGGGCTTCGGCGATGAGAAGAAGGCGATGCTCGACGATATCGCGGTGCTCACCGGGGCGACGGTCGTCTCCGAGGAGCGCGGCTACAAGCTCGAAGAGGTCACCGAGGCGATGCTTGGCCATGCCAGGAATGTGAAGGTCGACCATGACAAGACCGTCATCGTCGGCGGCAAGGGCCAGAAGTCTGCCATCGACGAGCGGGTCGCACTCATCGAGTCGCAGATCAAGATCGCCGACTCCGAATACAAGAAGAAGAATCTCAGGAAACGTCTCGCAAAACTCGGCGGCGGCGTGGCGGTGATCCGTGTCGGTGCGGCGACCGAGACCGAACAGAAGGAGAAGAAGATGCGGATCGACGACGCCCTCAATGCCACCAAGGCGGCGGTCGAGGAGGGCGTGGTCGCCGGCGGCGGTGTCACGCTCTTCAGAGCACAGGCCGCACTCGAGGGTGTCGAGTTCGAGGGCGACGAGCAGGTCGGGCTCTCAATTGTCAGGCGCGCTCTCGAAGAACCGATGCGCCAGATCGCGGAGAACGCCGGGATGGAAGGTGCTGAGGTCGTCGCACGGGTGAGGGCCGGAGCCGACGAGCAGATTGGGTACAACGCCAAGACCGGTGTCTTCGAAGACCTCGCTGTGGCGGGTGTCCTCGATCCGACCAAGGTGGTCAGGAGCGGGCTCCAGAACGCCGCTTCCATCGCCGGGATGCTCCTCACCACCGAAGCGGCGGTTACCGACTTCGATGTGGAGAAGGATGAGAAGACCCAGGCGATCATCATCTGATCTCCTCTCTCTTTCATCCATTTGAAAATAGAAAACCAGTTTTCCTCTCAGAATACCTGGGTTTTCAATCCGATGACGGGGTGCCGGAGGATTTTCCAGCCCCTGACGCCCCCGGTCATGGGAAAATATTCGCAAACCGGGTAAACGCCCGGTCTATTTTGCACCATGAAGACGGCACGCCTGATCTTCATGCCCCTGTTGGATCTCGATCGCTTTCATCACGGTGAAAAAGAATGCCACCCCCGCTCTATCTTCGTCGTGGGGGTCCGGGGGGAAACCCCCGGCGCGAGACGACAGAAAAATTTTGGTGATGGAGGGTGGCCCATCTGTTCCTGATCCAATCATCCCGACGCGACCCCGAAGATAGAACCGGAAAGGCCACATCGAAGATCCCGACCAGAGCACGGTGCCGCCCCCTGTTCCCCTCGCCACTCTATAAATCCCATCAACACCCATGATCCTCCATGAGCAGTGACCGTGAACAGGCGGCCTTCGAGGCCGGGATCAAACTCGGCGCCCTGTACCATCAGTGGGTCGGGACGCCGATCTCCCGTGCGACGGCCGCAAGCGTGGAGACCGCGATCGAGCAGGCCGTCGGCCTCCAGCCGTACGTCGAGGAGATCCATGTCACTCTGGACCGCGAGATGATGACCGCCAACCCCTTCGGCTACTCCGAACTGGCAGGGGCGATGTTCTCGGTGGAGATCACCACCCAGGTCGGGACGGCCAGGTGCGTCGCCGAACTCCACTTCACCGGCGAGTATCCCCTCATGAGCATCAGGTCAATCGATGAAACTGCCTGAGACCCCGATCACCGACGACCACATCCACTTCGATCCGGTCCACGGCCGCGGCGTGGAGGCGGCGAAAGATTTCAAGCGCGCCGGCGGGACGCACGTCTTCATGGTCGCCCTTCCGGCCTACACCGTCGGCGTCTGCCCCCGGAAAGGGGACGATTACCGGACGGCCTTCGACGAAACCCTGCGGGTCGCCGGGATGGTCCGCGAGGTGGGAGTCACGGTCTTCCCCATCCTCGGCGTCCACCCCATCGAAGTCCTGAAATACGGCGACCGGATCGGGCTTGCCGCCGCCGTCGACCTCGCCTGCGCCGGACTCGACGTGGCGGCGGAGTACGTCGAGGAAGGGAAGGCCGTCGCCCTCAAGAGCGGTCGCCCCCACTTCCCGGTGGAACCCGACGTCGCCGCCGCCTCCGAACAGGTGCTTGTCCACGCCCTCGAACTCGGCGCCGACCTCGGGTGTGCGGTGCAACTCCATGCCGAGAGCGGGCCGTGCGCCGACATCGTCGATCTCGCGAGACAGGCCGGGATGGACCCCGGCCGCGTCGTCAAACACTATGCCACCCCCGACACCCCTCTGATGCCCTCCTTCCTCGCCAAACAGGAAGGGCTTGCCGAAATGGCCCGGTCCGGGCGGCGGTTCACCATGGAGACCGACTACATGGACGACAACACCCGGCCCGGCGCGGTGCTCGGCCCCAAATCAGTCCCGAGAGTCACCCGCAAGATGATCGAGTCTGGTGCGATCACCGCAGACGAGGCCTGGCAGATCCACGCCGGGACGCCGTCTGCGGTTTATGGCGTCGAAATATCACTCTGAACGATCCACCTCTTTTTTACTCTCGCCGTACAACGTACGTACGAATGTACCTCAAGGTCCACCATACCAGGGAGGGTGCCGTGGTGGCGGTCTGCGACGAAGACCTGCTCAACACCACCCTCTGCCACGGTGATGTCGAAGTCGCCGTCACCGAAGCCTTTTACGGCTCGACACCCGCGACCGAAGAGGAAGTGCGGGCCGCCCTGCGGGGTGCCTGCAACGCCAACCTCATCGGCGAGCAGGCGGTCGGGGTTGCGGTCGCAATGGGACTGATCTCCGAAGAGTGCTGCGTGAAGATCGGCGGTGTCCCGCACGCCCTCATCATCTCGGTATAATCATGGAGATTCTCAGGAGCGTCTGCCCGCGCTGCGGCAAACCCTCGGCCGGGCTCTGCAACGTGTGCCGGGCGGCGGAGACCGAGTGGCTGAAGTGCGAGCCCAGGGTGGAGAGCATCTACTGCCCGGTCTGCGATTCCCAGAAGCACGGCAAGACCTGGACCGACACCACGGTCGACCACGAGACCATGATCCATGAGATCGCCCTCTCGGCCCTGACCCTCCACCCCGACCTGCGGGGTGCCGAGACCTCGCTGACATACCGTGATCCCAACCCGAATCGGACCTTCGTCGACCTGACGGTCTCGGGGAAACTCTACGGCGTTGAGGTCACCGGAACCTGCGAGGTCAAGATCATCTGGAGAAAGGAGCAGTGTGACCGGTGCAACCGGATCAGCGGCGGCTACTACGAGGGGATCATCCAGCTCCGGGCCACCGGCCGGAGACCTTCTGGCCGCGAGATGGACCGGGCGATTCGGATCGCAGAGGAGATCGAAGACGGGCTCCAGGAGGGCGGCGAGCGTCTCTCCTTTATCTCGAGTATCGATGAGATCAGGGATGGTATCGACATCATCGTCGGTTCTCAGCACATCGGGCAGGTGATCTCCTCCCAGTTCTGTTCTGCCCTCGGCGGGAAGATGACCACCCACCCCAAACTTGTCGGTGAGAAGGACGGCAAGCGTCTCTACCGCGTCACCTATCTTGTCCGTCTCCCCAGGTTCCAGACCGGCGACGTCGTTGTTGTCCACAATCACTATCTGGAAGTGCGGGGGGCGGGACACGGCAGAATCCAGGTATATGACCTCAGGGAAGGCACGTCGCGTTTTGTCTCCGAGGATGAGATCGATCGGCTTGTCGGCAATGTGGGCGACGCCGAGAACGCCCTGGTCACCTACCATGACGGCGACGTGATCGGGCTCCTTGACCCCAGAACCCAGGTGCCGGTCGAGTGCCGGGCAGTCCCCTGGCTTGAGGTCGAGGACGGGGGAACGATCAGAGTTCTCAGGGACGATGAGGCCGAGCGCTTGGTCCTTGTAGGGTGAGACAGGCATGCGGGTACGGAAGGTCTCCAGGGACGCCCTCGCCGCAGCGATGCGGGAGGAGTGGCTCGACCGGTCCCGCCGCCCCTATGTCGAAGGGGAATGGGCCTATGTCCCGGTGCGGGAGGGCTATGGGGTGGAGTTTGATCTGCCCGAGCGCCGGCCGTACCGGGGCCGCTCCTTCCAGATGATCGGGGACACCGCTGTCATCCACGGTGCGCGCCCCACCGACGAGGAGGTGGCGGCGATCGTGGCATGGCGCTCTCCGGCCTGTGTGTTGTACCTCGCCGGGATCGACGGGGTCCGCCGCCTCCCTGCGACCGAGGTGCTCTATGGCGATCCCCACCCGGTCTGCCACCATGAGAATGGGTTCTGTTACTGGCTCAACCCGGCAGAGGTGATGTTCGCCCAGGGCAACCTGGAGGAGCGGCGGCTGATGGGTCGGGTCATCGCACCAGGCGAGCGGGTGGCAGATATGTTCGCCGGGATCGGGTACTTCACGGTCCCGATGGCGTCGGCAGGCGCAAAGGTGCATGCCATGGAGATCAATCCTGTCTCTTTTGGATACCTTCAGAGAAATATTCATGAGAACAAACTCGAAGGGCGGGTGCGGCCTGAGAACGGCGATTGTCGCGACCTTCTCGATGGGGTCTACGACCGGGTGGTGATGGGCCACTTCGATGCGCCGGGTTTCTTCGCCGCGGCCCTTGCCCATGCAGAGGTCGGGACGGTCATCCATCTCCATGCCCTCGGGGACGCCGCGGCGGCGGCCGAGGCGATGGCAAAGGACGCCGGGTTTACCGCGGCGGTCACAACCCGCAAAGTAAAGAAATATGGGCCGCATATATGGCATGTCGTACATGATGTGGTGCTCTCATGAGTGATGGCGGAAGGCTGAGCGGAAAGACGGTTGTGCTGGCGGTCACCGGGAGCATCGCCGCCGTCGAGACGGTGAAACTCGCCCACGAACTCCGGCGCCGCGGTGCGGGAGTGCAGGTGGTGATGAGCGGGGCGGCGTGCGGGATCATCCACCCGGACGCCCTCACCTATGCCACCGGGCGGGAGGCGATCACGAGATGCACCGGAATGGTGGAGCATGTCGTCTACTGCGGAGAAGGCGGGTGTGCCGACCTCCTCCTCGTCGCCCCCTGCACGGCAAATACGATCGGCAAGATCGCCGTCGGGATCGACGATACCCCGGTGACCACCTTCGCCACGACGGCCCTGGGCCGCGGGATGCCGGTGGTGGTCGTGCCGGCGATGCATGAGAGCATGTACCGCCACCCCGGCGTGGTGGAGAACCTTGAGAAGCTCCGCGGGTGGGGGATCGATGTGGTCCCGCCCAGGATCGAGGAGGAGAAGGCAAAGATCGCGGGCATCGAGGAGATTGTTCTCCATGTCGAGCGCGCCCTCTCCGGCCGACCGCTTGCGGGCAGGCGGGTGGTCGTCACCAGCGGCGCCTGTGCCGAACCGGTCGATGATGTCAGGGTGCTCACCACCAGGTCGACCGGGCGGATGGGCCGGGCACTGGCCCTGGAGGCCTTCAGGCTCGGGGCGGATGTGACGATAGTCCACGCGGGGCCGTCGGTGCCGTGCGTGGAAAATATTCATGTGGATACGGCGGCCGAGATGATGGAGGCCGCCCTCTCGGCGGTGCGGGCGGGCGCCGACTATTATATCTCGGCGGCGGCGATCTCCGACTTCGCCCCGGTGCGGGCGTCGGGAAAGATCCCGAGCGGGGCGCCGGTGGACCTCGCCCTCCGTCCCCTCCCGAAGGTGCTCGACGCCGTGCTCGAAAGTTTCGAGGGGATGGCGGTCGCCTTCAAACTCGGGTGGGCCGAGGAAGCACGGGCACGGGCAATGATCGAGGAGACTGGAGTGAGCATGGTGGTGATGAATACGCCGCCCGCGATGGGAGCGACGGGTGGAACATTTGAGATCCTGACGGCCGCGGGGAAGACCCCGGTCTCAGGGACCAAAGAGGAGGTTGCAGAGGCGATATGGTCCGCACTGCTGTAGCCTTCTGTCCGGGGCACATCTCCGGATATTTCAAGAAGGTGGCCGGCGAGACGCCGGAGACGACCGGGAGCCTTGGTGCCGGGATCGTCGTCGACGAAGGGGTCAGGGCGGTGGCGTCCGCGGCCGATCGTCTCGACGTAGTGATCAGGCGGGTCGACCGGAACGGTCGGACACTTGCCGAGTCGGTGGGTGCGCCGCCGGTCGAGTATCTGATGACCGAACTCGGGGTCGCTGCCAGGGTGGAGACGACCTGCCGTCTCCCGATCGGCTCGGGTTTCGGGCTCTCGGCGGCGGCGCTCCTTGCCTCGGCCACGGCCCTCGACGCTCTCTTCGACCTCGGCCTCGGGGGGGAGGGGATCGCGGCCCTCGCCCACCGGGCCGAGGTGGTGCACAACACCGGGCTTGGCGATGTGGCGGCCTGCCAGGGTGGCGGCGTGGTCTGTCGGGAAGGGCCGGGGACCGCCGCCCGGATCACGAGGGTGATGACCGACGAGACGATCTATGCTCTCTCCTTCGGGCCGCTCCCCACCCCCGAGGTGATCGGTTCTCCCGAGCAACTTGCCAGGGTGGCCGCGGCCTTTCCACCCGAATGTCCCCGCGATCTTGCCGAACTCTTCGCCTTCTCGCGCGCCTTCGCCGAGAAGAGCGGGTTGGTGAGGCCTGAGGTGCGTGCGGCCCTCGACGCCTGCGACGAGACGGGGGTGCCGGCAAGCATGACGATGCTGGGGCTCGGAGTCTTTGCCGCCGGTGAAGGTGCCGGCGAGGTGCTCGCCGGTTTCGGCGAACTGTTCCCCCTCAAGGTGGCACACGAGGGGTTCAGACTGGTGGAGGTGCGTGAATCATGACCGAGATCCCGAAAGACCACCCGCGCTATGCGGCGCTGATGGTCCGCGACCGCCTGACAAAAGCGATGTGGGCGAAACTCGTCGCCCCCGAGGGTTTGATCGCCCAGGGCCGGGGCGAGGCCTTCGACTATCTCCTCGGCGAGCAGACGACCGCGAGCGCGGCGCGGGCCGAGCGGACCGCGGCGGCGATGCTCCTCTCGGCCGAGCGCCCTGTGATCTCGGTGAACGGGAACACGGCGGCACTCTGCGCTCATCAACTCGCCGCCCTCCAGGAGGCGAGTGGGGCGGCGGTGGAGGTGAACCTCTTCCACCGGACCGAGGAGCGGATGGAAAAGATCACCGCCCTTCTGGAGGAGCACGGCGTCACGGTGCTCACCGGCACCTCCGAGCGGTTGATCCCGCTCTCCCATGACCGGGCGCTCTGTCTTCCTGATGGGATCGGCAGGGCCGATCTGGTCCTGGTCCCGCTGGAGGACGGCGACCGGTGCGAGGCCCTGCGCCGGATGGGGAAGAGCGTGATCACCATCGACCTCAATCCCCTCTCCAGGACGGCCCGGACCGCGACGCTGGCGGTCATCGACGAGGTGACGCGGGCGGTCCCGGCGATCACCGCCGCATGCCGTACGCTCTCCGAAGAGGAGGCGCGGACGCTGGCGGTCGGGGTGGACAACCGGATCTTTCTGGAGGAGGCGCTCAGGGCAATGGCCGGGCGGCTCGGGGAGGTGGCCGATGCTCTGGAGTGAGAAGTATCGGCCGACCGATTTTTCGGCTATCCTGGGGCAGGACGAGGTTGTGCGGGTTCTCTCTTCTTTTGCGGAGAGCAAGAATGTCCCGCACCTCCTCGTCGTCGGTGCTCCCGGCACCGGAAAGAGCGTGGCCGTCGAGGCGCTGGCGCGGGGGCTGTACGGCGCTCACTGGCAGGAGAACACCACCGTCCTCCCGACGGCTGACCTCTTCGAGGGGGGGAAGAAGTACTTCGAGGCTGAGGAACGGTTTGCGCATATCTACCGGAAAGACGAGAGTCTCATCTCGAACTTCAAGAACGTGGTGAGATGGTATGCCTCGATCCGTCCACTTGACGCCGAGTTCAGGCTCCTGATCTTCGAGGGTGCCAGCGCCCTCACCCGCGAGGCGCAGCAGGCCCTCCGCCGGACGATGGAGCGTTACTCGCGGACATGCCGTTTTGTCTTCCTCACCTCCAACCAGAGTGCGGTCATCCCGGCGGTCGCCTCCCGGTGTCTCCCTCTCACCTTCGTCCCCCTCCCCGACGGGGTGGTGAGGCGGCGGCTCGAAGAGGTGATGGCGGCCGAGGGCGTCGGTGACGACCAGGTCGCGCCGGCCGACCTCGACCTCATCGTCCCGTCGGCAGGCGGCGACCTCCGTCGGGCGATCATTCTCCTCCAACTCTTCGCCGGTTCAGAGGGTGAGGTCGACCTTGCAGCCACGGCCACGTCTGAGACCGAGAGCCTGGCGGCATCGATCTTCGAGGCCCTGGCAAAGAGCGATCTCCAGGGCGCCAGGCAGTGGGCCGAGGCCCTGCTCATCGACTATGGCCTGACCGGCCATGAGGTGATCAGGGAACTGGCGCGGGCGGCCGACCGGGTCTATGCCGACCCGCGGATCGCGGTCGCCCTGGCCGATGCAGAACTCTCGATCCTGAGGGGCGGGAACGAATATGTCCAGATCAATGCCCTGCTGGCAAGGATCAGCAGGGAGGTGTTTTTTTGAAAGAGAACTTAGAGAAGGTTCAGGAACACTACGACCACGTCGCTGAGGTCTATGACTCGCGGTATGGTGGCGATGTCGGGGAACGGTATCATGGGCATATCAGGGAGCAGGTGATGTGCTGCCTCCCGAAGGGCGGCGACCTCCTTGACATCGGTTGCGGCACCGGGCTGTTCATGAAATATTATCTCGCCAACGGCGGCGGCCGGGCGGTCGGGCTCGATCTATCTCCGGCGATGGTGCAGGAGGGTCGTTCCAGGAACAGGCTTGAACACCTCATCACCGGCACGGCCGACTATCTTCCCTTCAGGGACAACTCCTTTGATGCGGTCTCCAGCATTCTGGCCTTCAGTTATGTCCAGGATCCGGCGAAGGTGCTCGACGAGGTCTACCGGGTGTTGCGGCCAGGAGGTCGGGTCGCCATCTGCACCCTCGGCCACAACCTCTTTACCGCCGCATTGCCTGCGGTCTATAAGATCGGAGAGAAGGTACACTGGGGCCGGGTGGGAGTAGGTGACTTCGACGAGCACTATTATTCAGATGAGGAGATCTGTGCGCTCTTCACGGCGGCAGGGTTTTCAAAGGTCGAGACTCATCACTGTTCCTTCGCCCATGTAAACTTATCAAAACCGCTCTTCAACGCTGCAAGGCGGTTCGAGCCCTTTGTGGAGCGTCGGGTGCCGTACCTCGCCTTCAACCTCTGTGCAAGCGGGAAAAAAGAGGAATAATTTTTTTTTGGTTTGTTGAATCAGGCATGAGCTCCGGGCTCAAGCATGTGCGATTGAACGTTGCTCAGAGCAGTGTTTCAAGACGCCGTCTTTCGCCCTCAAAATCGCGGGGGTATCCGGCTGATATCCCCGCCTCCTGCCAGGCGCCACGGGGCTCTCCGACCATGAAATATCACTCAGGATCATATCGGCTAACAGGGGACGATTATGGGCCCGTTTTCCCGGCTGAGTTCAGGAAACTGGGCTTATTCTGGTGTTATCTCCCGATCTCCCTGATCTGGGCCCGGTTAGGAATGTTCAACTCCCGGACCGGGCCTGATATAGGCATATCTTCCCCGTCCCCAGGGTGTCTCTCGCCCGGGAGTGAGGAGGCCGGGGCCGTCCCCCTTTATTCGTTCTTTCCGAGCCGCGTGAGGATCCGCTCTTTCTTCGCAATTGCGGCGTCTGCGGCCCTGCGGACATGTTCCTTCATCTCATCGAAGTCGCGAGGTTCGGTGTCTACGACTTTCTTCACCGGGGTGTAGGCCGACTCCCTGAACCGCGGCTGGAAGTCCCGCTCCTCACCCTCAGAGAGGAGGACCGACGTTGCCGGTCCCTCTTCGACATATCCGATCTCCGCGATCGGGACGCCAGCTGAGCGGACGACGGCCATGACCTCCTCGGCGTGCTCAGGGGGCACGACGATGAGGAGGGCGTCGAGGGAGACGCCGAGGTAATCGATCTGGAGGGCGTCGAGCATCTCCAGCACCTGTGGCTGGACAAGTTCTCTGAGGTTCCCGTCGTCGACGACGATCTTACAGTCGGCGGTCTCGGCCATCTCGTAGACATCGCCCCGCAGTCCGCCGTTGGTGACGTCGGTCATGGTGTGGATATGTTCGAGGGCCGGGCTCTTGAGCAGCGCCTCGCAGGCCTTGAGGAAGTGAAGGTTGATCGTCTCCTCGACGACCTCCGGGCGGCCGAAGTAGAGGGCGGTGGTGGCGATGGTCCCGCCGCCCGCGCCGGCGGTCATGAGCAACACGTCGCCTGGTCTCGTCTCTTTGCGGGCGGTGAGGTGGTCGGCAACCCCGACGGCTCCGACGCACCCGGTCATCCGATCGCCGATGACCATGTCCCCACCGATGCGGAGGGTCGATCCCGTCACCAGCGGGACATTCATCGCCTCGGCGACGGCGGCGATCCCGGCGGTGTAGTCGAAGATCTTGGCGACGTCGCCGTCGTCGGCGACGTGGATATCTGAGAGGAGGGCGATGGGGTGTGCTCCCATCACGTAGGCGTCGCGGAGTGTCGCCCGCGTCACATGGAACCCGGCAAGGAAGGGGAAGTCGGAGAGGCGCGAGTGCATCCCGTCGACGGTGGTGATGATGAACTCGCCGCCGGCCCTGACGGCCCCGGCGTCGTCCATCTCGTCGACGCCGACGGCGGCCGCGGCCTTCCCGATGATCCTGGGGAACTGGCGGTGGGCGAAGAAGTCGCCCCGGCCCCTTGACCCGACGCCGAACTCGCCCATCGTGACTCCCGCGTGCTCGTATTCGAAGAGGTCGCCGGTAAGCCCGGAGGTGTTTTCCACTTCCTCGACGACCGCCGCGGCGAACTGTCGGGCATACGCTCTGGAGGCGCCGCTCTTGATCTCAAGGATCCTGTTGGTGAGGGCTTCGACCACGTCCTCCCTGCTCCTGCCTGCCGCACGTTCGCGGCGGGCGAATCCCTCGATGTCCATGAAAAGAGGTCGACCGGAGCCATGTTAAAGGCAGTGATGGGTGGCCGTCGGGAGGGGGCAAGGGTTGATATTGGGGGCGTCCCAGTGAGAGGGTGCCGGCCTGTCCGGCATGTGGGGGGAGATGAGCCATGAGGAGATACACCCTGACCGCGGCCCTCTGGGAGGAGGGCGGGATCTATGTCTCGAAGTGCCCTGAGATCGGGGTTGCGAGCTGCGGCGAGACGCCCGACCGCGCCCTTGCCCATCTCAGGGAAGCGGCGGAACTCTATCTGGAGAACGCAAAGGTGCTCGGCCTGACCGATGACATTGTCCCGGCCCTCCGTTCGCCGCGAAAGTTCACGACGACCTTCGAGGTGTCGGAATGACGCGGCTTCATGTGCTCTCTTCCGACCAGGTCATCAGGGGTCTGAAGAGGGCTGGGTTCGATTTCGCACCGAAACGGAGCAGAGGAAGCCAGGTCGCCCTCAGTCGCGTCGACGAGACCGGTCGCCGCCTCCTGGTGATCGTGCCGCGCCGCGGCGACCTGCCGGTGGGGACACTCCTCTCGGTGCTCCAGCAGGCGAACCTTCCGAAGGATCGGTTTCTTCTCCTTGTCCGTGAGGCGGTGCCGGTCTCCTCCTGAGGGTGGGAAGGTATTCGAGGGATGCGGCTCCCATGATCTCTGATGGATACTCCTTTCTGCGCATGCACGATCGCAGGCTCCGACTCTGGCGGTGGGGCCGGAATCCAGGCCGACCTGGCGACCTTCGCAGCCTTCGGCGTCTGGGGGACGTCGACGATCACGGCGGTGACTGCCCAGAACCCCGGCGGGGTGCGGGGCTCATGGCCCCTCCCACCCGAGGCGGTGGCCGTCCAGATAGAGGCGGTCACGGCGGGCTTCAGGGTGGGAGCCTTCAAGACCGGGATGCTCGCGGATGCATCGGGGATCAGGGCGGTGGCCGCCTCCCTGCCTGCCGGCGTGCCCGTGGTCGTCGACCCGGTGATGGTGGCGACCTCGGGCACCCGTCTTCTCTCTGAGGACGCGGTCGAGGTGCTTCTTGGTGAACTCATCCCCGGGGCTGCGGTGGTGACCCCGAACCTCCCCGAGGCGGCGGTGCTCACCGGTGTGGAGATCGACGGCCCCGAAACGATGCGGGAGGCGGGCCGGTCGCTCCTTGCGATGGGGGCCGGTGCGGTGGTGGTGAAGGGTGGCCACCTCCCCGGCGAACCGGCCGACCTCCTGATGGACCGGGACGGCGAGGTGCTCCTCACCGGTCAGCGCCATCCGTACGCCGTCCATGGCACGGGGTGCTGCTTCTCCGCGGCACTTGCCGCCAGCCTTGCCCGCGGGATGTCGGTGCGGGAGGCCTTCGTCGAGACGAAGGGCTTCATCGACGGTGCCATCGTCCATGCCGTCCCCGACCTTGCAGGGAGGCGGTCGGTGAACCCCCTGTGGCGGTGCGGTATGGGGGAAGAATGGTCGGGATGAGATATCGGACTGATTTGTAGGGTGCTCTCCATAATATTTATTTTTTGGAGTTTACCGGATAAGTGGCACTCATGATCTTGCGGAACTTAGATATATTATTATCTGGCGCTATTTTATGGCCCGGACATCGGGATAATCCTGGACCTGAGAGTCTGGTGTAATGTATATGAATCCATATGAAGAGAGGAATATTTCATCGCTTTTTCAGGGAATTACTCCTTCAGAATGGGGGCGCAGGGGCGGGTGCGGGAGGTGGTGCGTCATCCGTGCATAAATTCGGGATTTTCTGGCCCGGAGTTGCGTTTTAAAAAACTCAAATCAAAATATATATATAACAATCTCCGGATCTAAGGTCGATTGGATCAAAATCTTGATATACTGTGCCATGAGAGCATATACTATCCTACCTGTACGGGTAGGGTGGTGAAACCGATGAAACTGTTTGAGAAGTTTGAGAAGAATGACGAGGCTGTGTCGCCGGTTATCGGCGTCATCCTCATGGTCGCCATCACGGTGATCCTCGCGGCCGTCATCGCCGCGTTTGTTTTCGGTATGGCCGGCAACATGTCTGGCACTAAGAGTGTCGCCGCCACTGCGACCCAGCAGGGTCAGGATATTATGGTCACCTATCAGGGCGGTCCGGACGCAGGCGACATG
This sequence comes from Methanofollis aquaemaris, assembly GCF_017357525.1. NCBI lineage: Archaea > Methanobacteriati > Methanobacteriota > Methanomicrobia > Methanomicrobiales > Methanomicrobiaceae > Methanofollis > Methanofollis aquaemaris. The sequence goes on along the minus strand of NZ_CP036172.1, from coordinate 840,527 downwards.
CTGTGGCTCAACATAACTGTCACTGATTCTTCAAACACAAAGCACACCGAGAACTGGCAAACACCTAAAGTTGGGAATTCAACCACATTCACTGGTCTTGGCACCTCCGCAAAGGAACATGTGGTTGCTGCAGCACTGTTTAACGACGGTACAACGCAGGTTGTCCTGGACACCTTCGTCTGAACCCCTTCCCTTTTTTTTCTTTATGGGGGTGGAGACCTATGGTTCAGTCCGCACATGACGACGCGGTCTCCTCGACCATCGCCGCTATCCTCATGGTCGCCGTCACGGTGATCCTTGCCGCCATCGTTGCCTCCTTCGGTTTTGGCACCACCGGAGATCTTCAGGGAAACGGGATCGTCGGGGCGACGGCAACGCAGTTTGAAGACGGCACGATCACCGTTACCTATGTCGGCGGCATGGGGGAGCGGGATGTCGATCACCTGAACTGGACGATCGACGGGATCGAGCAGACCAACCGGCTCGATCATGAGGTCGGAGCATCCGCATTCAATGCCACTCCGGTCGCCGATCCCCGGGGAGGGCATCGGGTGATGGTCATGGCGACCTACAAAGACGGATCGTCGCAGGTCATTCTTGATGCTGTGACCTGACCGGAGAAAGGGATATTTTTCCTCCCCTCATGACAGAAAATATCTGGTGATTGCTCAGTGAACGATCTATGGAACCCATTATCATGCCGGGCGGAGATGCCGTGATGTACAGGATCAAAAGATCCATCCTCTCCGCCCTTCTCGCCCTTACCCTTGTCCTGCCTGCAAACATCTACCTCATCGGAGGTGGTCTGGGTGCAGGCCTCCAGTTCCCACTCCTGCGGTATCAGCAGACCTATCTCGGGACGAACATCATCACCCTCGTGCGCGACATCGAGTATGTCTCATCCGGCATCCTCGGTGGGAGGAGTGCCCTCTCAGTCCTTTTATGGCTCTGCGGCACGCTCCTCCTGATCGCCGCGATCGGGTACTTCGTTTGCATGTGGTACGAGGACTATGCATCGATCAGAAAACTCGTCTCCCTCCTCATCGCGGGTGCGGGGGTTGCATACCTCGCCTCGGTCATCGCCCAGTACGGCCTGCTCTTCCACGGCCCCGCGGGCTTTTCGGTTCCGGTTGGAGTGCCCCTGATCCTCGGGGTTGCATGGCTGACATATCATGCCGAGGTGGAAGAGGAGGAATTCTGTGAAGAAGAATATCCGGATGAGGACGATGATCAGGAGGGCACCTCCGATCCATCCGAATCCGGTGAAGATGCTCTCTCCCCGATTGATCAGTCTGTTGAACCGGACCGGACTGTGTGAACCGGACCCCGGACATTTCTTTTCCGCAACCCGATTGGTGAAGTCGGGTTCCGTTTTTTGATCGCTTCGTAGTGGCGCGTCAAGAACAAAAGGTCGCTAGAGATCTCTGGTTGTGGAAAACGATCCAGTATCCTCTCGTGAAAAGAACGCCGTGGAACCAGACGTGCCGCCCTGTTAGAAGGAGAAGGTATTCTCATCTGCTCTCTCAGCCGGGGGGAACCCCCCACGATGAAGAGAACCGGGAGGCGGCGGGGTGTTGTGTTCCTGCTCGCTGCCCTGTTGTGAAGAGAGTGAAGGAGTGGACACACTTACCCGTCTCTTCACGGGGTCGGTCTCACAAACCGAGGGCAGACGAATATCAAAACGAGTATATATCATATTGATGATGAAAATATAATCAGAACAGGTGTGATCGCGTGTCTATGGTGGAAAATGAAATTCTGAGGGCATATACTATCATGTTCTCTCCTGCGCTCCCTTTGAAAAAAGGGAAGATAAGATGACGGAGAGGACACCTGCCCCGATGAGAAGAGATCAGGCGGATGAACCCTCCCACCCGTCCGCCATACAATCAAACCTCATGATCGTCCTTCTCTCCTTTCTCATCGCCCTCACCATCTCATATCCCGCCATCTTCATCACCGACGAATGGATTTCCGCGGACCAGGTGAACCACCTGGTCGAAGGCGAGGATCTTCTGTACGGCTACCACCCCTATGGCTCCTCGGCCTATGCCGCCTCTCACCACGACTGCCTCTGCTACACCCTGGCGCTCCCGACCCTCTCCCTCCCGGCATATTATCTCTTCTCTCTCTTCGATGACTCCTTCCGCCTCTTCGTCCTCATCCTCTGGTCGGCACTCCTCCTTGCCGTCATCCTCATGATCGAGTGGTGGTTCCCCAAATACGCACGCTGGCGCGGCGTCCCCTGGACCTATGCCGCCATCATCTCCTGGACCTATGCCGCCATCATCTCCTGGGGCATTCTCTTTGTCCTCAACATGGCCCTCTACCGCCCCTTCTGGTTTGTACGCGGGGTGCATCCCGGAGACGTCAGCGTCTATCCTGAGGTCGCAGCCATCGTCTTCACCAACACCGTCGCCCTGGCCCTCTTTGCCCTCCTTGTCTATCATCTCTTCCGGGAGGTCTTTGGCCCGGTCCGCTGGGGAATCTTTGGCCTTGTCGCGACGCTCACCTCGTCGTTCTATCTCTTCTGGTCGGGGAATGCCAAGGACCACATGCTGGTGATGCTCTTCTTTACGCTTGCAGTCTACCTCTTCACCCTCTATCTCTCCCGCGACCGCCCCCTCTGGCTCTTCGCCTCCTTCATCGCCGTCGGGTGGACGGCATGGGCCAGGCCGGAACTCGGCCCATCGCTCCTTGCAGGTTTTCTGCTCTTCGCTCTCCTCCTCGTCCTCGCGGCCCGGAAAGGGTGGCGCGAGTGCGGGACGATCGTCCTGACCGTATCCGGCGTCGCACTCGGAGCACTCCCGCTCTTTGTGAACAATCTCGCCCTCACCGGTCACCCCCTCCTCCTCCCCTGGCAGGCGGGGTGTTCTGGCGCCGCCGTCCCGAGAGGACTCTCATCCGCGGCCGGCACCCTCCAGGCGACGGTGACCAGACAGTACGCCCTCCCGAGCGGCGACCTCATCTCAGGGTGCTATGGAACCTTCTTCGATCCCTCCTTCCCCGGTTCGGCCGGGATCTTTCAGGTCTCCTCGTTCTCCTTCTTCGCCCTCCTCCTCGTCGTCCCGCTCGCCCGCCGCCTCCGTACATCAGGGCGCCTCTCCCTGACGGCGACGGCCCGTGACGCCCGGTTCATCACCTTCTTTGCCCTCACCGCCCTCATCGTCCTGGCTGCTTATCTCAGGTCTGTCTCCGGGATGTCGGGGAGTCCGGGGATCGTCCCCGACATGCGCTATCTCAGTCCCATCTATCTCCCGATGATCGTGCTCGGTACCTATGCCCTCCGGTACATCGGGTTTGGCGAGAACGAGATCACACGCTCCCTGCAGACCCTCTTCTGGCTGATCGTCATCGACCTTCCGCTCATCTATGTCGTCCTCCAGATCCACTCAGGGACGCAGATGAGCGGAGAACTGGTATTTCTCATGCCCCTCACCTACCTCTTCCTCGCCGCAGCCGCGGCCCTCTATCTCCTGACGGCCGCAGGGAGGGTGCGGCCCATGGCGCTTGCCACCCTGCTCCCCGTCCTGATGCTCTTCTCCCTTGCATGGTGGTTGGTGGCGGACTTCCGCTTTGCCACCCTCTGCTGGGAAGGCTACCATTTCTGGATCCCGGTGGTGCAGTATATCTGGTACATGCAGTACGCGGTCTTCCCGTTGTAGAGGGGAACGTCCCCCACAGTATCCTGCCATACCCGTAGCATGGAATACACTCGGGCATGGCAAAGTCTTCTCCTCCTTTGGGATCCATTGTCCTTCTTGAGTGGAGATGATCATCGAATACATCGAGGTGGCATTGCAGCAAGCCCACTATGAGATCATCAAGGGTGACAAACCCTACTATAGGAAGATCTTGGATCTGCCGGGTGGTAGGGCCACCGGTGTGACACTGGAAGAGTGCCGAAAAACTTGGCCGATGTCATTGACGACTGACTTGTGATCCGGTTGATCATCATTTATATCAACAGACGCGAAAGAGTGTATCGGGGAGAATCTATGCTTGATATTAAACGTCAGTATGTGATGTCCGAAGACAATACCCCGGTCGGCGTCATCATCGACATCTCTACCTTTGAACGGATCGAGTCCATCATCGAGGACTACGGCCTCTCACACTACATCGAGGAGGCAGATGATGAAGAACCCCTCGGCCGTGCAGAGGCGCGGGAATATTATAAAAAAATGAAGGAATCGGTTTGAAATGGTTGAATGCCTCTATAAAAAGACATTTTTAAAAGATCTCACAAAGGTGCCGATTCCCCTCAGAGAAAATATCGAAGAACTGGTATTTTCTGCTATACCGGACTCCAACGATCTCTACACTGATTTTGATTTTAAAAAGATGAAAGGGCATTCGGATTTCTACCGGATACGGGTGGGACGATATAGGATTGGATGCAGACTCACCAGTTCAGGTACTCTGATCTTCTACCGCGTAAAATTCAGAGAAGAGATCTATTTCGTATTCCCGTGATCCTCACTCCTTATCCTCAGAGATGAACCCTTCCAGCACCCGTGCCGCCTCCCACTCCCGCGGCCCACCGCACCGCTGCACCAGCGCGAGGTGATGGTCGATGAGGGCCCTGAGATGAGGATCGCGGCTCCGGACGTACCGGGTGGCATGCACCGTCGCCTCGATGATCCCGGCAAACCCGCGGTTCACCGGGCAGACTCCTTCTTTCAGAACGGCGGGCTCGGCCAGCGGAGTGAGGGCGATCAGGCTCTTCTCGGCGGTCTCGTGCTTCACCTCCGCGGCAAACGCCGCCCAGGCCTCGCAGGTGCAGAGACGCTCGACCCGCCGGCTCGCCACCTCCTCGGCGACCAGATCTTCTTGCGGCAGATCCTCGAAGGCCGTCCGCACCCAGACCACCGGGTCGGCGGTGAAGTTTGCCACCACCCATCCGTCCCGCCTGATATTTGCCTCGGTGTGGGAACCCCTGAAGAGGACCATCGAAAGAGCACCGTTGCGGCAGATGATCCCCATCGGTGCGGCATTGCCGCGGGTCGTCGCGACCACCTCGTTGATCCCCTCTCTCAGGAATCCCATCTCCACCCCTCGCTGAGCGCGAGATAGATCCCCGCGATCATGATGTCTGCCAGCGAACCCGGGTTCACCCCGGCGGCCAGACACTCCTCGTCGAAGACCTCCAGCGAGATCTCCCCGGCCTTCACCTCGCCGGCCCGCTCCATCGTCCGGCGGGCCGCGTCGGCACCCAGTTTCTTCGCGACAAAGGTGTCCGGGTGGGCGGCGAGGAGGTCGAGGAAGGCCTGCACGATCGCCTCCTTCCCGCTGCCGTGGGCGAAGAGGAGATCCTTTGTCTCCTGTGAGAGGGCGAACCCGTTCGTCCACTCCCGCGCCACCATGTCCCGCGGCGCCGAGTAGGCCATCACATCGTAGAGCGTCATCCCCTGCTTGCGCAGGGTATCGAGGGCCGCGGGGTCGTTCACGTCCAGGTCGTCCGTCTCGAGCACCCGCACCTGCGTCGCCCCGAAGGCCCGGTAGAAGGCCACCGCGTCCTCGACCGTCGTCTCCTGGACCGCCCGCATGGCCCCGTCGACCCCGCCGCCATGCACCAGCGGAACGAGGAGGATGAATGCCCCGAAGTGCGTGTTCCCGCCGGCATGGCAGTTGGTGTCCTTCACCGCCTCCAGGATCACCTCGCCGATCCCGGTCTTCCCCTCCTCGGCAAGATCGAGAGCCCGGCCGGCAAAGACCGCCGAGGCCAGGAAGTGCTCCAGGCGGGTATCGGGATAGTCGTGCCCGCGGTCCACGTTCCCCGGCTTCGGGGAGGCTGAGACCTCCAGGGCCATCGCGAGTTGGGCGTTCTCAACTCGCGTCTTCTTCCGGCATTCCATCAAAGATCCGCTCCATGATCTTGTCGGCAAGTTGACGCTTCAGGCGCATGTACTCCTGATCGCTGAGCCCGCCCTCCTTCGCCGCGATCCCGCGCAGCATGCACGGCGAACTCGACTTGCAGCACCAGGCCATACTTCCAAAGCAGGTCATCTTCCCCTGGGCGAGGGGCGTATCCGCGACCGCTCTGGTTTTTATCTCCATATACTCCTCCCTGGTGAGCCCGACTTTTTCGAGGAACGGGAGGAGCGGACAGTGCTTCACCGGCAGACAGCAGAAGGCGAGCGACCTGATGTCGCCGCCCCGGCAGAGTTGCTTGGGTGCGTTGTACCACCCGGTCTCATCGGCCCGCCGGCAGATGGCGGCATCGATCCCGGCCAGGGTCCGCTCGTCCGAGCGTCTTGCGAGAGAGACCATATCGGCCCCATGGGCGAACAGGTCCATCGCCCGGTCGAAGGAGGTGATCGAGTTGTTTGCGATGAGCGGCAGCGGGCAGGCATTCCTGATCTGGCGCAGCCTCGCATAGCCGAAGTCCATCAGATCCACATGGAGGATGTCGGCCCCGGCCTTCCAGAGGAGACGGGCAAGTTGGCGGTCGTCGTCCGCGACCCCGGCACGGATCTTCACCGAGACGGTCACGTCCAGGGCCTTGAGCACCCTGACCGTCTCTGCAAGCCGGTGCGGTTCGTGCAGCAGGGCTTCGCCGCACCCGAGCGCCGTCATCTGGGGCTGGCGGCAATGGGCGTCGATCTCATAGACCACGCCGTCCCCGATCTCCTCAGCGACCGCCGCGTATGAAGCAGGCGTGCTTCCCCGCAGGTTCAGCCCGATCAGGACTCCCCTCCCCTCCAGGGCCTTGATCTGCTCCTTCAACTCGGTGATGGGGTCGTCGTACACGAACTCTTCTCGGCCCGCCGCCGCCATCGCACGGCTCGCCTCCATCGTCTCTGCGTCGATGGAGTATCCGCCGATGAACGCGGCGCCGATATGCTCTTTTCTGGTCAGCACATAGGCGGCGTCGGTTATCCCTGCCATCGAAGCAATGACAACCGGAGTCTTTACCACCTGGCCGTTGAGGACCAATCCGCAGCGCTCATACCACTCGATCATGCTTCCTCCAATGTTGTCCCTGCCATCACAAAGCCCTTTTGTTACAGGCTGTTGAGGATGTACGCCTCGTCGGTGCGTTCAAGCGGGGTGCAGTTCTCGAAGTCTTCGATCCTGATGCCCGGGTCCCTCCTCCAGAGGTGAGCCGGGCCTCCCATGGCATCAGGTGGGCCTGGTTCTTTCGACCGGAATCGCCCTGAAATTCGACGGTCGGATAGCCGCACCGTCCGGTCTTCTCCGGAAAGATCTTTTTTGCTCTTGAGTGACGTGCACTCGATCGCGCATAATTGGTGGGAGTCGAGTGAATCGACGAGGACATCAACGTACTGTGTGGAATATTTGTGCTGCTTGAGCCAGCAGGCAGAGCCCTGGAGGCGTTTTCGGGTGAAGAAATCGTTGTGGCAGTGGACGACATCCTGCTCGAAATCGTTCATTCAGATAGCGTGGGCCGGGCGGGCCAGAGAACCAATCGGTAACACATTTATGCTACGAAAGTTGTACTCATGAATGTATGTCACAAAAGGGATTACTACTCGTCGGACACGGCAGCAAGCTGTCCTATAACCAGGAACTCATCGAAAAGACCGCCGCCCACATCGCAGACCAGCACCCTGAATACCTGGTCAGGCCGGGCTTCATGTCCATGAACACCCCGACCGTGGAAGACGCCCTGAATCTCTTCAAGGAGGACGAGATCGAGATGCTTGTCGTCGTCCCACTCTTCCTTGCGAAGGGCATCCACATCGTCAAGGACATCCCGGCCCTTCTCGGCCTCCCCGAGGGCGAGAATAAGGGCACCTTCGCCCACAACAACGGCGAGATCCCGCTGGTCTATGCCGGTCCCATCGGGCCCGACCCCCTCCTGGCCGACCTGATGGTCAAGAACGCCGAGGATGCGATCAACGCAAACGTCTGAATGAGAGTCCTCGTCCTCGATACTATCCATGGCGGCACTGAGATTGCGGAGGCACTGGAGGGGGCCGGGCACACCGTCGATGCGGTGGACGTCTACCGCGGCGAGGTCGGGATCTCTGTTGCCGAGGCGGCGAGACGATCCTACGATCTGATCGTCGCCCCGGTCCACCTCGATCCCGATCATCCCCTGCTCAGGCGGGGGCCCGAGGTCATCACCCATCATGAGGCGGTCCGCCTCCTCCTTCTCTCATCCCGACCCGGATTGATGGTCGAGGTCACCGGTGCGAGGGGGAAGACCACCACGGCGACGGCCCTGGCGCATGTGCTTGGCGGCCGTGGTGTGCTTCACACCTCGATGGGCACCTTCGTTTTTCCCGAGCGTCGGCGTCTGTGGAGACGCTCCATCACGCCGGCTTCGGTTCTCCCGGCCGCGAGAGAGGCGGTCAAGTGCGGCGGGTGGTTGATCGCCGAAGAGTCTCTCGGCGTCTCGGGGGCCGGCGACCTTGCCGTCCTCACCTCGGGCGACGACTACCCCTGCGCCGCCGGGAAGAGACGGGCCATCACCGAGAAGGTCCGTTCTCTCGCTGCCGCGGCACGGGTGCTCGTCCCTGCCGGGGTGACGGTGCCGGGCGCCGTCGGCGCCGATGAGGTCGCCGTCGTCGAGGGGACGCACTGTATCTACCGGTACGGGGAGGTGCAGGGCTCGTTTGAGAACCCACTCCTTGCCCTACGGGGATACCGGACGCCGCTGCAGATGGCGGCCGTCGCGGCCTGTCTGCTGGGCCGTGACCCGACGGGGTTGGCGGACTTCGCTCCCCTTACCGGGCGGATGGCGGTCTCCCGCGAGCACGGTCGGCTCACCGTTGACTGTGCGAACAGCGGCGCATGCCGCGAGATCGCCGCCGATGCCGCCGCGTACGCACGGGCCCTCGGAGGCGGCGCACCCTTTGTCCTGGTGATCGGGACCGAGGGCCAGACCATCTGCGAGGGCTTCCCGGCCGACGAAGTGGTGGCGGCGGTGCAGGAGATCGGGCCAGACAAAACGGTCATCGTCGGCGACTACGACGCAGACGACCTCCCGGCCGGCGCCGTCACGGCTGCCGACCTGGAGGACGGGATCAGCAGAGCAGAGCAGATGAGCAACGGTGGGACTATTGTCCTTGCCGTCAAGACATGGAGATAGAATGGAATACGTACAACCACGGCCAAGTTCGATCGTCGCCTCCCTGTATACCGCCCGCGACCTCGGGGTGGAGGTGGCCATCCTCCACGGCCCCTCGGGCTGCTCGTTCAAGCATGCCCGTCTCCTCGAAGAAGACGGAATGCGAGTCCTGACCACCTCGCTCGGTGAGAACGAGTTCATCTTCGGTGGCCAGGGCGTTCTGGAACGGGTGCTCAGGTACGCAGAGACAGAATTCTCCCCGGCGCGGATGGCGGTGATCGGCACCTGCGTCTCGATGATCATCGGCGAGGATATCGAGGCGGCCATCGAGGCGTCGGGTGTCGAGACCCCGACAATCGCAGTCGATATCCATGCCGGCTTCAGGGAGAACATCGAGGGCGTCCTTGCGGTCCTCGAACCCGCCGCACGGGCCGGGTGGATCGACGGGGAGGAACTCGAACGTCAACGCCGCCTCCTCGCTGCGGCAAACCAGGTGGAACGGCTCAGGGGTGCGGCATCGCAGCCGTACATCGAACCGTCCCGTGGCGACCTCAAGCACCTCGCCGCTCGCCGTATCCTCGACCTTGCGAGGAGCGGGAAGCGGGGAGTCGCGGTGCTCAACGCGAAGAAAGAAACGGCATACATGTTTGCCGATGAACTCTGCGCCCTCCGCGAGGCCTGCCCTGAGGCCGAGATCACCTATCTTGCCAACCTCGAAGACCGGGGCCTCCCGAAGGTGCGGGCCGACGGCGCCCGCATCCTCACCGGGATGAAGGAGCGGGGGCTTGAACCCGAACTCCTCGGCGCCCTCGACGAGTACGGGGAGAACGGCGAGGCCGTCGGCGAACGGATCCAGGAGATCAAACCCGACTTCGCCTTCCTGGTCGGCGTGCCCCACGCTGTCCCGCCGGAGTACACCGACGGGATCGAGACGATCTCGGTCACCAACGGCCCCAGACAGGTCGCGCCCCTCAAGGGGATCGGCCATGCCATGGTCGTCGTCGAGGTCGACCTCCATCCCAAGACCCTCGGGGTCAGGGAGATCGTGGAGAGCGAGTTCGGGGCGGTGCTCCGGAGCATGGCACGGGGAGAGTGAGCGGATGAAAGGACTCCTCATCTCAGGCGACCGGTCGGGCAGCGGGAAGACGAGCATCACCCTCGCCCTCGCCGCCCTCCTCTCGCGGGAGGCCACGGTGCAGACCTACAAGGTGGCGATGGACTACATCGACCCCTCGTATCTGACGGCGGTCACCGGACGACCCTGCCGGAACCTGGACTCCTATGTGATGTCCCCGGCCCAGATGCAGGGAGTCTTCGAGCACGGCGCGAAGGGCGCCGACCTCGCCCTGGTCGAAGGGGTACGGGGTCTTTTCGAGGGTGCCGAGGCCCTGGGCGATGCCGGCAGCACCGCCTCGGTCGCCAAGGCCCTCGACCTCCCGGTGGTCCTGGTCGTGGACGCCCGGAGCATCACCAGGAGCGCCGCCGCCATCGTCAACGGCTATGCCGGGTTCGACCCCGAGGTGAAGGTCGCCGGCGTCATCCTCAACAACATCAGGACCGCAGGTCACCGTGAAAAGACCACGAGAGCCATCGAACACTACTGCGGGCTCCCGGTGATCGGTGCGGTCCCCAGAGACGAGGGGATGCAGCTGGCGATGCGCCACCTCGGGTTGGTCCCGTACCGCGAGGGGCAGGAGGGCGACGACTTTCTGGCGCGGGTCGAGGCTATTCAAGACGTCGTGGCATCGTGCATCGACCTCGACGCCCTGAAGGCGCTGATGGTCGAGTGCACCCCGAAAGGTCCGGCCGAGGAGATCTTTGCGCCGGTGCAGGCGGCACCCGACCTCAGGGTCGCGGTCGCCTACGACGAGGCCTTCAACTTCTACTACAACGATCTCTTCGACCTCCTCGGTGCGCTGGGTGCGGAGGTCGTGACCTTCAGTCCCATCCACGACCCCTTCCCCGAGGCGGACGGCTATATCCTCGGCGGCGGGTATCCCGAACTCTACGCCGGAGGACTGGAGAAAAATGTCAGGATGCGGGAAGGACTCCGTGCCGCCGCTGAGAACGACGTTCCCATCTATGCCGAGTGTGGCGGGCTCATCTACCTCACCGACCGCCTGGTCCTGCGCTCAGGCTGGCAGGGACGGGAGCACGAGGAGGTCTACGAGATGTGCGGCGTCCTGCCCGGCGAGGCGGCCATTCCGGCCCGCCGGTCTCTGGGCTATGTCGAGGGGCGGTCCGGTCCTGCCTGTCCTTTCGGCGACTGGGCGTTTCGGGGGCACGAGTTCCACTACTCCGAGGTTATTCTCGACGAGGGCACGACCTATGCCTACCGTCTCTCCAGGGGTACCGGGATCTCGGGCGGCATGGACGGGGCGGTCCGCGGCAACGTGCTCGCGAGCTACACCCACCTCCACCCGGTGGCGAGCGCCGCCCTGTACCGGGGATTCGTCTCCCGGTGCAGGGAACGGCTGAACGGACCATAAACTTCTATACCCTCGTCGCTCTAACAGATCATTCATGATCATTTACCTCAACGGTGAGTTTGTCCCCGAGGAAGAGGCAAAGGTCTCGGTCTTCGACCACGGCCTGCTGTACGGCGACGGTGTCTTCGAGGGGATCCGGGCCTATGACGGACGGGTCTTCAGACTGGACGAGCACATCGACCGGCTCTATGACTCGGCCAAGACGATCGACCTTGAGGTTCCCATCACCAGGGACGAGTTCAAGGAGGCGCTCCTTGAGACCCTGCGCAGGAACAACCTCAAGGACGCCTACATCAGACCGATCGTCACCCGCGGCAAGGGCGACCTGGGCCTCGACCCGCGCAAGTGCGCCACCCCGACGGTGATCATCATCGCCACCGGGTGGGGCGCGATGTACGGCGATCTCTACGAGAAGGGCCTGACCGCGATCACCGTTTCGGTTCGCAGGAACGCCGCCGACGCTCTCCCGCCGAATGTCAAGAGCCTCAACTATCTCAACAATATCCTTGCCAAGATCGAGGCCAACTACAAGGGCGGCGACGAGGCGATCTTCCTTGACACCCACGGCAACATCACCGAGGGGTCGGGAGACAACCTCTTCCTGGTCAAGAACGGTGTCCTCATCACCCCGCACACCCTCAATAACCTGCGGGGCGTCACCAGGCATGTCGTCCTCGAAGCCGCGGCATCGCTCGGGCTCACGGTCATGGAACGCGATGTCGGGTACTTCGATCTCTACACCGCCGACGAGGTTTTTGTCACCGGCACGGCGGCAGAACTCGGTCCGATCGTCACCATCGACGGCCGGACCATCGGAACCGGTACCCCCGGCCCGATCACCAAACAGTTGATGGCCGGTTTCTCCACCATCACCGGGAACGAAGGGACCCCGATCTACTGATCGGATCCCTTCTTCTTTTTTATTTGATCTCGATCTCCCAGGGCGGGCTGTAGTCGTAGAACCTGAAGACCCGCTCGAACCATGAGAGGTCGTCGGCCTTTGGCCAGTGGTTGTGATCAAAACTTGGTGCGGTCTCCATGGTTTCTTTCCTGATCTTCAGGAGATAGTCGTCCTCTTTTTCGGTGAGTGCCTGCCAGGGCACGGGGTACAGTTTCTCTCCCAGGCCCATGATCCCCCCTGAGGAGAGGACGGCAAAGATGATCGAACCTGAGGGCACGTCCACCATCAGGTGATGGACCTCGCCGAGGTCTTCGCCCAGGGCGTTTTTCACCCTCTTGCCGACGATCTTCTCGATGGCCACAATCTTTGGGTGGACCACAGAGACCGGACTTGCAAAACTCATTTCTTTCACTCCCCCTCTCTCGCGCATGCGTCTGTGGCCATGCGATTATTTGAATATTGTGGGAGGGAGAGGCGGCGACGGTCGGCGATGGCCCGAAAATTTAAGTACCAGGATCGGAATACATAGTATAGCACTTCTGCTGCCATAGTGTAGTGGCCAATCATGTCGGCCTTTCACGCCGACGACTGGGGTTCGAATCCCCATGGCAGCACTCTGATTTTGGGTCCAAATCCCGAACGCTTTTCCTGCCCTGACTGAAGGCATGTGTATGAAATCCGCGCCAACGCGATCAGGTCGCTCTTTTCATATCGTTAAGAACGAGTATGCAGACCGCTCCATCGCCCGTGGACTTGCGAACGGCACTCTCACCTCTTGCGCCGCCAACCTTGAACAGCAGGGGTGAAGGATCCGTGAGGCTGAAATAAAATATCAGCTCTGTAGAATCGCTCATGAGGCGAAAGCACTCCTCAGGCATACCGCATGAAATTCATTTCATGAGGTCATCCCAAAACTCTCCTGGCTTCCCCCTCTGCCAGAGATAAAGAAAGATGATGGTGTAAAACTCTCCTCTCCTCGTGGCGTGAACATCCATTCCTCGCCTTCTTCTATCCTTTCACCGGGTGCTCTGCCGCCCGACCCCTATCTTCGTCGTGGGGGGTCCGGGGGGTCTCCCCCCGGCGCGAGAGAGCAGGATAAAGTTTCTCGTTCTTCTGGCGGGGCGGCCCTTCTGATCGCCGTGCCTTCCCTCATCATACGCGCCGGGGGCGCTGCCCCCGGAACCCCCGGGATTGCGATAGGGTGGGAAGGCGAGCGGGGAATCGTTCAGAGGGGGTTCCCGTCCTCTGCCGGTCCATCACGTATGGGGAACCCAGGGTTCATGCCCGATTCAACAGAGTCGGATTATTACGACAATCTCGCCTGACCGCCACCATCTCGCGAGACACCGACGTTCCCACTTTCGGACAAATCCCCTTTCCTTTTTATACTCTCTCTCCCTCCTTCTCTTCAGCGGTGCCGCCGGTCACCCCGACCTGGCGGCGTATCCCCAGTGGAGTGGAGGCGTGCATGTCTGGTTCGACCCCGACCCCCCGAACAATGACACCTTTTCACCCTGTTTTCACCGGAGTTACACTGGAAAAGTGAACACAAAGGGAACGGATGAAGAGGCTCAGAATGCATATTCTAGAGAGAGAAGAGAGATCTCTCTCTCTCAGAGTACTATGTTACACCAAAATGGGGGGGCACAGAGCAGATCTGATCCGTCGGGGTCTCGGGGTGGGTGTGTGCGCGATCGGGATCCTGGTGAACATGACGGAGAAGATTGGGGTGAAAAGGCCGGGATCGGCAATCGCGCCCCTAATGTCCGCCCGTATGGTGACACTTCCTGAGTGTATGTCAGTGAAAACCAGGGTAAAAGTGAAAGCAGGTTGGGAACGATCCCGCTCCCCGGCGTGCTCCATCGACCCTTCCGCAACAGAGGTCTCCGCACTGAAGGCAACACCGTCGAGTTTAATCCAGAACAGGCCCGTGCCCGGATCACCAGAAGAGATTCTTCAACGTACGGCCGGCAAGATACCTCAGCATATGGATCTTCTCTCTTCTGTCAGGCAGCGCCGAGAGACTGAGTTTCAGAGAGGAAGGAATCGATTCGTCTCTTCTCAGGAGATCGGGCCAGATCGTCGCCTCCCTCTCGGATGGCGAAGGCCAGAGATCGAAGTCATCGAATCCTTGCGGGAGAGTGAGGCCGGTCCAGACCTCCGCCATCGTGAGACCGACTTCGACGGCATTCCGTGCACCCCACGTAGCACTCGCGTCCCTCACCGCCGCCCAGTCCTCCGGGATCCTGAGCTGGCCTGCGAGGAGGGCGATGTCATGTATCCAGGTGAGGCGGATGTTCCTGGTGTGGCCAAAGACCATGTGCAGTGCTGTATGGAGGAGAGCGTCAACCGGCGCCATGGTTTCAAAGGTGAGTTTATCGGTGCTGATGGTTACAGCCCGTGAGAAGAGTTCCTCAGGTGGAACAGCAGTGACGAACCCCGCCGAGGGAGCGCACCGCCAGTGGATCTCGACCGCTAAACATCCAGAATCATTTTTGTCCGGGAGAAACATCTCTTCATGATAAAAATTCTTTGAGACTGCAAATGTTCTATTATTGCACCGGTACCCGAGAGCCACGAGAAGATCCTCTGTCTCTTCCACCTGATCGGGGCAGACCAGCAGATCGAGATCACACCCGCCCCGCATCGCGGGGTCAGAGTAGATCGATCTGGCGAGGGCGGGGCCTTTCAGTATCAACATCCTGATCCCGTGGTCCTCTGCTGCGGTCAGGATCTCACCAAGTTGCTGGTCCATCTGGACCGAACGGACCTTGCCGATGAGATATTCGCGGCGTATGATCTCCATGACCTCCGCAGGTGGGAGATGTGCCCGGTCCCATGACCTGAGATACCCATACAGGATCGGTGTTACCCAGTGCGGGTACAGGCTTCGGAGAAGAAGCCGCCATGCTTCGAGGCTGCATTCCGGTGGAGGGATCTCTTCATTCCGCAGGACCGAAGAGAGGTAGAGGAGGAGTGCGTCCGGCGCCGAGAGGAGATCGTTTCTCGGCTTCCCACAGAGCCAGTATGTGTTGTGAGTTTCTCTGATAGCCGTTGTCGAGTCCGGGACACCGGCATGGTTACTCATGGTTCCCCTCTGGTTTTGGTCTCGGGAGCGCCTCTTCATTCACGATGAGCCCGAACGGTCGCCTGATCAGCCAGCGCCTCTCCCCGGTCGGGAGACGTCCGATCGATCGCCCGGCAAGGAGAAGGTGCAGTTCGGTGCCGCGAGTTCGCTTGAAGGCGGCGACCCGGAGGAAAGGAATCTGTATCGGGCATCTCCCGGCAAGAGCGTCGCAAGGGTGTCGCAGGGCAACGGCGAGGGTGTGTACCGCACGGCGTCGCAGACGGAGGGCGCTGCCGCGGCACCACCCTGCCGCGCCGCCGCGGACCGCTATTTCTCTCCCTTCCCTATGTGCGGAGAGGACGCGTCCGAGAACGGCATCGCAGGTGAGGAGATAGGGGTCGCATGAGAGATTGTTGTCGCCCTGGGTGCGTATTCCTTCATGAGTGACTGCAACGACGCGGTGGATGACGATCCGATTGCGTCCTGGAGGCCGGAAGAGGATCACGTCACCTCTCCGCATCCTGCAGCCTGCATCATAGGGGCGGTAGCGGATGATGTCAAGGGTCCTGAGCGTCGGGTACATGCTCGGCCCGACATAGGTGATGAGGCCGGGTCTGTTCGGAAAGATGTGTGAGGGTCGCTCCGTCCGCTCACCTCCCACCGGAAGATGCCATCGAGCGCTCGATCTCCTCCCAGAACCGGCCATGACGCGTGGCACTGAGACGGAACGCAGGGACTTTACAGACGAGATTTGATGCATTTGCAAAGATATCCGCTCTGAATCTCCGGGCGATGGGCGTATCGATATGCCACAGGTAGAGTTGGATAATCTGGATGGCCGAGGCTGTGATTCCTGCGGTTGCTTCTCCCTGCCCGACCGGGACCATTCCGTCTTGATCGGCTTGCTCCAGGAAATACACCCCTCTGAGGGGTTGGCTCTTCCTCAGATCCCAACTCCACTCGGTGTACCCTCGCACTGTAATGTCACTCCAGGTGGGAAGAGGATGTGCGTGATATGCACCGTTCATGTCCCTGACGACGAGTGTCATATCGTCACCGAGTGCACGCCAGGGCGGAGGAGCTCGTGCGGCACAGGTGGATTTCCCTGTCCCGCCAGGGGCGGCGATCACGATGCCGTGGTTCTCGCGGGAGAGGAGTGCGGCATGCAGGGGGAGTGCACCTGAAGAGAGAAGTTCGGTGCAGAGAAAACCGATCGCCTCTCTCATCCTGAAGAAATCGACTGAAGGATTCTCCTCCTGCCCGGGGGGGATCTGGATGATATGTCCGGGCCAGTCGGCATGGGACCAGACTCTGAGATGTCTGAGTTCCTGAGTGATCCAGCCCGGCGAGTAGGGAGGGTCTTGCCTGAAGAAAATCTTTCTTGTGTTGGTTGTAGGGCCTTCTTCGAGTTTCAGGACCGCTGCGAATCGGGCCATCCAGTCTGAAAGTTCGTCCTCTGCCCCGAATGCCCACTCACTCTCGTCCGCGAGAGTGAAAGGATACCATGTGATATGTTCACTCCAGGACATGCTCACCGCTATTGATCCCTTTCACGATCTTTCTGCTATTTCCCGGGGGTATGCCCGTCTCAATCCCGGATTCCGGTACATGAGGAATGGATAGGATCTGTTGCTTGTCGTTCCTTGTTCAATCAGATCTATACGGGTATATCCTGAAATTAATTTTGACCTACATCTCCGCCGTTTTGACATGCGACGGCATATGAGCCGTCGTCACATCTTACAGCAGCGGGTGCACTCCCCCCGGTGCAGTGGGAACCGTATCCCATCGTCTTCTCATGTGCCCTGAGATCGATCAATCGTGGTGATTCGTATGTTTGTTTTTTCATCAAAGACACCTCTCCTATATATCTACCATTTCAGTGTCCTGAGGGAGGGGGAAATGGTTGCAATAGGATGTATCAAACACAGATGTGGTAGGATATATATTTTATTATAATATTTTTCAGCCATTGTCTCTTGGTTCAGGGCACTTTTCTGAATTATAAGAATTATGAATTGTCTATGTGATGTTTTGAAAGAGCGTCTATCCCAAAAGTCTAGGGGGTCTGGTTCTGTAGAATGGGCATGAACCTTGGGTTCAAGCATACGTGATGAACATTGTTCTGAGCAGTGCTTCAGAGTGTGGAGGGATCTCTCTCCTTGCGACAGGGCATCCGGAAGATACGGTTCAATCGCCACCCTTTGGTTTTCCCCTGTTTCGCCGCCCCGCTTCTGGTAGTTATCAGATTAAAATAGCGCATCTTTTGACGGCGCCGGAACAAGAAAGGCAGGCATATATGCCCGCACCGCGCTGTTTATCTGGAGCAACAAAAGATCAGAGGAGTTGCATGCGTTGATGGCAGAAAATGACTGGCGGGAGATCCCGGGGACAGATGGGGCACGCATCCTTCCCCTGACAAGGAAACCGGATGTCTGCTGTTCGAACGCCTATCTGATCGCAACAGAGCGCGAGATCGTCATCATCGACACCGGCGCGGATGAAACACAGATGGAGACGATTATCTCGACGGTCGAGGCCCTCACTGCAGCACGCCCCCGTCCGGTCTGTCTCTTCATCACCCATTGTCATCTCGATCACTGTCTTCAGGCGATCAGGCGCCGGTCGTGGATCGAGGAGAAAGGCGTCGTCGTCTTTGCCCATGCCGAGGGGGCGGAAGCGCTTGAGTCGGGAGACGAATCGCAGACCGTCGCCGATATCTTCAAGTGGGAGATCGAGCCCCTCCGGGTTGATGTACGCCTCCATAATGGGGATGGACGCGAGGTGTCTCTCGGAAACGGCGAGACGATCGTCCTTGAACATGAGGAGCATGCCGCCGTCCCGGCAGACCGCCTCACCTTCCCGTCGGGAAACCTGATCTCAGTCTACGCCACCCCCGGGCATAGCCCCGACTCGGTCTGCATAAGGGTCGGCGAACACCTCTTCCTCGGCGACCTCCTCTTCTCGGCAAACCCTGGAGTCGCAGGGCTCCACGGCTGGAACCCCGATGCCCTGCTCACCTCGGCTGGAGAGGTCCGCCGGATCCTGACCGCCGGCGGGATCACTCTCTGCTGGAACGGGCACGGGAGAGAGATCACGGTGCCCGACACCCTCCGTGCCCTCGGGAAACTTGAGGACGACCTGGAGTGCATGAAGGCGATCGGGAACTTCGACAACGATCGACTGCGCGAGTCGGTCGAATACGCGCAGGACATGCTTGCCGAGGCAAACCGGTTGTTTCCGATCATCTCGGGCAGGATCTATTACCTCTCCTATTATCTTGAGGCCCTCGGCGAGGTGGAGGAGGCGGAGCGGTACCAGCATCTCATCGAGTCCGATATGATCGATGCATTTCTCACGGACTTCGACGCTTTTGCCACAGAGTTCAGGGAGGGTGGTAAGATTGACATTCAGTTCGTCCTCAAAGCGGTGCAGGTCGCGGCAAAGATCGAAGGAGCCTTCGGGCGGGGGCTCGACGACCCGGCCGCGGATACCTCGCTGGTGCGCCGGGCCTCTCGCCTGCTCACCGATTGCCTGCATACGGTTTGCGCCTTCGACCCTCCCGACGCCGCGGTGCCGGTCGACGTCGTCCCGCTGATGGCGGAGTTTGTCGGGCGCCTCTCCGATTCCTCACATCTCGATGAGGCGCTTCTCGCCGCGGCTGAGGACGAGGACGCGTTCAGGTCCGCGCTTGCACAGAGAATCGCCCACCTCCCCCTCTTTGAAGAGGTCCGCATCTCTTTTGTCCACGACGCCGACTCCCTTGTGGTGCGGACTCGCCCGGAAAGACTCTGTGACGGGCTCACCGCGGTGATAGAGGGTCTCACTGCCGCGGGAGCGGAAAAGATCGCTGTTTCCGCCACCGGGACCGGCGAAATGGTTTCCCTTGCTGTTCAGTCCAGTGTTCTCCATGGCGACTGGCCGCATCTCCGGGCCTGCCAGCGACGGTTCGCCCGCTGTGGCGGCCGGTGCGATCTCAGGACTGTTCACGGGATGCCGGCCCTTGTGCTGGACTTCACGAGAGAACCCGTAAGCCTTTGAAGAGGTTTCACAAAAAAGGATCGCATATTGGGGGGCTTTATGGTAGGTAGATCGAGAAAAAGGGCATGAACACGCCCTTCAGTTGTCTCCGAAATCACGTTCTGTGTCATAAAAAGTTTTACGGATGGATGACCACAGGGTCTGCGGATCAGTCAGTCTCTTCTCATTCCTGACATGAGGTGGTGTTCTCAGGCCTACCCATCCCTGGCTGCGGGTTTTCGATTGACTGCAGGACATAGATCGCCCGTTGCATCCGGCCATCCGCACCGGTCAGCCCTTCGGTCTTGCTGAGGAGGAGGCCGCTCTCTTTATCGACGATGAACCGTACGTCGAAGGTGTTTCCGATCGATGCATAATAATAGGCCTGAGCGTCCCATATCTCTCCGGCGACCTCCATCGGCCCTTCCGCGACAAGGTTCTCCGCACTGAAGGCGACGCCGTCGAGATCAACCCAGAACAGGCCCATGCCCGGATCTCCCGCCTGATACGACCACTCGCCCTCCACCATGGTGCTGCCATCGAAGGCGCTGATCACCGTCGAGTCTCCTGAATACCCGGTCTCGTCACGTTCCATGACCCTGTCGATCCAGAAGGCGTACACTCCGGTCCCTTCATAATGCACCCACCTCTCCAGGGGATCGTCGGAGTCGATCGCATAGTACGGCGTCAGTGCGGCCTCGTAGGTTACGGTCGTTCCCGGCCCGATCCATGCCGGCGGGGCCATGGCGGAGACGCCACATATCGTCAGCCCTGCCAGGCACCATACTATCAAACATGCCGTTGGTCTTCTCAACTATCTCACCCCGGCGGGGGCCTATGGTGGTTCTGGTATATCAGCATGAGTGTGACGGGTCGGGTGGCGGTGAGATGAGGGGGTGCCGACCGGGCCGGACCGATCTGGATCACCTGAATCGATGTTTCAACTTCCGGCCAGCAAAATAACCCAACATAGAGACCCTCTCCCTTCTGTCGGGCAGCACCGAGAGTTTGAGTTTGAGAGAGGTGCGGAGTGACGCATCTTTTTTCAGGAGGTCGGGCCAGATCGCCACCTCCTCCTCAGACGGCGCCGGCCATAGATCGAAGTCGTCAAATCCTTGCGGGAGGGTGAGGCCGGTCCAGGCCTGTGCCATGGTGAGGGCGACCTCGACGGTATTCCGTGCTCCCCATACCCGACTTGCTGACCTGAGAACCGACCACTCTTCCGGTACCCTGAGTTGGCGAGCAAGCAGGGCGATGTCATGGATCCAGGTGAGACGGATGCTCGAGGTATGGCCAAAGATCATATGCAGCGCCGTATGGAGGAGAGCGTCAACCGGTGCCAGAGTCTCAAAGGTGAACTGATCGGTATGGACGGTTACGGCCCGTGAGAAGAGTTCCTCCGGTGGGACTGCAGGGACAAAACCCAGCGACGGGGCACACCGCCAGTGGATCTCGACTGCTAAATTCCCGAGATCTTTTTTGTCCGGGAGAAATGTCTCTTCATGATAATAATTTTTGGAGACCGCAAAGAATCTATCATCGCACCGGTACCCGAGAGCCCCGAGAAGGTTCTCGGTCTCTTCCACCTGGTCGGGGTAGACCAGCACGTCGAGATCACCCCCGCCCCGCATTGCGGGGTCAGGGTAGACCGACCTGGCAAGAGCGGGTCCCTTCAATATCAGTATCCGGATCCCATGGTCCTCTGCTGTGGTGAGGATCTCACCGAGTTGCCGGTCCATCTGGACCGAACGGACCTTACCGATGAGATAGTCGCGGCGTACGGTCTCCATGACCTTTGCAGGTGGGAGGCATGCCTGGTCCCACGACCTGAGGTAACCGTACAGGACCGGAGTCACCCAGTGCGGAGACAGACGGCGGAGGAGAAGTCGCCATGCCTCCGGGCTGCATTCCGGTGGAGAAGCCTCTTCATTCCGCAGGATCGAAGAGAGATAGAGGAGGAGATCGTCAGAGACAGAGAGGAGATCGTTCCTCGGCACGCCACAGAGAGAGTATATGCTGTGGAGTTCCCGGATCGCCTCGGCCGACGGCACGGTTCCGGCACGGCGGTTCATGGCCGTATCCCCTGATCTTTATCTGAGATCAACCGCGGGAGCGCCTCTTCATTGACGAAGAGCCCGAACGGCCACCTGATCCGCCAGCGCTTCTCCCCGGCAGGCAGGTGTCCGATCGGCCGCCCGGCAAGGAAAAGATGCAACTCGGTACCCCCGGTTCGTCTGAAGGCGACGACCCTGAGGAAAGGGATCTGCACCGGAGATCTCCCGGTAAGGAGGCCACGGGGCCATCGCAGGACAACACCGAGGAGATGCACCGCACGGCGGCGAAACCTGAAGACACTGCCCTGGCACTCTCCGACAGCGCCGCCGTGGACCGTCACCTTTCTTCTTCCCCGTTGTGCAGAGTAAACTCGTCCGAGAACGGCATCACCGGTGAGAAGATAGGGGTCGCCCGAGAGATTGTTGTCGCCATGAGTGCATATCCCGCGGGGAGTGACCGCAACGACGCGGTGGATGACGATCCGATCCTCTCCGGGGGGCCTGAAGAGGACCACGTCACCTCTCCTGATCCCGCGCCTGGCATCATAGGGACGATAGTTGAGGAGGTCGAGGGCCCTGAGCGTCGGGTACATGCTCGGCCCGACATAGGTGATGAAGCCGGGCCGGTCGGGGAGCATGCTTGAGGTCCTCTCCGTCCGCTCACCTCCCTCCGGGAGATTCCATTGAGCGCTCGATCTCCTCCCAGAACCGGCCGTGACGCGTTGCACGGAGACGGAAAGCCGGAACATTCTCTGCGAAGGTGCACGCGTTCTCGAAGAGGTGCCGTCGTGCGTCCCGCGCGGCCGCAGGATCAAGGCGAGAGAGATGAATATGAGAGATCTGTATGGAAGAGGCATAGGTTGAGATCGCCGCTTCCCCTTCTCCGAGCGGGGTTGCTCCGTCATGGTCGGCCTGTTCGAGAAAATAGATCGCCTCCAGCGGGACATGCCGTCCCGCTTCCCACCTGAGACCAGTGTTTCCGTGCATGAAGATCTCGCTCCAGGTGGGAAGGGGATGGGCGTGGAACTTCATGGCACCGTCCCTGATCACCAGGGCCATGTCGTCGGCGAGGGCTGTCCAGGGTGGCGGCACCCGTGCGGCGCAGGTGGACTTTCCGGTCCCGCCCGGAGCGGCGATGGCAACCGCCTTCCCCTCCTTTGCGAGGAGGGTGGCATGCAGGGGGAGCGCACCACTGGAAAAATGGATTGCGTTGAAGCATGAGATCGCTTCAGACATCATGATGGCGTCATTCACGCTGTTTTCCCCGGTGCCGGGGCACTCCAGGTACCGGAAAGGGCGTTCGGGGTGAGACCAGATCCTGAGAGGATTCAGGTGCTGGCATTCCCACCCGTCTCCCCTCTCGTACGGCGTGGGAGATCTATCGATGAACCGCAGTTCCGAAGCGGTGCCGCCGGGCGTGCCGGCCTCAAGTCCGAGGATCGTGGCAAAGGTATCAAGCCAGTCTGCACATCCCGCTTCTGCGGAAAAGATCCACTCCCGCCCGTCGGCGAGGGTGAACAGGTACGACTCATCTCCGGGCAATAGGCACCACACCTGCTCTCGTAATGTACGATCTCATCTACTGTTCCTGAACTGGCCGGGGAGTGAGAGGTCGGATCCTGAAACGTCCCCCCACGCCCTGGCCCGTGGCGTTATAATAGTGTCCCGTTCACGGTTTATCGAGAACGGCCGCCTGTTCAGTTTTATCAGAAGGTGTTGCCGGCAATCCAGTCATGGTCCAACGCCAGTGCCATCCTGACAGTCGCCTCCTCCGGCTTGAGTGCCATCCTGACAGTTTGTTCCATCACCACTGCCGTCTTGACATTGCCCATATCCGATCGGCGTCAGGGTGCTCAGATCGATCAACTGCGGTGCTTCATATTCCCCCGTCATCGGCCCTTCCTGAGGTGACTCCATATATATAGTTTGCCCTTAAGGCCTGCCGGCACTCCTTGAAACGCCCTGTGTATCTCAACTTCACTGACGCTTGCATCGGCCGCCCCTCCTGATCAGGATGAGGTCATGGATATGAGTGAGATATAACAACGAGGTCATCCCCGAACTCTCTCGCCGTCCCCCCCTGAGTATCAGGATGTATCTATTGTTCCACCCTGGAAACCGGATCGAGTCTATGGTTGTACTTGTTGTCCGACGGTGCACTCTCCATTTGCCGCGGATCCGGTTTGGCAATACCCATTTGCTTGGCCTCCATCGGCGCAGTATCCTAGGGCTGAAGTGCCATCAGAGCAGTCCGGTTGTCCGTACCCGACCTGTGCCTGGGTGCTCAGATCGATCAACTGCGGTGCTTCATATTCCCCCGTCATCGGCCCTTCCCTGGGCTGACTCTACATATATAGTTTGCTCTTGTGGGCCTGTCGGCACCCCTTGAAACACCCTGTGTATCTTAACTTCACTGACGCTTGCATCGGCAGCCCCTCCTGATCAGGATGAGTTCATGGATATGAATGAGATATAACAACGAGTTCATCCCGGAACTCTCCCGTCCTCCCCCTCTGCCGGAGATAAAGGAAGATGATGGTGTAAGACTCTCCCCTCTTCGTAGCGTGATGATCAGACGGGCCCCGCCCCCCCTGGAGGACGAGGAATTCTCGTCTGCCCTCTCGCGCCGGGGAGCGTCGAGGTGCTCTGTTCCCATCACCCCCCTCTCATGAGGAGAGGAATCGAGGGTTTACCATGAAAATGATCTCGAAGATTGGCTGTGTGGAAATCCTCTAGGTGGTTATCTCTGCGGGGGGCTAGCCGCCCCCCGGTCCCCCCGCGTCAAGATAAGACGGCGAACGGGAACTCCCTCTTCATGTTCGCTGATTTTGCCTTCTCAGCCCTATCTTCATACTGGGGGTCCGGGGGCAGCGCCCCCGGCGCGAGTGTGTGGGAAGGCACGTCGATCAGATGGGCCGCCCCGATCGTAGAGTCTTCACCGCCATCTCGCGCCGGGGGGCAGCGAGATGGTGTGTTTCCCCCGCCGGTCTCGGGGATCTGTTCTGAACACTATTCAAACGCGTATGCTTGAAGCGTACTCCCGGTTCATGCCCGATTCAACAGAGCCATGCGTTCAGAATTCCTGGAATGAAAGGGTTTGATCCTGGCGAGGATTCATCTCCCACACACTTCTGGGATATGCTCATCGTCAATCTTCACTGTGAGTGGATGGGGAGTCTATTCATCCGATATGCTTGAGCCTCCGGTTCATGGATATTCTAAAGAACTTTTGTCCCGGCGTGCCGGGAATTCTCATATCATCGCGGCCTTCAGGATAGGATATAGGATATTATACCCTCTGCTCCGTCTCCTTCGGATGGTTAATACAGATATTATGAACAGTTATATATTATACCGGACATTTCATTCACGATGACCAACGCTGATATAAAACCGGTTCAGAACCCACAGATCATCTTCAGGGAGGAATTCGACGACTGGGCGATCCTCTTCGACCCCGACACCGGCGAGGCGTACGGCCTCAACCCGACCGGCGCATGGGTCTGGAAACTGCTGGACGGGAAGAACTCGATCGAAGAGATCTGTGAATCGATCAGGGGAGCCTTTTCCGATGTCCCTGCCGGGTCGCCGGCTGAAATCACGACATTCATCGATGAACTCGTGGAAAAAGGATTTGCAGGGCAGGATGTGACACCCCATGGAACCGGATGAATCGACGGTGCGGGTGATGCACACACCCAGGAAGGTCGACCTTGCGATCACCCACCACTGCAACCTCAGGTGTACCTACTGCAGCCATTTTTCGAGTGCCGGGGACGCCGGCAGAGATCTCTCAACCGGCGAGTGGCTGCAATTTTTCGAGGAACTGAACCGGTGCGCCGTGATGGACGTCACCCTCCAGGGCGGCGAACCCTTCTGCCGGGCAGACTTTTTCGCACTGGTGGACGGGATCGTGGAGAACCGGATGCGTTTCTCGATCCTCTCCAACGGGACGCTGATCACCGACGACCTCGCGGCCTCTCTTGCCGGTACCGGACGGTGCAACAGCATACAGGTTTCCATCGACGGCTCGACCCCGGAAGTCCATGACACGTGCAGGGGAAGAGGGTCGTTTGCCCGCGCACTCGAGGGCATCTCCTATCTGCGTGAACACGGGATCCCGGTCTCGGTGCGGGTGACATTACATCGTCAGAATGTCGACCACCTCGACGAAATCGCGAAGTTTCTTCTTGAAGATCTCGGTCTTCCTTCCTTCTCGACCAATGCAGCCTCATTTTTTGGCCTATGTCGGGAGCATACCGACGCTGTCCAGCTCACCCCTGAAGACCGCACCACAGCCATGGCGACACTCCTCAGCCTGAACCAGCAGTATGACGGACGGATCTCGGCCACCGCAGGCCCCCTCGCCGAGGCAAAACACTGGACCATGATGGAGGAGGCGAGGAAAGAGGGGCGTGCGTCCCTGTCCGGCGGCGGCCACCTCACGGGGTGCGGCTGCACCATGAGTTCCATCGCCGTCAGGGCCGATGGGGCGATCGTCCCCTGCATTCTGCTCAGCCATCTCGAACTCGGGCGGATCAATCGGGACGATCTCGGGGAGATCTGGCGCACTCACCCCGAGATGCAGCGGATGCGGAGCCGGCGAGAGATCCCGCTGGATCAGTTTTCCTTCTGCCAGGGCTGTCCGTACATCCCCTACTGCACCGGCAACTGCCCGGCCCTTGCCGCCACCCTGCTGGGCGACGTCTATCATCCGAGCCCGGACGCCTGCCTCCGGCGATTCCTGGCGGCCGGGGGGAGACTACCGGAGGAAGAAGTATGAATGAACCTCTGCGGGAAGAACCATCCTCCGGGCATCGTCTCAGTCAACTCTATTTCTACCTCACCGACGAGTGCAACCTCGCCTGCCGCCACTGCTGGATCGCGCCCGAGTACCTGAACGCGACCACGGCTACATCGTTCCTCCCCTTCGATCTCTTTGTCTCCATCATCAGGGAGGCACAACCGCTTGGCCTCACTGCGGTGAAACTTACCGGGGGCGAACCCCTCCTCCATCCTCAGTTTGCGGACATCGTGAGAGTTGTCAGGGACGAAAAACTCAGGCTTGTCATCGAGACTAACGGGACGCTGATGACTTCTGAGATTGCAGAGGATATCGCGGCATGCAAGGGCGCCTTTGTCTCGGTGAGCATCGACGGTGCCGATGCGGCGACGCATGAATGGGTCCGTGGCGTTCCCGGGAGTTTTGAGGCTGCATGTGCGGGGGTCAGGCACCTTGCGGATGCCGGTCTCAGGCCCCAGGTGATCATGACAGTCATGCAACGGAACCAATACCAGATTGAGGCGGTGGTGCGACTTGCCGAATCTCTCGGCGCAGGATCGGTGAAATTCAATCTCCTCCAACCGACGGCCCGTGGGGAGACAATGCATGCCCGGGGGGAGGCCCTGGGGATCAAAGAATTGGTAACTCTCGGGCGGTGGGTGGAGGACGAACTGGCGTCCCGCACCGACATTCGTCTCATCTACGGCCACCCCCCGGCCTTCAAACCGCTCGGGCAGATCTTCGGGAGTGATGGTGACGGCTGTGGTGTCTGCGGGATCTGCTGGATCCTCGGCGTGATCGCCAACGGTTCGTATGCCCTCTGCGGGATCGGTGAGACCGTGCCAGATCTGGTCTTCGGGCGTGCCGGAAGAGACCGGCTCGCAGATGTCTGGGAACAGACGCCGGTCTTAAACGAGATCAGGGAAAAACTTCCGCAGGGCCTTACCGGAGTGTGCGGGCGCTGCCTGATGAAGGGGCGGTGCCTCGGACGCTGCCTTGCACAGAATTATTATACGAATGGCGACCTCTGGACGCCATACTGGTTCTGCGAGGAAGCGGAGCGGGCCGGGGTGTTCCCTGAAACCAGGAAGGTGGAGGGACTCGAGGAATGCGGCTGCGATAGACCGTCTGAGACTACCGGATCCTGATCGCCTCAGTGGATGTTTACGGGCGGAGACGACTGCCGTCCCGGCAATGAGAGAAGTAGAGGGTATGGGACAGAAAGGCGCCGCGAAGATCCGGGACGGCATCGCATTTGTGAGGGAGATCTTTACCCCTGCACGAGAGACCAGCAACGAGTTCAGATATCAGGATATCCTCTACTTTTTCCGCTACCTCAGACCGGTCTGGAAGATCGGTGCGATCAGCCTTGTCCTAACAATTATCCTTGTCGGATTGAGGACACTCGTACCCCTCTCGGGCAAGATCTTTCTCGACTACGTGGTGCCCGGGGGAGTCTCCGGTGAAAGTTCACCTGCACAGGCCCCTTCACTCCTGGACACATCGCTCAGTGCGGTCTGCTCCTCTCTCCCGGCCCTCGTCGCGGCGATGCTTGTCCTCGGTGCTGCCATTGGAATCCTCGGGCTGCTTCAGTCTTATCTCCTGGTAAAGTTCAGGGAGGAGTACACCTTTCATCTCCAGACCGACCTCTTCGACCATGTGCTCAGGTTTCCCCTCCCATACTTCAAGTCCGGTCAGACCGGATACCTGATGTCGCGGATCTCGGGGGACGTCGGGATCATGCAGTTCCTCTTCTCCCAGTTTCTCCCACAGATCCTCTCCAGTTTCTTTTATGTCGCCTTTTCTGTGTTCATACTCTATGCTCTCAGCGCCAGGTTGACCCTCATCATGATCATCTTTACGCCTCTCTTCCTCCTGGTCAATCTTATTTTTGTCAGCAGGATACGCGCCGTCACCTATCAGGAGCGGGAGAGAGGGGCCTATGTCTCCAGGGATCTCCAGGAGATCCTCGCCGGCATCGAGACGGTCAAGACCCACACTGCCGAAGAGCGAGAGGTCGGACGTATCGTGAACACTCTCAGAGGGGTGATCAGGATGAGGATCAAAAATTCGATGCTCAACTCGTTTTCCAGCCAATTTCTCCTTGGTACCCAGTTTATGATGCTTCTCGCCGTCTTCTGGATCGGGGGGCAGGACGTCATTGCAGGGACGATGACGGTCGGGGACTTTGTTGCATATATCGCGTATATTGCGACGTTCTCAACGGCGTCAAAGACATTTTTCTCTCTCCCGGTCATCCTTCAACCTGTCCTCACTTCGGTCGAACGGCTCCAGGAACTTTTCGGGACCGCAACCGAGACCGATCAGGGGAGCGGCGGGTTCGTTCCTGAGACCATCAAAGGAACGATCGAGTTCAGGGATGTCTCGTTCTCATATGTGGACGGCGCGCCGGTCCTGCATGGAGTCAATTTCACTGTCGGGCCCGGCGAGGTCGTCGCCCTCACCGGAAGGACCGGTGCCGGGAAGACGACGCTGATCAACCTGCTCCTGAAATTCTTCACTCCACAGTCCGGCATGATCGTCCTTGACGGGCATGATCTCATTGAACTCGATCCCGGATGGGTGCGCCGTCAGGTCTCTGTCGTCTCCCAGGATCCCTTCCTCTTCCACACCTCCATCGAAGAGAATGTCAGGTATGGAAGGCCTGAGGCAGGAAGAGACGAAGTGATCGAGGCCGCCCGGAAGGCACAGATCCACGCCGAGATCCTGGGATTTCCGGAGGGATACGAGACGGTCGCCGGGGAGCGGGGGACGCAACTCTCGGCCGGGCAGCGGCAACGGATCGCGGTGGCGCGGGCGTTTCTGAGAGACAGTCAGATCTTGATCCTGGACGAACCTACGTCGTCTCTTGACGCCGGGACCGAAGAGAGACTGCAGAAGTCGCTTGCCGAACTGGCGGCAGGCAGGACGGTGATCCTGATCACGCACCGGACCGGCCTTCTCTCTCTCGCCGACCGGGTGTATGCACTAGAGGACGGACATCTTGTGGAACAGAACCCGTCCTCTCGCCGGGTTGAAGTAGAGGCATGATGCTGATCGGACTCCCTGTGCCACGGAGCGATCACGCTGAGACCGGGAGCGAGCGGTTCACTCTTCGGTCGACGCCAGGTATCCGCTGAGCAGCACACCCATCGTAGCGATGATCACACCCAGCGTACCTATGCTGAATCCGGTGGGCGCCGAACCGAAGAAATAATACTCGCTCCCGATGAAATGCAGGACACACGCGATACCGAGGAGGGAGAGCGTTATGGGGAGAGAATTGATTTTTTCTTTCATAGGTTCTATTTATTCATCACGTCTATTACCAGTTTTGAGGCATGAGTCGATTTCAGGGAGGGAGGGGCATGATATGAAAGTACATCTGATCGTTCCGATTCATCTGAGAGTTCACGCTCTCTCATCTCCATCCACATCTCCGGAGATCTAAAAAAAATATTCTCTCAAAAAAAATCGATGAAGTGATCGCTCTTCAGTCCACCATCTCGAGGTCGACCTCGATCCCCCCGGTGGCGGCGAAGACCAGGTTGTAGACAAACGCGGCGATCGCACCGCCCAAGAACCCGCCGATCGCAAAGACGATCACACTGATGAGGATCCCGGCGATCCCGGTCCCGACAGTCTGGAGCATCCCGGCACCCTGGCCGAAGTCGCCGAATACGAACACCATGATCCCGATGATCAGTGCATAGAGTGCCATCAGAACGGCAAAGAAGAGCCCCAACGAGACCACGCCGAGACGTTTCACTTTCACAGTCTGTTTTGCCTTCATTTCATACCCCCCGCTACAGCGGCCTCTATCCATCAGGAGGTAAAAAAAGTTGTTGTCACCCTGACAGGTGACCGGACCTTCATACCCTGTTGCTCTCGTCTTCGCACCAGATCGAAGACTTAACTGGAGACGCCCGGCGCTACGTTTCCGCACTTCCAGTATGGGCCTATTTCAAATTCCATATCCTGATATCTTCTGGAGAACCCGGAGATCTCTTCGGCCTTCTTGAAGGTATAAAAATGGACGGTCCTGTGGGGCCGCAACGGGGCGTCGTCCCTCCATGGAAGTGGGGACGATCGCCCGTATGGTTCGGTGCCGTGTTCTCCTCAAGCCATCGGCAGACCTCGGGTTTACCATGAAAATGATCCGGACAATAATCTCTCCTGGTTTGCATGATGGATTGAATCCACCAAACACCTTCTGGACTGATAAAATGATTGCGGATACATCTTCTGAATGATCCACTCTCTGCCTTCCCGGCCCTATCTTCATCCCGGGGTTCCGGGGGCAGCGCCCCCGGCGTGAGGAAGCGGGAAGGCAGATCGATCCGACGTGCCGCCCCTACCAGAGAATTTTTTTTCACCACAGTCTCGTGTCGGGCGGCGGCGATGGAGCGATGTTCCTGCCCGCCGCCATGTAGTGAGGAGTGTGACCAAGGTTTTCCTATGAAATGAATTTCATGCGGTATGTCTGAGGCGTACTTTCGGCCCATGCCAGATTCTACAGAGCCATGATACGAGACCCGGTTCAGAACTTTCCTGATGTTTTTTCTGTGTGCGATGGCCGCCCGAGCAAACTCTGCCTCATATGCCTGAAGCAAGCGATGAAACGAAAGGACGGCGACGTCCCCGACGACATCATAGCGGCCGGTGAGGAGATCGAGGTACGGTGCGGGTACAGACCCCGCAAAACATGCTCTGAGGCGCATGAGGGTACCGGAAAGGGGTGTGCCACAGAGAAGATGATTCTTTGGCCGCCATGCCAGACGGCCGGGAAAGACTTATATGTCGTCCTCTGCAGTACAGGGCAGAGTCGCTCCGGTGAGACGGGGGATCGCCTCGCCGGTGCTGCCGGGATAAAGAGGGGGAAGTTTCTCTGATCGATTGCCGGGTATTGCTCGTGGCCTTATGCCTGTTGCTGCTCGTGCCGGTCTCGGGATCTGCAGGAGAGGTCCAGGCACTCGAAGGCAAGATCTATGAAGAGGGGGGCGTGGTTT
This sequence comes from Methanofollis aquaemaris, assembly GCF_017357525.1. Taxonomy (NCBI): domain Archaea; kingdom Methanobacteriati; phylum Methanobacteriota; class Methanomicrobia; order Methanomicrobiales; family Methanomicrobiaceae; genus Methanofollis; species Methanofollis aquaemaris. The sequence continues at coordinate 809,164 of NZ_CP036172.1, read as the reverse complement.
ATCTCCTTCCCGACCTGCAACCCGGCGAGACCGTCTCGGTGCGGGTGAACCGGAGTTCAGGAAACCTCGACCCTTTCGTCGCCATCGCCCCACCTGAGACCGACCGCATCACTCTTGGAGAGGAGTTCTGGACCGCGGTCGAGACCGGGGTCAGGGGCGGTGGAGAACCGGTCGCGGAGATCACCAGGGTCGCCGATCGCTTCTTCCTCGCCTGGGACGATGACAACGGAGAAGGGCATGCCGCCGCCCTTACCTGGATGGTTCCGGAAGGCGGGGATTATCCCCTCATCATCACCTCCTCTCCCTTGACCGAGACCTTCGGCGAGTATAGTCTTCTCGTCGGGATCGACGCCCCCGGCGTGCTCAACGGCACGGCGGAACCGACACCCGGCGCGGTCGTCGCCGTCCCCGACCCTGCGATGCCGCCGGCAGGGAAAGGTGTCGAGGAACGGACCGGCAATCTCACCGCCAACAGGACCTGGACCTTCTTCCCGCTCCACGATCTTGAAGCTGAGGACACCATCCATGCCGTCGTGGAAACCGTCTCCGGGGATCTAAAACCGGTCCTCATCCTTGAGAGCGTCGATGGGAAGCCTATGATGGCGGCGAACTTCCTGGACCATGGGACCAGGGGAGCGCTCTCATACCAGGTCACCGCCGACGAGACCGAGGATCTGTACCTCCGTGTGGAGGCGGGGGAGGGCGAAGGTGAGTTCAGGATCCTCGTCGGGGTCAACGATCCCGAAGTGCTGGACGGCACCGCCGTTCCCGGGGGAAGGCAGGTGATCAGGGATCCGATCACGGTAAGGGCTGCGGTGGAACTTGACCAGATCACCGACGTGGACCAGAAGGCCGAGAACTACGCCGCCGTCGCCAACATCAGGATGCAGTGGACTGACCCGGCGCTTGCCTTCGACCCGGAAGAGGAAGGCTCTGCTTTCAAGATCTACCGCGACATCGACGACTTTGTCAAGGCCGAAGGGACGAGATGGCCTGAGTTCACTCTCTTCAACCAGCAGGGGAACCGGTGGACCCAGAACCAGCTCATCACCATCACCCCCAACGGGACGGCGACCTACTTCGAGCGCTTCTGGACGATCTTTCAGGCCCCCGACTTTTACTTCAAGGACTATCCCTTTGACGTCCAGACCTTCTACATCAGGATTCAGGCCCTGTACCCCGAAGAGTTCTTCAGGTATGCCGACTGGGAGGGCAAGACCGTCGTCGGCACGCAACTCGGCGAGGAGGAGTGGTACATCATCAAACATTGGACCGCGGTTGACACCGTTGAACAGGACCGGATCCACTCCAGATTCTCCTTTGGCTTTGATGCGAAACGGCACCTTGAATATTATATCCTCAGGATCTTCGTCCCCATCTTCATCCTGATCATGCTCGGGTGGGTCACCTTCCTCCTCAAGGACTACAGCAAACGCGCCGACGTGGCAAGCGCCAACCTCCTTCTCTTCATCGCCTTTAACTTCACCATCGCCGGCGACCTGCCGCGTCTCGGCTACCTCACCTTCCTTGACGCCGTCCTGATCACCACCTTCGTGGTCAGCGGACTCACCGTCGTCTACAATCTGTACCTCAAATGGCTCGCGACCAAAGAGCAGAAAGAAGTGGCCGAACGCCTCGACCGCGTGCTGGTCTGGTTTTACCCGATCGCGTACATCGTCTCGATCGTGCTGATCACCACGGCCTTCTCGTGAGGGGCAGTATCAAGCGGATTAAAAAAAGAATTTTCGGTGCCTGTATGGCTTTATCCAATCGCCGCAGGAGTCTCTTCCGCCACCTCGGCCGGCACCTCGTCTTCTTTCACCAGGAACGAGAACCCCAGCGCCAGCACGGCGAGCGCCGCCCCGACCCAGAAGGCCATATCAAACCCGGCCGTGAGGACCGCGAGTTTCTGGTCGATGGTGACGGAGGCGAGCGAGGATGAGGTCACGCCTGCATGGGAGACGGTCGAGAGTACGGTCTGGATAAGCACCAGTTCGAAGAGGACGATCCCCAGCGACTGGCCGCCGTAACGCTCGGTGTTGAGGAGACTTGAGACCATCCCCCGCTTCTCAGCCCCAACCTTGTTCATCACCATGGTGTTGTTCGGGGCGACATAGAGCCCGATCGCAAAGCCCAGGAGGCCGAGCGCCCCGGCGACCATGAATACTGAACTGTCGGGGTGGAGGCCTGCGAGGACGACAAACGCGAGGGCCGCCAGGGCCGCCCCTCCCAGGGTGAGCCGCCGCCCTCCGACGCGGTTGAAGAGCGCCCCCGCCACCGGCCCGCCGATCATCATGGCGAAGGAGAAGGCGGTCATCACCATCCCGGCCGAGAAGGTCGGGAGCCCCTTGACATATTCGAGGAAGAAGGGGAGGAGGAAGGCGGACCCGGCAAAGGCGATCATGATCAGGGTGACCGCCAGGTTTGCATAGAGGAAGTTTCGCTCTCTGAAGAGGTCGAGGTCGAGGAGCGGGTCTTCGACGCGCCGTTCGTGGTATACGAAGAGGGCGGCACAGACCAGGGCAACGGCTGCGGCCAGCAGGATCAGCGGCGAGGTGAAGCCCATCGAGGTTCCCATATTGAGGGCGAAGACTCCGGTCATCATCCCGGCGAAGAGGAAGGCCGCACCGGGTGCGTCGAACCCGACCGTCCGTCCGGGCTCGGGCTGGTGGTCGGGGAGGACCCGCGCGCCCAGGATGACGGCACCGATCCCGACCGGGACATTGATGAAGAAGATCCAGTGCCAACTGAGAAACTCGGTCAGGAGCCCGCCGAGGAACGGCCCGGCCGCGGCACCGAGGGAGGCGAAGGTGACCACCAGGCCCATGCTCCGTCCTCGCTCTTCGATGGGGATGAAGGTGCTGACCATTGCCGGAGCGATGGCGGCGAGCATCGCTCCGCCGATCGCCTGGAGTACCCTCGCGCCGATGAGCGCCCCGAAGGAGTTGAGGGCGACCGGCAGAAAGCCGCAGAGAAACGACCCCAGGGTGAAGACGATGAACCCGACGAGAAAGATCTTCTTGAGGCCCCGGATGTCGGCGATCTTCCCGCAGATCAGGAGACTGCTCGTCACCACCAGCAGATAGGCCGTCGAGACCCAGGAGACGAGTCCGGTCGAGATATCGAAGGCCTCCGAGATCGTCGGGAGGGCGATGTTCACGATGCTGCCGTCGAGTGCGGACATGAAGGCCGCGATGGCAATGGCAGAGATGATGAGAAGCGTACGCTGTCCGTGTGTCGAAGGCTGACTCGATTTCACAGAGTACCATGTTATTTTGGAAAATAAATTTGTTTATATCTACTTTTGGGTTCTGAATCCAGAGATCTTTTCTGAAAAAATGGAAATTTGTAGGTTATAAAATGCCATATCTCAGAATATTTGGCCCTACTTGGCTCCTCCTCACTCCCCGACCTTGATGATCTCCACCGGACACCCATCGGCGGCGTCCACCGCACACTCCTTCATCTCACCTGGAACCTTGCCGGCCTCCGGGCCGTCGGTCTGATACTCCTCCATGATCTGCGCGAATCCGTCAGGGCCCTCCTCAAACACCTCGGGGCAGGTCTCCCAGCAGAGTGCACAACTCGTGCACTCCTCCCTCTCAATCGTGACCCGTACCATAGCGAGGGCGAGTTGTCGCTCTCTCATATAGACCTATCGCACCGGACTGTGGGCCGGGTCGTCAGGGGGGTGAGAAGTACGGATATGACCCCGATTATGATGAAAGAACTTGAAGAAGAGATCGAACACACCTGCATCTCCCATGACAGAAGAGGGGGCGCACCAATGCGCCCCCAAGGTGTTTATTGTCTATGGATATGTCACACCCCGGACACAACCGCGTGATGTGGCGCATACACGCAGAGAATCTGGAAGAGTGGCTCGAAGATCACGACATCTCTTTCAAATATTTGAAGGACGTGCAGAAAAAAAAGAAGTCGTGGGGTCTCAGTTCCTGGCTGAGATGATGAGTGAGCGCTCGCCTGCAGGCTCGAACTCACGGATTGCACCCTTTGCGAACTCCTTCCTCGGCTCGGCGAAGTCGAACTTGAGGGAGGGATCGGCGAAGGTGATCTTGACCAGCGGGGCGTAGCAGAAGGCGTCGCCGCGGCCGTAGTGGGCACCGCCGACGATAGCGGCGTACTCGCCCTGGTGACCGACATTCATTGCGTAGTTCGGGTAGTTCGGGCCACGGAGTTCGCCCATCAGACCACGGTCGGGCTCGATGGAGAGCGAGTTGGCTGAACCACACTGGTCCTGAAGATCGTAGCCGAAGAACCCGAGCCTCGACCAGGCGTCCTTGTGCAGGAGCATGGAGAGGTACCAGCCGTTGAGACCGGCGTTGGAGTTCCCGGTACTGATCGAACAGGTCAGACCACAGGCTGCGGCCATGACACCGGCACGCTGGGAACCGCCGAAGTGGTCCTCCATCATGGTCGGGAACTGCTCATACTGCTCCATGGCATTGAGCGAAACCTCGGTGGCGAGGTCGTTGACAATGTCCTGGGTCGGGGTGAGCATGTTCTGGCCAGGCTGGGTGTAGTCGAAGCCGTACTTGTCCTTGAGGTAGTCCATACCGTAGTAGGTGAACTCGTCGAGGATGTTGTCGGTGTACGCCGCGGTGGCGTACTGGGTGAACCCGACACCGCCGGACATGTAGGAACCAAGCCAGATCTGGTCGAAGAGCATGGTACCGGCGCCGACGACTTCGAGGGATGCCCTGGCGGGGTCGTTGGGGTACTTCCGGTTCGCCTGAACGATATCGGAGAAGAGACCGAACTTGATACCGCCCGGCTCGTTCGGACCGCGTGCACGGCGGGCCGGAAGGATGGATCCCATCTGAACGACACCGGCGTGCTTTGCGGCGAAGGAAAGGTCGGCGACGGCTGCCTCACCGGCGCACATGCGGTACGCGGCGATGAAGGACATACCGATCTGCATCGCAGACCACCTGGAGGTGGTACCACCGTCGCACGTCCTTGAGACGATTGACGGGATGTGGATTGCCTGGTACATCGACTTGCCGACCTCGGCCTTCAACTCCTCGGCCTGATCGGCCGGGAAGAGCTTCTCGATGTTGATGAGGAACTGGGGCTCGATGTCGTCGGCAAGGTCGTCGTCACCGGTGAAGACCTTGACGTAGCAGTCGTCGACAAGGCCCGGGTGGGTCTCGACCATGTGTTCCTGAACCACGGCTGCGCCCGGCATGGCGTGGTTGAGGGTGTGGAGGTACTCGTTGATCGTCTCAGGAGTGACTTCCTTGCCGAGCCTCTTCTGGAGGGTGGCGTGGGCCATGTCCATGCCGACGATAACGGTCCTGCGGATGTCGTCCCACATCTGCTGCATCGCAGAGTTGTTGACGAAGTGCAGGTCGTCGCCCTCGACGAAGGTGCCGGTGCCTGAGACCTCGTAGGTCATCAACTGGCGCTGACCCATCGGGATACCGCCAAGGTGGCAGCGCTCGGGGTCGTACATGGAGATGCCACGCTTGGCTTCGATTGCCTTGGTGGCTTCCATGAACTCGCGCTTTCTCGGGGACTGGCGAACACCGTCAAACTTGTAGAACTCGGTCTTCTCGGACTGGACGTCCTGTCCCTGGAACTTCTCTTTCAGTGATTTGAGGAAAAGCTTCTGTGCTCTCTCGATCTTTGCCATTGCAATCACTCCTCTTTGGGCATGAAGCCGTACTTGGTCCTCAGCGTGTGGATGCGCTGGATGTATTCGATGTATTCCTCGTCCTCGCGGAACCCGGTCCCGACGAGTGAGTGGAACATGGTGGTGTGCGCCTTGAGCCAGGCTTCGTCCATCGGCTTGCCGACTTCGACCGGGCGGTCGAGGAGGACGCCGACCTGGTCCTTGACGTAGCGGACGATGCCGTCTTCGCCGAGAACACAGCGCTGGAGAGCGTCGAACATCATGCCGTCCTCTGCGAGACGGAGGGAGTGGCCGTGCACGGTCGCACCGCGGATGCCCACAGTGGCCGGGTCGAACATCTCGGTCTCGATGAGGAACTTGGCGTACTGGTCGAGGTCGCGCTCGCGGCACTCGACGATCTGACGGCCGGAGAGCGTACCGGGGTCGATGGCACGGAAGCGGTACATCTCGGCGTAGGTCCTCTGGTACGGCTGCGAGGGCGCGTTGAACATCGAGTCTGCAAACTGGACGTACCTGACGCGGTCGCCAGCCTTGGCACCATCGGTCGGCTTGACAAGTTTGCGCATCGGGTCTGCGGGTTCCTGCTGCTCGGCCAGGGGCGGGTGGGCCGTCGGGTAGGCCGCACCAGGGGCGCGGTGGCCAAGGACAAGGACGACGTCCTCATCAGTAACTGAACGGAGTTTCTGGAGGTCGTATTCGGGGTTCATCTGGTTGCGCCGGTTCTGGGCCACAATCGAAGTCCCTGGACCATACTGTGGTGTGTATGCCATTTTGTCACCTCAATTGGAATGATTTGAAGTATATTCTATCTGCATCTGATCAGACAGTCTTCCCCCATCGTTGTTGCACGCTGCGGTTGGTATGATAACAGGGCTGTCCTTTCTCCTCGGGTCGGTGAGTCCGATGATGAACTCGTCGGCGTTGGGGCCGTACTTCGCGTAGTCTACCAGGGATGCCTGGCTTTTCATGAACTGACGGCCGGTCTGGAGGGTGTACGGGAATGCCGTGAAGACCTTGTCACAGACTGATCGTATGTTCTCGACTACGGAGTCGTCTTCGACTTCGAGGGTGACCATGCCGGTCTGGACACGCATTTCAAACTCAATGCCGCGGATCTGGATCGCCCGTCTGTTGGTGTTGGGGTTCTCTGCACCCCGTGCCGGGCCGTACGGGACGGTGGCCGGAAGGGCGGGGCCGTTGATAACGGCCCGACGCACGCCCGGTACCCCCGCGACCTGGTTGAGGAGAAGCTCCGTCGTCTCAGGGGAGAGGAGCCGCAGAGGGACAATCCTGCACTGGGGGAAGGCTGAATCAGGCAATAAGATCAACGCCCTCGGCAATCTGGTCGATCGGCTTCTTGAAGACATCGATCTGGCCGTAGGTCTCGCCCATGACCTTGGAGGAGCCTTCTGGCGAGAACATCTGGGTGCCCGCATCAAGTGCACAGGCGGCAACGACACACGGAATAGCGACGCCGTTTGCGTGCCTGGTCACGACGTGGTTCCCGTTGAAGATACCCGGACCGCCGCCACCGTAGATGGAGTGGCTGAAGAAGGAGAAACCGACGGCGGTACCCATCATGCGGCCGAAGTCGCAGGACGGCAGGCCGGTCTCGTGCTCGATGAGGTCGTTGAAATACAGGAGGGTCGAGGAGACAGCCTGAGCGAACCGGCCGGCACCACAGTTAACAATCGTGGCGGCGAGGGAACCGGCTGCGACATAGGCGTTCCAGAGCATCGGGTCGTTGGTGTTGTAGAACTGGAAGTACCCGCCCTTCTTGCCCTGAGTGAGAACCTTGTCCTCGATCGCACGCTCGACGAGCGACTGGACGACCGTACCGACGGTGCCGTTCTCGCCGTTGGCCTTGACCAGGTCGTAGACCATGTTGTTGGCGTTGAGGCCCTGGTAGGCGTAGCAGAGGAGCTGGTTGCGTTCGAAGGCGCCGATAGCCTGGCCCATCTCGAACTCACCGGCGGTCTCGAGGGTCGCTGCAAGAGCGGCGCCCTGGAGGGAGTTCCTGCCGGTCATCATGACGAAGTGGTTGACCGGGATGTTCCTCAGGGCGAAACCGAGGCCTTCGTTGTTCTGTGGGATGTTCAGGATGGAGGTGACGTTGCTGCCCTTCGTGTCCATGGTGTGCGGGTACCCGCCCCAGCAGGCCGCCTTGACGGTGGACGCGTTGAACATGTCGACGTCGAACTGCTCGACGACCGCGTAGGTGGTCGCTGCAGAGACGGCGGTGATCGCAGCGTCGTAGGTGGCGGCGTTGTCGAGACGCTTTCTCGGCACCTGGACGAGAAGGAGCTGGCCGTTGTTGAACTCGAGGATCTCGGTGTCATCACCCTCCTCGACCTGGACCATTTCCTTGATCCTGGCAACGATAGCTTCCTTGTTCTCCATGATCGGGAGGTTGAGCTCACGCCCCCTGATCTTCCCTCCGCCGAGCTTTCCGGCCTTGAGGGTGTTCTCAATGCCAGCGAGGTTGACATTGATCGTACGCTTGGTCAGGTCGATGATCTTGCTGGTTGCAGGGTTCACCAACGGGCTGACCTTGTCGAGGGTTACACCGCTTTTCAGCAGTTTCCCATCATCTGAATAGAGATCGATGGTTTCTGAATATGCTGCCATATCAGTTCATCCTTTTGCCCTTTGTGTAGGAAGGTATCTTCACTAGGAATTCCATCCGGTAAATGGTATGAAATTCTGAGAGTCACTACTGCAAGCCCCAATCTGGGACTATATATCTATCCGGCGAGGCTCATATAAAATTTCCTAATCTTTTTTAATAGTTTAACATGATTTTTTACATTAAAATGGAATATTATAACTTCGTTGTATTATTTCTATACGAATTTTGTACCGAGTATACCGGCCCCCCAATATGTTGGATTTATCGGTTAATATGTCTATTTCTTACAGTTTTCAGGAATAAAATATAAGAATATGGTGTAAAATAATAATAATTTGTAATAATATATTTCCCCTCCTTGGAGGGAGAGAGAGGAAGAAAAATCGGTTCAGGTTTTCTCCGGAGCATGGATCTGCACCGGCACTGTGTGGAATTCTCCATAATGATTTGAGATGGAGATATAATGACTTTTCGCAGAGAGATTGCCTGATGAGAGGTTTTATGGTGGATTGTAGGAGACAAAAGGCCTATTCACGCAGGGCATGGCCGAAGAAAAGTATCAAGACATCCCCTGCAGAGATCAGAATGATCTCCATGAGAATTCTTGGCATCAACGGGAGCCCAAGGGGTGCGGCGAGCAGGACCCGCCGTCTTGTCGAGGCCGTCCTGCAGGGGGCCGCCGCTGCAGGGGCAGAGACCGAGTACCTCGATATCGCAGACCGCAAGATCAGGCCGTGCACCGGGTGCACCCTCTGCTACCGGACCGGGGAGTGCCCGAAGGTGGACGACTTCGCCGCGGTCTATGAGAAGATGCTCGCCGCCGACGCGATCGTCCTTGGCTCACCCAACTACATCGACAATGTCTCGGCCCAGCTCAAACTCCTCCTCGACCGGATGGCCGATGCGATCCACTGCCAGCAGTTTGCCGGGAAGTATGGGTGTGCGGTCTCGACCGCCGGCGGCTCGGGAGCCGACGAGGTGGCCGCCTACCTGAATCAGACCCTCCGCGTCCTCGGGGCCACCACCATCGGTGCGGTCGGGGTCGTCCTCGGTCCTGACCCGGACGCCCTCTTCCCCGCCGAAGAGCGGGCCTATCGGCTCGGCACCAACCTTGCGGCCGCCGTAAGCGAAGGGCGGCGATACCCTGAACAGGAGGCCTTCCACAAGGGGATGGAGGAGAGGATGCGTTTCCTTGTCGAAGCAAACAAAGATGAGTGGAAGCACGAATATGACTGCTGGGCCGGCCGGCCAGAAGCGTGAAGGGCGGTTCACCCCTTGCTCTTCTCCATCTCTTCTCGCATCCTCCTGGTATGCGAGCCCATCCAGTAGAGACGGTGACAGACCGGGCACCAGAAGAATGAGATCCCTTCCCGGTCTTCAGGTGCGTACGCGGCCCTCTCGATCTCCCGGCGGCGTGCGGGCCTGAGCGGGGTGTTGCAGAGTGAGCACCGGTCAAAGGAGAGACCAGGGCTGATCAGACCGAGGGCCGTCAACTGTGCCACCTGCTCGTCGACCTGCTCGGACCTGACCAGCACGCCCTGCTCCCCAGCCCTTCTTGCGAGTTCGGCGTCTCTGGTAAGGAGCACCCGCTCCTGTGTCCTCGCAATCTCCAGGAGCACCGTGTCCTCCCGTCTGCTTCCCGGAAAAAGCGTGTTGGCGCTGAGCGTGTCATAACCCATCAGCCGCAGCCTTCTGGTGAGGGTGCCGAGCATCCGGTCCGCGAGGAACCGCGCCCTATGCTCTTCAGACCGACCTGACAACTGCGATCCGCTCCCCGCATCTGGCGCACCGGTCTTCGGAGAGCCCGACCACCCGACTCATGAATCCGAACCGCTCGATGAGCAGGGCGCCGCACGACGGGCAGTAGGTGTTCTCGTACGGGCCGGGCGGCACGTTCCCGAGATAAGGATAGTGCACCCCGAGGTCCCGTGCCATGGTATAGATCTTTTCCAGCAGCGGCAGGGGAGTCGGGTCCCGGTCGGTCATCTTGTAATCAGGGTGGAAGCGGGTGAAGTGCATCGGGGTGTCGGGCCCGAGATTGTCGAGCACCCAGGTGATCAGTGCTCTCATCTCATCCTCAGAATCGTTCAGGCCGGGGATGACCAGGGTCACCGTCTCGATATGCATCCCGCGCTCATGCGCGGCAAGGGTGGCGTCGAGCACCGGCTGGAGCCTGGCCCGGCAGATCTTCCGGTAGAAATCGTCGGAGAAGGCCTTGATGTCCACCCTGAATGCATTGAGCATGGGGGCGAGTTCGTCGAGCGCCTCCTCGGTGGCGTAGCCGTTGGTGACATAGACGGTCCCGATCCCCTGCTCGCGCGCCAGCCCCCCCATCTCCAGGGCGTACTCGTGCCAGATCGTCGGTTCGTTGTAGGTCCAGGAGATGCTCGCCGCCGCCGAGGCCCGCGCCCGCTCGACGCCCCGTTCCGGGCTGATCTCCATCAGGGGCATCGCATCCAGCGACGCCTGTGAGATCTCCCAGTTCTGGCAGTGCTGGCACCTGAAGTTGCACCCCACGCCGCCGAGCGAGTAGGAAAGCGTACCGGGAAGAAAGTGAAAGAGCGGCTTTTTCTCGATCGGGTCCACCGCCTCTGCGGCCACTCTGGCAAAGTTCGCCGCATAGAGGGTGCCGCCCCGGTTGATGCGCACTCCGCAGATCCCGTGCTTCCCTTCGGCGATCATACAGCGGTGGGCGCAGAGCGAGCACCTGACCGTGTCCCCTTCAGTCCTGGCATACTGGTGCGCCTCGTACATATGCCCGATAATGCACGGTGATATAATTGAAGATTGTGGGGAATGGGGTGCGTCAACAAGATATATCAGAGGCCCGAAGAAACGAATAAGCTTAGATCGATTATGGCGAAGATAGTACTCTCCCTGGGAGGTTCGATACTGGTGCCTTCCCTTGAATCCCATACCGTATCCGAGTATGTGGCAGCGCTTACCGAGATGGCAACCCGGGCACAGGTCTTCGTCGTGGTCGGCGGCGGTGGCGAGGCGCGCCGATATATTCGGGCCGCCCGCTCTCTCGGGATCAGTGAGGCTTCCTCCGACGAGATCGGGATCATGGTCACCAGGATCAACGCCACCCTGCTGATGCTCGCCCTCGGCGATGCCGCCTATCCGGCGGTCGCCACCTCGTACCGGCAGGCGCGGGAGTTCGGAGAGTCGGGCAAGATCATCGTGATGGGAGGTGTCACTCCCGGACAGACGACCGACGCCGTATCGGCGGTGCTCGCCGAGACCGTCGGTGCCGATGTCATCATCAACGGCACCTCGGTCGACGCCATCTACAGTGCCGACCCGAAGGTCGAGAAGGACGCCCGCCGTTACGACCATCTCAACCCGGCCGAACTTCTCGGGATCATCTCGGCCGCCCGTCTCGACGCCGGTTCCAACACGGTCATCGACATCGTGGCTGCCAAGATCATCGAGCGCAGCGGCATCCCGCTTGCGGTCATCGACGGCAGAAACCCTCGGAACCTTGTTGCAGCGGTCTGCGAGGGCAAATTCGAGGGCACTATCGTTAGCGAGGGTGCCTGCAGTCCGTTCCCCCTGTAAAAGGGCAACCCCATAATTATTTTAGGCTGGAACACAAACATAGATGTTCAAGCGCGGGGTAGTAGGGTAGCCTGGTCCATCCTAGAGCGTTTGGGACGCTTTGACGGCAGTTCGAATCTGCCCTACCCCACTTTTCTTATCGTATTATCATGGACAGAAAAACCGCCTGCACTATCTATCAGACACTCAATGCTAGATATCCACGCACCATTGAAGGAGGGATCAGTTATGGCGATCCCTTCGGAGTGTTGGTGCTCACCATCCTCTCGGCCCAGACCACCGACCGCGCCGTCGCCGCAGTCGGCCCGGTCCTCTTCTCCAGGTATCCCACGCCCGAAGCCCTGGCCGCCGCCGACCCCGGAGAGGTGGGCGAGATCATCCGTCCGACCGGGTTCTACCGGGTCAAGGCGAGACATATCATAGGGGCCGCCAGGATGATCGTGGACGAGTGCGGCGGGGAGGTGCCCCGCACTCTCGATGGCCTGACCCGCCTCCCCGGTGTCGGGCGCAAGACCGCGAACATCGTCCTCTCCAATGCCTACGGGACCGACGAGGGGATCGCCGTCGACACCCATGTGCGACGGATCAGCAGACTGCTCGGGCTCACCGACGAGACCGATCCGGAAAAAGTGGAGCGAGACCTGATGACGACCTTCCCGCGGGAGGTCTGGGGCGATATCAACGCCCTCCTGGTCCAGCACGGGCGGGCAATCTGCATCGCCCGCCGGCCCAGGTGCGAGGCATGCATACTCGCAACCTGGTGTCGCTACTTCAGAGAAGAGGGAGAGGTTCAGGGGAGCAGGGGTGCGAAGACCAGATAGCATCCCCAGGCCACCGCTGCAGAGGCCGGGACGGTCATGACCCAGGCAGCGACGATGTCCCGGACGATCCCCCATTTTACCGCGGAATAACCCTTTGTCGCACCGACACCCATGATCGACCCGCTCATCGCGTGGGTGGTCGAGACCGGGACACCAAAGGCGGTTACGACCGAGAGGACGGTGCCCCCCGCAGCCGAGGCGCAGAAACCCTGGTACGGCTGCATCTTGGTGATCTTGTTGGCCATCATGTCCACGACCCGCCACCCGCCGAGGAGGGTGCCGAGCGAGATCGCGGTGCATGAGAGGAGGATGACCCAGATCGGTACCTCGAACTCGGTCAGGAACCCGGCGGCCACCAGCATCGCCGTGATGATCCCCATGGCGTTCTGCGCGTCATTGCTCCCGTGCCCGATCGCCTGAAAGGCCGCGGCCACGATCTGAAGTTTTTTGAAGGCGTGGCCGAGAATAGGTGAATCTGATCTTGCGAAGCGTCTGATGATGATTATCCCAAAGAGATAAGCGACCATGAACCCGAGCATCGGGGAGACGACCATGAAGACGACCACTGCAAGGATCCCTGTGAGAGGGAGAAGACCGGCGCCCACCATGATCGGGATGAGCACGGCAACGCCCGAGAGGGCGCCGAATCCCAGGTACCGATCCCATGTCTCGTCGAAGTGCGTTGCAAGATAGACCGCAACCGCCATCCCGCCGGCGGCCCCGATGACGAGCATCACAAGCAGTTTGAGGACAAGCATATCTGAAGGCCAGAGAATGGCGCTGATCCCGCAGCAGGCGGTCGCAGCCCCAAGGAGTCCTCCGATCAGAGCGTGGCTGCTTGAGACCGGGATGCCGAAGTACGAACAGAAAAAGACCCAGATCACGGCGCCGACCAGGGCCATCAGGATGATCTGAGGACTGAGCAGGATCGGGTCGACGATCCCGCGCCCGATCGTCTGGGCGATCGCCGTTGTGAAGAGGAGGGGGCCGATCAGGTTGAAAAGTGATGCAAGGAGGACGGCCTTGAAGGGCGAGAGCACCTTGGTGGCCACGACTGTTGCGATCGAGTTTGCGGCATCATTGAGGCCGTTGACAAAGTTGAAGAGGAGCGCCAGGACGATGCCGAGGATGATGACGACTTCCATGCTCCTCACGAGTGCCTGATCGCGATGTCCGAGAGGACATTTGCCACGTCTTCACACTTGTCGGTGGCCTCCTCAAGGTTCTCATAGATGTCCTTGAGTTTGATGATCGTGATTGCGTCGTTGGTCGAGAAGAGGTTCTTGATGGCGTCCGCAAGCACCGCATCGGCAAGGTTTTCAAGTCTGTTGATCTCGATGCAGTGTCTCTCGACGGCCCTGGGATCGTCCATTGTCCTGATCAGCCTGACGGCCGTCTGGATCTCTTGCGTGGAGAGGTAGATGAGCCGAGCAAGTTCTTTCATCAGTTCATCGGTCTCGGTGACCCCGTACCCGTACATCTGCTGTGTCGTGCCGTCGATGAAATCGAGGACGTCGTCAAGCGCGGTGGCGAGCCTGGAGATCTCCTCTGGTTCGAGAGGAGTGATGAAGGTGAGGTTGAGTTGTTCGTAGACCTCGTGAGCGATCTCGTCGCCCTTGTGTTCGATCTCTTTGATCTTGTGGCACTGATTCTTGACGTCCACATAGTCATTGACGAGGGCGTGGAGGAGCATAGCACCCTCGTTAACCGTATCTGCCTGCTTTTCGAACAAGTCAAAAAAAACCTTGTCCTGCGGCACGATCCACTCTTTAAGACCCATTGCACCCAAGTGTTATCAGTTCTCACTGGACAAAAACCATTCCATCTCCCGGGGGGTGTCGGGATGAGGGGGGTTGTCGGGAGTACTGCGTACCGGGGGGCGATCCCGATTCTAATGCCATATTGCTGATTTCAATCGGTGCTGTTTGTTCACGAAAAATGTGTGTGCCGGCCATGGCTACTCTTCCCGCGCCTTTTGATGTGTGTGCGGTCGGTGCAGGTTGCCGGGACCACTCTCTGAATGGACCGGATAGTTTACGCGCCGGGATGTACCCTCGATAAACTCCTGCGCTGTCTCTCATTGGGTCGCCTGAAACTTTGTTTTATGAGCGTTTCTCAGAAATAATAATATAGCGGGAGCAGGGAGGATGACTGCCTCGTCGGAGAAGGGACAGGAGAATGTATCCTGTATCTTTCGGGGATTCATGGGGGGATGAAGAATGAGAAGATTGTTGGTTCTTGTGATCGCAGCCGTACTGAGTGTCGGTGCCTTCGGCATGGCTTCTGCGGTGAATGAGTCGGAGAATGTCACCGGGCTGGGGGATGAGATCGAGACCGAGCTCATAATCGAACCGGAAAATGCTGCTGCACCGATGGCAGGGTTCAACTTTGCCCGGTTTTCGAGCAGCATCACCCAGCAGCCCAACAGCACGGCTCCGGTCTCTATTGTGATGGACCAGATCGATGCCGCATTCGGGGTCACACTGGAGGGAGAGAATATCTCGGTCAGTAGTGACGGCGTGTACTTTATCGTCTTCACGCCGCAGGTGGGCATGCTGAATGCCACCGAGAATGTGACTGAACCTGCGTACACCGACTTCTGGCTCACGGTCAACGGGGTGGACGTCCCGAACAGCAATATCCGCTGGCAGTCCACGAAGGAGGACGAAGGCCACAGGGATGTGATCACCGGCCAGATGGTTGTTCTGCTCCGGGCTGAGGATGTGCTCAATGTCAGGATGGCGGTCTCCGACCCTGAGGCCGGCATCGGTATCGAGGCGGTTCAGCCGGAGGGAGAACCGCTGGTGCCGAGTATCAGTATCTCGATCTTCGGGTTCGGTCAGTAGGGGCGGATCTCAAGTTCTTCTTTTTTGAGTGTCCAGGTCGTCGGGGGGTACGTGGAGTTCTACACAAACCGGAAGCACATGATCAAGATGTCGTAAAACAGTGATGGACCGAGCGGGAATTGAACCCGCGGCCTCTTCCATGCCAAGGAAGCGATCTTCCCCTGATCTATCGGCCCAATGCTACCCTATACTGTTGATCGTGATCGCATAATAAAGATTGGGCCCGGCCGCTCCCCGAACCCCCCCTCGCGCGGTCCCGGAGCCGGGAGATAACCCGGTCCCGCGCATCATCCATCTTCGGGTGCACCACAATGGCGCCCTCCGGCACCGGGGCGGAGAGAGGGAGCATGACATGCCCGCCTCCCGGCCGGAGTGAGGCCCATGGGCGAAGGAGCGCACCCCCCTCTCGACCATACCTTCAATTGCGCCGGGTGAAAAACTCTACTTATGCCAATCCCCGGCCCGTTTCGAGGGCAACCTGCGGTTGATGAGGGCGAACCTGTTCATGAGACGGGTGCAGGAGGCGAGGGCTACAGAAGGCTGAACCGGAAGTGCATGGTCTCGATGTACATCGGGTATGCCATCTCATACGCAGTACTCCTGGTGGGCTATCTCCTCCTGAGATTCTTCTCGCGGGAGTACCTGGGCCCGTCTTACGATCTTGTTCAATACGCCGCACTGGCGGTCCTGGCGATCGTCCTGGTCTACATCGTGGCGGCCCCGCCGGTCTACTACGCCCGGTACAGGTATCAGATCACGGCGGACAAGGTGGACGTCCGCTACGGAATCCTCGTAATACGCCACATCCTGGTACCGATCGAACGGGTGCACCAGGTGGAAGTCTCCAGGGGGCCGATCAACACCATGCTCGGGCTCGGGGATGTCACCATCACCACCGCAGGTGGGGATGCGACCATCGAATATCTGGAGATCGAGGAGGCGGAGAAGGTCGCCGACCTGCTCAACACCCTGATCGGCCGGATGCTTCAGGACCGGATCGCAGGGGCGAGTGAAGAGAGGAGATGAATATGGCCGGCGAAAAAGTCAGGTGCCACCCGACCGTTATCGTGGAAAACACGGCCAGGACGTTTATTTCGATCGTGGTGGTGCTGATCTTCCTCGGTGCATGGATCGATCTCTCCGCGCTCCCTGGTATCCTCGCGCTCTCTCCGGTCGTGCTCCTCCTCTTCTACTACCGGCAGTGGAAGAGAACGACCATCCGGTTCAACGAGACCGATGTCGTGGTCGAGAGGGACACCCTCTTTCAGATGAAAAAGACCCTCCCCTACGCAAAGATGGCATCGGTCAACGTGAACCGGGACATCTCGAACCGGCTCTTCGGGACATCGAAGGTGCTGATCAACATCAACTCCGGGACCAGCGCCATGGCCCCGGAAGCGGTCCTGACGTTCAGGCAGGACGTGGCCGAGAGGATACGCTCCGAGATGTCGCAACGCCTCTATGATCATGAAATCTCCCCGGACGAGGAGGAGACGATCGAGTCCCTGGCAATGTTCACTCCGGTGGACGTGATCATACACGGTCTCTTCAGCGTCTCGACCTACCAGACCATACTGGGCTCGGTGTTCCTGGCCTACTCGGTCTTCGAACTTTACCTCTCCACGGTCGTTGGGGTCGAGGCGGGTGCAGGGGCGATGATCTCTCTCCTGATGTTCGTCGGGATCCAGATTATGCCGTCGGTCTCGTTGATACTCCGGTACTACAACTACAAGGTCTACCGCCGGGGCGACACGATCTACCTGCAGCATGGTCTGATCAGGACTTACAGGACAGCTTTCAGCGTCTCACGGATCAACGCCGTCCGCGTCAAGAGCACGCTCTCGGCCAGGCTGCTGGGGCGGTCGTGCATCGAGGCGGAGGTGGTGGGGCTGGTCTCAGAGGATGGCGAGAGTTCGCGCCCTGTTCTCTGCCTGCTCAAAGATGATGCAACTCAGCAGAGGATTCTCCGGGAACTGGTGCCGGAGTTCGTCTACGAACGCGATCCAGACAGGCAGCCGGAAGGCGCAAAGCGTGTGCTCCTGATACGGGCGGTCTTCGCATCCCTGGTGCTGGCTGCGGCGATGCTCATCCCTTCACTCTACGTCTTCCGCGAGGGAGCCGCCCTGACCGGGAGCGTCGGCATCGCCGGCGCGGTCGTGCCGTTCGTGCTGCCCCTCGGTACGGCGCTGGCGATCCTCGCGATCATCTATGCTGCGCACGTCTCCTACAGGGTCACGGAGTTTGACGCCGGTGAAGACCTTTTCACGTTTGTGAACGGCGCCGTCGACCGCGAGACTGTTGTCATGAACTACGACAAGGTGCAGATGGTCTGGATCGCGGAGGGTCCGGTCGCCAGGGTCTTCGGGGTCTCCAGGGGAAGTGTGTATATGCTCTCCTCGACCGGGGGTTCGAGCGTCACTTCGGGGTATTTCCCCGAGAGTGCCCTCGACAGGATAAACGAGATCGTGATGAACCGTATCACCGGCGGACGGTACGATTACCGGCTGAACAGTATCTGACCTTGCCGCGAGCCTCCTCCCCCCCAATGGGATTCAGCGGGTGGGAATCCGTGTTCGGAAATGGGGGGAAGGGGACTCTTTTTCTGACTCTGCGGCAATCCTCGGGATGGCTATTTCTCCGGGAGGCTGGCCGCCCCCTGGCCCCCCCACGGACAGAGGATAGCCGAGGGGCGGCGATTGAACGAGATACTCTCTGGTGTCCCGGCGCAAGGGAGGAGTATCCTTTCAGATCTTGAAACGCTGCTCAGAGCAATGTTCAATCGCGTATGCTTGAGTCAGGGGTTCATGCCTGATTCTGCAAAGAATTCATTTCAACGATGAATCTCACAATGGTGTTCTTTTCAAAAACGAGTGGACCGAGCGGGAATTGAACCCGCGGCCTCTTCCATGCCAAGGAAGCGATCTTCCCCTGATCTATCGGCCCAGTGGTACCCTACAATATTGAATGCCATCTAATAAATGGATTTGGGCCGGGACACCCACAGGTCATGCAGATCATGCTATCCCGGCAAGATATGCGAGGACGCGCGCCCTCGCCTCCGCGGTCTCTGCAGATGTCGTGATCTTCCCGTCCCGTACCGTCGGAACCAGGAGCGGTGTGGCCTCTTCAGGAGCAGGTGCGGAGATCGGGAGAAGTTTTCGCCGGCCGTCGGGGAGGGCGTAGACCTGCTTGACGCCGCTCCACTTCCCGCGCTTGGCGACGCTCCTGTCCTCCACCTCGACGATGTCCAGGGAGAAGTCGACGACCGGGGCGTTGGCGATCGACCCGCCGACCCCGAACGCCTCGACGAGATCCCGGTAGGCGAGGATGTCCTCTCTCGTGATCCCGCCTGAGAGGAAGATCTCGACATCCTCATGCCCGTGGCTGTCGAGTTCCCAGCGCACCTCCTCCAGGATGGATCGCATATCTCCCCGGCGCGAGCGCGGAGTGTCCAGGCGCACGCCCCTGGTGAACCCGAGTTCGGCCGCCCTGAGACACTCCTCCTTCTCGTCGCCGAAGGTGTCGCAGAGCATCAGGCGCGGCACCTCGGGCGCGGCGTAGCGGTCGAAGGCCGTCCATGCCTCCTCGGGGTTGTCATGGCACATCACAAAGGCGTGCGGCATCGTCCCGACGACCGGCATTCCGGCCGGAGCGGTGGTGTTCGAGACCCCGTCCACGCCGCCGATCCAGGCCGAGCGCTCGATCATCGGTGCGATCGCCGGGTGCTGGCGTCTCGACCCGAAGGAGTAGATCTTCCGCTCGCCCGCCGCATGTTTGATATGCGCGGCGGCGGTGGCGATCCCGGAGGCATGGCAGAGGAAACCGAGGAGTGCGGTCTCGAAGACTCCGAAGTCACGGTATCGCCCCGTGATTCTGAGCACCGGTTCTCTCGGGTGAAAGACGCTCCCCTCAGGCATGGCCTCCACGTCCGCCTTCAGGCCGGAGAGGAGGGTGAGGACGTCGTCAAGCCCGCAGAAGATCCCCCACTCATATGGCATACCGGCTGTCGTCACCTCTGCCGTGACCACCGGGTCTTTTCCTTCCTTCTCAAGCACCTCTTCACAGCGCGCAAAGTAGATGTCCGTGCACCCGCCGCGCCCGATCGTCTCATCGTCAACTATATGGAATCGGCTCATATCCATCCCGACTCTGCGATATGAGACGGCAGAGACTAAAAAGGCGTGGTTTTTAACCCTCAGAAGACCAAACTTTTCCTGATGGCAGGCACGCATGCTGAGCAGAGGAGGGGCCGCTGATGCTCGGGATAATCGGCGGCACCAGCCTCCTGTACTGTGACCTTCCGGCACTGGAGGAGAAGATGGTCTGGACCCCCTACGGCCCGGCCGCCGTGCATGTCGGCGAAATCGCCCTGATGCTCAGGCACCAGGCCGACCGGCCGCCCCACCAGATCAACTATCGGGCCCAGATGGCGGCACTCGCCCTCTGCGGTGTGGACCAGATCGTCGCCTTCGGTTCGGTCGGTTCGCTGAAGCCCCTCATCCAGCCGGGGACAGTGGTGCTCCCGACCGACTATCTCAGCCTCACTGATATCCCGTCCTTCCATAATCACGCCATCGAGCATGTGATGCCGGCCCTGGACCAGGGCCTGGTCAGGCAGATCTCCGGGGCCATCCCCACCGCCGAGGTCGGGGGAACCTATGCCCAGACGCGGGGGCCCAGGATCGAGACGGTCTCAGAGGTGCGGGCCCTGGCGAAGGTCGCGGATGTCGTCGGGATGACGGTGGCGAGCGAGGCGACGCTTGCGCGCGAACTTGAGATCCCGTTCGCCGCGGTTTGCACGGTGGACAACTACGCAAACGGCCTCTCCGACGAGGTGCTCACCTATGAGCATATCCTCGCCACCTCGAAAAAATACGCGAGGCGGACCGAGGATCTGGTCGGTGCGGTCGTGCATGCACTGGGAGCGTGAAGTGATGAAAGAGACATACAATGGAGAGGATGTCCTGGTACGGGACGTCGAGGTACAGGGCAGACGGGTGAACATCACAATCGAGGGCGGACGGTTTGCGGCCATCGGCGAGGACGCCGGCGGCGAGGCCGACGTCGTCATCGACGGTCGGGGTGCGGTTGCCATTCCGGGGCTGTACAACACCCACACCCATGCGGCGATGACCCTGCTGCGGGGGTACGCCGACGACATGATTCTCCAGGAGTGGCTCTCAGAGAAGATCTGGCCGCTTGAGGCGCACCTGACGGGAGAGGACGTCTACTGGGGAACGCAACTCGCGTGCCTGGAGATGATCCGGTCCGGGACGGTCGGCTTTAACGACATGTACTTCTTCATGGAAGACGCCGCAAGGGCCGTCGAGACGATGGGGATAAAGGCGCAGCTCTCGTACGGTTTCATCGACCTCTTCGACGAGGAAAAGCGGGAGAAAGAGATCAAGGCGACCAAGGCGCTGGCCTCGTCAATCCAGGCGATGAACAACCCGAGGATCAAGGCAGCAGTCGGTCCTCACTCTGTGTACACCGTCTCTGAGGAGGGGCTCTCCTGGTGCGCCGAGTTCTCCCGTCAGCAGGATATCAACATCCACGTCCATCTGGCCGAGACCGAGAAGGAGGTGACTGACTGTGTCGCCAAGACCGGGGTGCGCCCCACGCAGGTGCTGGACAGGTGCGGGCTACTCACCCCGAGGACCGTCGCGGCCCACTGCTGCTGGCTCGATTCGGACGACTGCGCCCTCCTGGGTGACCGCGGCGTTTTCGCTTCCCACAACCCGGCGAGTAACATGAAACTCGCCGTGGGCCGGGCGATGCCGTATGGGTTGCTGAAGGAACGGGGTGCCGGACTCTGTCTCGGGACCGACGGATGTTCCTCCAACAACAATCTCGATATGTTCGAGGAGATGAAGTTCGCCGCCCTTCTCCAGAAATTCTTCTGGCACTCACCAACTATCCTCCCGGCAGGCGAGGCCCTCCAGATGGCGACCGCAAACGGCGCCGCGGCACTCGGCTTCGAGGGCGGACAACTTGAAGTCGGTGCCCCGGCCGACCTGGTTCTCCTCGATCGCCGGGCCGCCTGCAACACTCCGCTGTACAACCCGACCTCCAATGCGGTCTATGCCTGCAACGGCGGCGCGGTCACCACCGTGCTCTGCGACGGCCGCGTCCTGATGCAGGACCGCGTCGTCCCCGGCGAGGCCGAGGTGCTGGACGGCGCACGGCAGGCGATCGCCGGACTGCTTGAGCGACACCGTGCATCGGTGTCCGAATAAGGACCGTGGAGAGATCCGTCGGGGGGAGACCCCCCGGGCCCCCCCACGTATGAGGATAGCCGAGGGGCGGCGATTGAACAGGGCCTCCACTGATCCTATGTCCTGAAAAGATGGATCGAAACCATTTCAACACCCGGAGATCGAGCGACGAGTAATTTTCATCCCTTATGCTTGAGGCGTACCCCTCGTCTCATGTAAAATTCTACAACACGCTTTTTTTCATCGTTTCTCGGGATCGAAATTTACACCTTTGCAATGGTTTTCACTCTTGTGCTTCTGTTTAGGCACCCCGAGCGCCGTCACCTGTGCCGGTCGATCCGAAAACGGCGGCCCGAATGCCTGACTCTCCCCCATCGTTTCCACATTCGCACCCGTCCTGAGAACACAGCCGGAGATGCCCGGCCACCGATCAGGGGTGCCGGGTGTTCTCTGAAATGTGTGAAAATTATTGGGGGTACCTGTACACACTTCTCTCTATGTACTCTGTACGCAGATCCGGGTCAGGATCGGCTTTCCTCTGCGGCCGTCTGGTTTTCACCCCGCAAGTGGAAACCGGGCGCGAGGGTGAAAGAGTCGGGATCGTCGTCAAGCCAGACGTCCCCCTTCGCCGCCCACTCGCGATAGGTCCGGTAATCGAATGAGAAATAATATTCCCGGCGTTTCATCTCGATCTTGTACGGCTTTTCAGCCACCGCGGCGTCGATGAGACTGACCGCCGGACACCTGTCCGGGATGCCACGGTTCAGGTCGCCCTGCAGTTGCCTGACGGTGAGGCCGTGTAGAATCGGGCTGACCCCCTGGCTCAAGCATACGCGATGAAAATTTCTCATCACAGGTCTCCGGGAGGTCTCCCCCCGGCGCGAGATGGCGGTGAAGATTCTGTGATTGAGGGGGGCACGTCGGATCATCACGTCTTCCCATACCATACGCGTCGGGGGCAGCGCACCCGGTGCGAGCGTGTGGAAAGGTGATCGTTCAGAAGGGCTGCCCTGAAAAAAGAATGATGAATGCGAACGTGCTCTTTCGCACCGGGGGGAGCGATTGAGCGGCGTTCCCGCCCGTGCCATGTCGTGATGAGAGAGAATGTCACGAGGAAAGAGAGCAAGGATCCCTCACTCCCCCCTCCACCCCAGAACAATCTCTCGCAACACCTCCTGCGTCTCGGCGGGCGTCGGCCCGGCCGTGACCTCGAAGACCCTGGTCGCCCCGAGGAGCGAGGCGAAGAAGCGACGGCGTATCTCCTCCCTGAAGGGAGTCCTGACCAGGAGATGAGGGTTGAAGTACCCGGAGGCCGATGCAACTTCGAGGGCTTCCTCAGGATCGAGGGGGACGCACCGGACCGGCCCTCCTTCATGTCGTCTGAGAAAGACCGCCGTCCTCAGCGTGGTCATCGGCAGCACCCGGCCCTTCCCGACCACAGACCTGAGGTCGACCACCCCCCGCTCCTCGGCGTCGAGGTCGGCCCGGCCGATCAGTTCCTCGAACTCCGGCCATGCCCCGGACAGGTCGGCCCTGATATAGAAATTCTTCTCTGAACCATAGGCGAATACATCGTTCCCGTAGACCCTGGCAAAGAACCAGTCGTCTGAGACCACCCGCACCCGCGAGTCCAGGAGGAGGCCGTATGTCTGGGTGGTCTTGCCCGCCCCCGACTCGCCGAGAATCGCGGTACCCCAGCCTTCGGCATCAATGCATGCACCATGGACCGAGTGGGTTCCGTGCTCCTCCTCCAGAACATCTCCCGCGACCGAGAGGGCGAGGGACTTGACCAGACCGTAATAGGCGACATTGATAAGAAAGGCGGTCCTGGACTGCGGGTCGTAGAGCAGGGTGTCTTCAGGGGCCATGGGATCCCTGAGATGGTAGAGACGGCCGTGAGAGCGGATGTTCTGGGAGATGAAATAGAAGTTCTCCTCCCACCGCTCCTTCGTCTCTTTATCGTCGGTGAGGAGTTTGATGCAGCACCCGAAGATCTCCGACTTCACCTCGTATTTGATCTCATCGGCGTACCTCTCGACCAGTTTCTCCTTCTCTTCGACCGGGATGAGGCTGAGGGTGTAGGACATGCGTCCGGGTAGTGTGGCACCAGGTTTAAGGTTCTCTCTCCTGTCCCATGCAAGGAAAAAAAAGTAGTTTGGAGTGGACCGGTTAGCCCTGTTGTCGATCTCAGGCTGCGAGCAGGGGCTGTTTCCTGACGATTTTCTCTTCCTTGACGGCATTGACGATGTACTCGCATGCCTCGAAGGCCACGTTTCTCTCAGGTGCCCCTGCGGCCACCAGAAGAACCACGTCCCCGACGCTGACCTCCCCGACGCGGTGGACGACATGTGCGCAACTCAGGCCGAAACGCCTGACTGCATCGTCCCGGATCGATTTCAGGCTCTTCGTTGCCTGCTCAACATTCGCCTCGATCGAAAGCCCGCTGGCGCCCTCCTCAGCCCGCACCCGACCGACATACGTGACGACCGAACCTGCCAGGGCGGCGCTCGACGTTTTCATCGGTGTACTGGGGTCGATCGCGCTGTTTGTGATCCCGACCATAATGCTCTTTCTCCATGCCCCCATCAGGCTGTCCGCCCGCAAGGGTCAGGAGTCATTACCGGATGCAGTACATATAAGTGATCTCTTTGACGCGAGTGTCGTGTCAACCCCTAAATGTCTGACCCCGGGGACGCGGATCACGCTCTTCACGGGGGGTGGTGAGGGCTTGTGCTCTCCCTCGCTGCCATGGTGCGGGAGAGTGATCGAGTTTTTCTAAATGGCTAAAAAAAGAGATTCACCAGGGTTCAAGCCCCTGTTTTTCCCGGTACGAGTTGATCGCCTCTCTGATCGCATCTTCGGCCAGGACCGAGCAGTGCATCTTCGGCTCGGGGAGGCCGCCGAGGGCGTCGGCGACCTCGCGGTTGGTGAGCGCCCAGGCCTCTTCCAGGCTCTTGCCCTTGATCATCTCGGTGGCCATGCTGGAGGAGGCGATGGCCGCGGCGCACCCCAGGGTTCTGAACCTGACGTCCACGATCCGGCCCTCCTCGATCTTGAGGTACAGGGCGGTGGTGTCCCCACACTCTGAACTCCCCACCTCGACGAAGGCATCCGCGTCCTCCAGCACCCCGACATTGCGCGGGTTGGTGAAGTGGTCCATGACGGTCTCTGTGAACTGCATCTGATCACCTCTTGGTATGGTATTCACAAAACCCTTCGCTCTCAGGCATGCCCACGTGAGAGTCTGCGCAGGCGGGCGACGGCGTCGGGAAGAGTGTCGAGAAGGAAGTCGACATCTGCTTCGGTGGTCAGGTCGCCCAGGCTGAGGCGGAGCGAGGCGCGGGCGAGGGAGGGGGGAACGCCCATGGCGGTGAGGACGTGGGAGGGCGTTTCCTCGCCGGAGGAGCAGGCACTTCCGGTGGAGGCGCAGACGCCCTGCATGCCGAGGAGGGTGAGGAGGGCCTCGCCGTCGATCCCGGCAAACGAGATGTTGATGTTGCCGGGGAGGCGCTCGGTCGGGTGGCCGTTGAGGGTGACTTCGGGCACACTCTCCAGGATCTCGTCGAGGAAGCGGTCGCGCAGTTGCGCCACCCGCGCCGTGTGACCGTGGATGTCGTCGCACGCCCGCTTGATGGCCGCACCCAGGCCGACGAGGCCGGGAAGGTTTTCGGTGCCGGCGCGCCGGCCCTTCTCCTGCCCGCCGCCGTGGACGAAGGTCTCGATGGCGACGCCGTCCCTGATGTACAGCGCTCCCGTCCCCTTGGGTCCGTAGAACTTGTGGCCCGAGAGGGAGAGGAGATCAATCTGCATCGCATCGACGTCGATCGGCACGTTCCCGACGGCCTGGACGGCGTCGGTGTGGAAGAGGACGCCGTGTTTGTGGGCGACGGCGCCGATCTCGGCGATGGGCTGGATGGTGCCGACCTCGTTGTTGGCGGTCATCACCGAGACAAGGATGGTCCGGTCGGTGATCGCCTCCTCGACCGCGGCCGGGTCGACCATACCGTACCGGTCGACCGGCAGGTAAGTGACCGAGAAACCCTGCCTCTCCAGGAACTCGCAGGTGTGGAGGATGGCGTGGTGCTCGATGGCGGTGGTGATGATGTGGTCGCCCTTCTCCCGGTTCGCCAGGGCAACGCCCTTCAGCGCCCAGTTGTCCGACTCGGTCCCGCCGGCGGTGAAGAAGATCTCGCCGGGCGAGGCGCCGAGGGCGTCGGCGACCTGCCCGCGGGCATGGGTCACCGCCTCGCGCGACTCATCGGCAAGGCCGTACAGGGAAGAGGGGTTGCCGAAGTGTTCGGTGAAATACGGGAGCATCGCGGCGACGACCTCAGGATGGGTCGGGGTCGTTGCGGCGTGGTCGAAGTAATAGATCTTTTCGCTCATGTCTCTCCCTTTGATCATCTCAATTGTCTCTTGGTATTGGAAAAAATAACCCTCCGAACCGGCATCCGGCGGCGAGGTCAGGCACCGGTCGACTGATGATGCGATCATCTCATCTGATCTGCCGCTCTGCCGTCTCCCCGACCCCCGCACGCGACCGGGCTTCGGTACGGAGATACAATGGTCGCCCTCCGACAGAGAGCATGCTGGATCAGGAGCAAAAAAAAGAGATTTAGAAATCGGTCATAATCCGGAACTGATCGATCTCCGGGTTGTCCATCCGCTCGAGGAACTCGTCGGCGGCATGACCGATATCCTTGCTCGCGGTGATCGCACGGCCGACGACCAGGATGTCGGCGCCAGAGTCGAGGGCCTTCTGCACGACGTGCTGCCTGACCCCGCCTGCGGTGGCGACGAGGAGTTTGCCGCCTGCGGCCTCCTTGATCGCCGGGATGTTGCCCCAGGAATATTCGTCGCCCTCGGCGTCGATGGCGCGGTGGAGTTCGACGATGTCCGGCTTGACCTTCAGTTCCCTGATCAGTGCGACCGGATCCTTGACATTGAGCATGTCGATGACCGAGTAGATGCCGGTCTTCTTCGTCTCTTCGATCGCCTTCTCGATGGTGGCGGTCGGGGCGAGACCGGAGATGACGACGGCGTCGGCACCGGCGTCAGAGGCCATCCGGGCCTCCAGGTTGCCGGTGTCGAGGGTCTTGAGGTCGGCGATGATGAAGGCGTCCGGCCGGATCTTCCTGATCTCGGAGAGGACATTCAGCCCGAACTGCTTGATCAGCGGGGTGCCGGCCTCGAAGAGGACATGGTCGTTCTTCGGGACCGCAGTGAGCACGGCCTCGACCTTTGCCATGTCCACGAGGTCCATGGCGACCTGGAGGTACGGCGGGTTCCAGAGACGCTGGACCTTGAAGCCCATGACAGCGTGGGTGGACCGGTCCTTCTCGTAGAGGAGGGTCTCGGTGTCAGGGAACTTCTGGATGGCACGAGTGATGGCAAGTTTGGTGGCGCCATAGTTGTACCGGTAAATCTTGCTGTAGTCCTCCGCGTCGGGTGCGATGAAGACGCTTGCGAGGATGACCGTCTCGTCAAGGTCAATCCCCTCAAAGACTCCTTCCTCAACCGAGTCGGCGACGGCCTTTGCGACGGCGGCCTGGGCCGGGCCGAAGATCTCATTCACCTGCTCGCCCTTCTTCAGGGTCACCTTCGGGATGATGAGGGTGGCCGGTTTGGTGAGAAGGTTCGGACGTACCACTGCAAGGAGCGGAGTGTGGCCTGCAGAGAGCTGCGACATACCGTTTGCAAAGGCCATCCCTACCGGTCCGTTCTTATCCCCCATGACAAGGTCGATGTGCGCGAGTTCCGCGCCAGTTCCAACGAGAGCTTCACCTATCAGATACATAGAAATCCCTTCAATTAATGCTGCATATAGATGGCACGCGCTTATACATAAAGTGACGGGGGGCAGGAAAATTGGAGAACTGTCCGGGAGTGAGAGAGTTCTGAAACCCCGGGATCCAGAAGACGATGAAAGGAAGCCTCTGTCACGATCGTCCCGGACCGCACGTCGACCACTCGCAGCCTCCAGATGGATGTGCTGTCGTTAATACTATGGATACTGGCTCATATCGTAGAAAGAGGGATCCTTCTCCTTGCATGAGTTGATGGTATAATCGCAGCAGAAAGAGATGAAATCACCGGAATGAGTCAGAAAACGTGGGGTCGGTGAGATTTGAACTCACGATCGACGGGTCTCTCCGACATGCGCGGGGAGCGAGACATGCATCAGCGCTCCAACGGGTCATCATCAGATCAGTAGACCCATTGTTCATCACACGCAAAGACCGCTGGAGCCCGTCGCCATTCCGGACTAGGCCACGACCCCGAATGTATTATTCATATGCGCCTTCTTCTGACTTAATAATTGTGTTCGGCGAACACTAATGATATAAGATCTTCTCGCACCAGTATGTACGAAAACCTATGGTCACGGGCAGCTATGCATGCGGACATTCAGAGTTGTCGCTGATGGGCGAGACCATCGGCGCCATGCTCAACCGTATAGCCGCACAATACCCGGAGAACGAGGCCCTGGTATCTGTGCACCAGAACATCCGCTGGACGTACCGGGAGTTCCTTCTCCAGGTAGACTCTCTTGCACGTGGCCTTATGGCGCTCGGCGTCGAGCGCGGCGACCGGGTTGCTATCTGGGCGATGAACTACGCCGAGTGGACCCTCACCCAGTTTGCGACTGCGAAGATCGGGGCCATCCTGGTCAACATCAACCCGGCGTACCGGGTCTTTGAACTGGAGTACGCCCTCAAGCAGGCCGAAGTCTCGACCCTTATCGTGCAGGGACGGTTCAAGACCTCCGACTATGTCGGCATGGTCTACGAGGCCTGCCCCGAGGCGATCGAGGCGCGGCCCGGCAGGGTCTCGACAGAGAAGTTCCCGTTCCTGAAAAACATCGTCTTCATGGGCGACATCCCGTACAACGGCATGTTCACCTGGGACGAGATGATCAAGCGGGGAGAGGCGATCAGTCCCGACGAACTGGAAGAGCGCGAGGAGATGCTCAACTTCGACGACGCCATCAACATCCAGTATACGAGCGGGACGACCGGGTTTCCCAAGGGCGTGGTGCTCACCCATCACGGCGTGATGAACAACGGGTTCATCATCGGCGAGGGGATGGGTTTCACCGAGAAGGACCGTCTCTGCATCCCGGTACCCTTCTACCACTGCTTCGGGATGGTGCTCTCGAACATGGCCTGCGTCACCCATGGCTCGACGATGGTTATCCCTTCGCCGGTCTTCAACGCGGAGGCGGTGTTGCAGGCGGTTCAGAACGAACGGTGCACCGCCCTCCACGGCGTGCCCACGATGTTCATCGCCGAACTTTCGCACCATGAGTTCTCGAAATACGACTATTCCACCCTGCGCACCGGGATCATGGCCGGTTCGCCCTGTCCGATCGAGGTGATGAAACAGGTCAACACGCTCATGAACATGAGAGACATCGTCATCGTCTACGGGCAGACCGAACTCTCGCCGGGTGTCACGATGACCACCGTCGACGATCCCCTGGAGAAACGGGTGACGACGGTAGGCCGGCCCTTCCCGCACACCGAGATCAAGATCATCGACCCGGCGACAAAACGGATCGTGCCGCGCGGCGAGATCGGTGAGATCTGCGCGAGGGGGTATATGGCGATGAAGTGCTACTACAACAACCCCTCGGCCAGTCACGCCACCCTGGACCACAATGGCTGGCTCCATACCAGCGACCTCGGGGTGATGGACGGGGAGGACTATGTGAGGATGTCGGGCAGGCTCAAGGAGATGGTGATCAGGGGCGGCGAGAACATCTATCCCAGAGAGATCGAGGAGTTCCTCCACCACCACCCCAAGATCGCCGACGCCTATGTGATCGGGGTGCCTGACGTGAGGTACGGCGAGGAACTGATGGCCTGGGTGAAGCCGCGGGAGGGACAGAGCATCACACCCGGGGAGATCGTCGACTTCTGCACCGGCCAGATCGCCCGCTTCAAGATTCCGAAATACTTCAAGTTCGTCGAAGACTTTCCGATGTCGGTCACCGGCAAGATCCAGAAGTTCAGGATGCGCGATATTGCCGTCGAAGAACTCGGGCTCGGAGAGGCCTCGAAGGTCGAGACGGCCTGAACGATCCGGCACCTTTTTTTCCAGACAACCGGGCTGACGTTCGACTGGTGGCGAGTCAAGAACAAAAGGTCGCCAGGAGAATGCACTTGAACGAGATCTCTCTCCTCGCGTGAAGAGAACAGAGGGAACGACACCACCCTCTTCATGTTCTCCCCTCCGCCTTCCCGGCCCAATCGCAATCCCGGACCCCCATAGTGAAGATGGCCGGGGGCGGCGATGGAACCGTATCCTTCAGGTGCCCTGTTGCAAGGAGAAGAATCAAGTATCCCTCCGCACTCAGGAGAACTGCAACGAGAAATTTTCATCCCGTATGCTTGAGCCAGGGGTTCATGCCTGATTCAACAGAGCCCTATTTTACATCTCAAGACTCTCGCCAGGCGCAAGAAGCACCACGTTCATGTCGGTCGTCCGTTCGATCGCCGTCTTGAAGCCTGAAAGATCCTGGGCAATCGGCGGCCAGGTGTTGTAGTGCATCGGGATGACAATCTTCGCCCCCACGAACTCGGCCGCCATCATCGCCTCCCTGGGCCCCATCGTGTACCGCCCGCCGACCGGGAGGAGGGCGACGTCGGGGCGGTAGAGTTCCCGGATCAACTTCATGTCTGAGAAGAGGCCGGTGTCGCCTGCGTGGTAGACGGTGACGCCGTCCATCCTGATGACGAACCCCGCTGCAACACCGCCATAATACCCGTTGCCCGCCTCCTCAAGCCATGAAGAGTGGAGCGCCGGCGTCATCGTGAACGAGACGCCGTCCACCTCGACTGTCCCCCCGATATTGATCTCTTCGGTCGGGATGCCCTGTGCAGCGAGGTACTTTGCGATCTCGTTCACCGCTACCGTCAGTTTTCCGACACTCGCCGCCGCCCCGAGATGATCGCCGTGGCCATGGGTGACGGCCACGATATCCGGGTCGGTCGGGATCTCGCCTGAAGGAACGAACGGATCGATCAGAATGGTCCTGCTCCCTTCAAGCAGAAAACATGCATGTCCAAGCCACTGGATCTTCATACACGCAGATCTGTGTCCTGGAGTAAAAAAGGTGGTACTGAAGGGCCGCCTGGCAGGTCGTTACGTTACGTCGACCATCTCGGCTTCAGTCGCGTCGATCGCCTCGGAAAGCCCGTCGTTAGCGACACCACTGGTCATCTGCTCTGAAAGGTCGCGGTCCTCAATCACGTCTTTGATCCTTTCCAGGTAGGGATCGAGAGTTGCGTCCTCGTCCATGGCGATCACATGCCGGTACTCGCGCAGGGACGAGGAACTGATCCCCAGAATCTGGGAAATGTCGTTCATCGTCTTCCCTGAATCGACCAGATCGGTGAGGAGCGTACGCTCGAAGGGCATGTCAAAGTCAGACTCACGGAAGAGTTTGATCCTGACCCGTGCCCTGGCAACAGTCTTCGCCAGTTTTTCGTTTCCAAGCTCGCGGGCGATCTCGGTGTCATTCTTGTCTTCGTTGAAGGCAATGACGAGCGTCGCCAGCTGGCGGGGGGAGAGCTTGGTCTGGAAGAAACCCCGGTCAAGGATCTCGCGCATGATGAGAGCGATCTCACGCCCCACCGCATCACGGTCCCTGAGACTCCCATGGATCTTTTTCATCGGCTCGACGATCTCCGTCTTGCTGGTGAGGTCCTGGAAGAGTGCAAGGAGTTCCTTTTTTCTCTTTTCTGCTGGCATGGCAATACCACACTAGGTCTGAAATAGAATACGTCTGATCATATTTAAAAATTTTTAATTAATCCCCGGCAGGACCAGAGGGATTCAATCGGAGATATTGGAATATTTTAGATGTATGGGGTAAAAAGGGCACTGCTTAAAAAAAGATACTCTTATTATATTGCCATATATTTTCAGATTTTTCCACTGGTGTGCGCAGGATCATTCCGACATCCGATGAGGTGAGATCCGGACTTTTCCCCTGTAAATGTCTTGTGAGCGCGTCGGGTTGGGCGTGGTCCTCTGCGCGGTTCTGCGACAACGATCCCATGCATGCCGCCCCTCTCCCTCTGCACGCCGCCCCATCTGTGGCAGGGAAAGTGGGACTATATAATCCCATGGCCAAAATAATACACCAGGACTGATCGCAGTGAGTGACATCTACGATAAAGTCATAGAACTCGCAAAGCGGCGCGGCTTTGTCTGGCCCTCGGCAGAGCTCTATGGCGCTGTTGCAGGCTTCATCGATTATGGCCCCCTCGGTGCCATGATGAAGCGGCGGATCGAAAATATCTGGAGACGTTATTACGTCATCAGAGAGGGTTACTATGAAATTGAGTGCCCGACCGTCGGGACCGAGTCAATATATCTCGCCTCTGGACATGTGAAGGGATTTGCCGACAAGATGTGCCAGTGCCCCCACTGCAACGAATATTTCAGGGCAGACCACCTTGCCGAGGCGTGCGGGATCGAAAACGGCGCGGTCCTCTCAAGAGAAGAACTGGCGGCCGCCATCACCGACGCCGCGTGTCCCTCCTGCGGCGAGACCTTCGGACAGACCGAGGTCTTCGACTTCAACCTGATGTTCCAGACAACCATCGGCCCTGGTTCGCAGCGGAAGGGCTACCTCAGACCTGAGACCGCTCAGGGGATCTTCACCGACTTCTCCAGGCTCTCGCGCTTCTACCGGCAGAAACTCCCCTTCGGCGCCGTCCAGATCGGCAAGTCGTACCGGAACGAGATCTCCCCGCGCCAGGGTATGATTCGCCTGCGCGAGTTCACCCAGGCCGAGGCCGAGATCTTCGTCAACCCCCAGGAGAAGACTCATCCGGCCTTCTCGCGCTACGCCGACTACCCCGTCGACCTCTGGGGGATCGAGCAGCAGCAGAACAATACCGAGGCGATCACAAAGACGATGCGCCAGGCGGTGGATGAGGGGATCATTGCCAACGAGTATATCGCCTACTATCTCGCCCTCACCCACGAACTCATGGTCGCCATCGGGGTCGACCCGAAGCGGACACGCTTCAGGCAGCACCTCCCTGACGAGCGGGCGCATTATGCCATCGACTGCTGGGACGCCGAGGTGTACTCCGGGCGTTTCGGCTGGGTCGAGATCGTCGGGATCGCCGACCGCACCGACTACGACCTCAGGGCCCATGCGGCCGAGAGCGGTGACTCCATGACCGTCTTTGTGCCTTTCGCTGAGGCGCGCAGGGAGACGAGAAAGCGGATCGTCTCCAACATGGGTGTGCTCGGCCCCAAGTATCGCGGCAAGGCCGCGAAGATCGCCGCCGCCCTGGCCGAGGCGATGCCCGGTCCTGACGGTGCCGAGGTGGTCGTCGACGGCGAGACGATCTTTGTGCCCGGCGACCTCTACACGGTCAGCGAGGAGGAGGTCGAGGTGCGGGGCGCCGAGGTGATGCCCCATGTCATCGAACCCTCGTACGGGATTGACCGGATGATCTACTCGGTCCTCGAACATGCCTATGACGAGGAAGAGATCGACGGCGAGGTGCGCAAGGTGCTCCGCCTCGCCCCCTGCATCGCCCCGGTCCAGGTGGCGGTCTTCCCGCTGGTGAACAAGGACGGCCTCGACGTCATTGCACGAGAGATCACCGCCGACCTCCAGGACGCCGGTGTTCTCGCCGACTACGACGACAACGGCGCGATCGGCCGCCGATACCGCCGCCAGGACGAGGTCGGGACGCCCTTTGCGGTGACCGTCGATACCGAGACAAAGGACGCGGGCACGGTCACCCTCCGTGACCGCGACTCCATGGAACAGGTGCGGGTCAGGACCGAGGATCTGGTTCCAACCCTGCTCTCTCTGATCAGGGGCCGCACCATCTTCGCCGACTTGAAGAAAGAATGAAGTACATCAGCCACCCCCTCATCAGGCCCGAGTGTCTGGAAGAGCGGCGATACCAACTCGCCATCGCCCTCCAGGCCCTCGACGCCAGCACGATGGTGGTCCTGCCCACGGGACTTGGCAAGACCGCCGTCGCCCTGATCACCGCGGCTTCCAGGCTGTATCAGGAAGGGGGCAGGCTCCTGGTGCTCGCCCCGACCAAACCGCTCGTCGAGCAGCACCTCCGTTTCTTCTCCGAACGGCTCAACCTCCCTGAGGGAGCCTGTGCTCTCTTTACCGGGGATACCGCACCCGATGAACGGAAGGCGATCTGGGAATGTGCGCAGGCGGTCTTTGCCACCCCGCAGGTGGTGAAAAACGATCTCATCGCCGGACGCTACGACCTGGGGGAGGTCACCCTCCTGGTGGTGGACGAGTGTCACCGGGCGGTCGGAAACTACGCGTATGTCTTTCTGACGCGCCGGTACCTGACGACAGCCGGGAAACCTCTTCTCCTTGCGATGACCGCCTCGCCGGGCGGGGACCACGGGAAGGTGGAGGAAGTGATGGCAAACCTCGGCGTCGTGCAGGTGGAGGCGCGGACCGAGCATGATGACGATGTCCGCCCGTACATCCACGAGCGCGACGTGGACTATCTCTCGGTCGACCTTCCCGACGAACTCGCGGAGGCCGTCGGCGACCTCAACCGTCTCCTGGACTCGCGCCTCAACGCCCTGGGGGAGGCGGGGTTCAGGGTGCCTGCACGCGAGAAACTCTCGATGAAGGCGCTCAATGCTCTCAACGCCCAGGTCCAGGCGAGGATCGCGCAGCACGACCCCGCGGGGTTTATGGCGGCTTCGGTGTACGCCGAGATCATGAAGGTGAGACACGCCGTCTCCCTCGCCGAGTCGCAGGGGAGTACGGCCCTGCGGACCTACCTGGAGAAACTCTTCTCCGAGGGGCGGTCGGGTTCGGGGACGAAGGCGAGCAAGCGGCTTGCTGGAGACCCGGTCTTCCGGCGGCTCTGCGCTCGCGCCGCCGGGTGGGAGACCGAACTCCACCCCAAGGTCGGGCTGACCATCGATCTCGTCCTCGAAGAGGTGCGCGAGCATCCCGAAAGCCGGACCATCATCTTTGCCAGTTTCAGGGACACGGTCGGCCATCTGGTCGAGGCCCTGAAAGCGGCCGGGGTCCATGCCGAGCGCTTTGTCGGGCAGGCGACCAGAGACGCGGAGAAGGGGCTCACCCAGAAGCAGCAGATCGAGGTGTTGAGACGTTTCCGGGAGGGCGAGTTCCCGGCGATCGTCGCCACCTCGGTCGGGGAGGAGGGCCTGGACGTCCCGTCCACCGACCTGGTCGTCTTCTATGAGGCTGTCCCTTCAGAGATCCGGAGCATCCAGAGAAAGGGACGGACCGGCCGGAATGAGGCGGGCCGGATTGTCGTGCTCACCACAAAGGGCACCTCGGACGAGGTCTACAAGTACGTGAGTCTCAACCGCGAGCGCCAGATGCTCAAGGGGATCAAAAAACTCGGGAACAACGGCGGTCAGGTCTCGCCCAGGTTGTCGGTTGCCGGGCAGACGAGCATCGGCGCCTTTGCCGCCGCCCCCGCCCCCGCTGCGGAACAGGAGGGACCGGCGATCACCGTCGACGACCGCGAGACCTCGTCGAGGGTCGCCGAGGTGCTCTCCGACCTGGGGCTCCGGGTGACGCTCACCCGCCTTGAGGTCGGGGACTATGCCGTCGGCGACCGTGTCCTGGTGGAGCGTAAGACCGTCCGGGACTTTGCCGACACTCTTGTCGAGCGTGACCTCCTGGGGCAGGTGCGGGCCCTGGCATCGGCGGCCACCCGCCCGGTCCTGATCGTCGAGGGGGAGGGTGATCTCTATGCGGCAAGAGACATCCACCCCAACGCCATCAGAGGGGCGCTCGCCGCGATCACCATCGACCTCGGCATCTCGGTCCTCTTCACCAGAGACGCCGACGAGACTGCGGAGATGCTCGCTGTCATCGCCAGAAGAGAGGGGAGCGAGCGGACCGAACGGTCGGTCCAGCCGAAAAAATCGTACCGGACCGCAAAAGAAGAGCAGGAATATGTGGTCGCGTCTTTCCCTGAGGTCGGGCTGAAACACGCGCGCGCCCTCCTCGAACACTTCGGTTCGGTGCAGGCGGTCATCGACGCCGGGGTCGACGACCTGAGCCAGGTGAAAGGGATCGGGAAGAAGAGGGCCGAAGGGATCAGGGATGTATCCAGTCGGCCTTATGAGTGACGGAGGATCTTGAGGGCTTCAGCGCCGGCAAGCACCGCCTGCATCAGGGTGAGGCACCGGCGCTCGTCGTTCTCTCCTTCGACCCGCGTGCAGAGGGCGGTGACCGCCGCTTCGATCCCGGCCTCGGCGGTGCCTGCCCTGGCGGGTGGTGCGGCAGGTGCGGCGGGCATCGGTGCGGGCGGCTCGCGCTCCTGCCGTACCGTCCTCTCTGCGCAGACGACGCAGAGTGTCTCGCCTTTGTACTCGAACATCGGAGATCCGCAGGCCTTGCACTCTTTAGCGAGCATTTTGCCTCCTTTCAGGAGGTATTCCGCCATGATATCCTCTGGTTTTCTCTCTGTCATCTCTGCCACCGGTGGTCTGATAAATCAATGTATATAAGAACCTGGGGTATATAGTAATAAAGGGTGATTGTCAATGGCCACTCCAGAGGAAACAATAAATGTGTGTATTCAGATGCTTCAGCATATTTCTGAAGACAACACTATCCCTCGTAACATCCGCAGGGTTGCTGATGAAACCAAGTCTCTTCTCATGAACGATCAAAAGAGCATTGGTCTGCGTGCGGCTGAGGCCATCTCGACCATCGATGAGGTTTCGAATGATCCGAACATGCCGGTTCACGCCCGCACCCGGATCTGGGAACTGGTCTCACAGCTTGAAACGGTTCCGCTTGACTGAACAGGATTTCACGGAAAATATTTTTCCGTGCTTAATCTGAGATCCATTTTTTAAGGCAGCACCGTACAGACAACCGTTCTTTCACGGCGCTGCCTGATATCAAGTTCAAGGAGGACGACCTGTTGCCAGGTGCCGAGCACCGGCGACCCGTTCTCCACCGGCAGGGTGAGCGAAGGACCGACGAACGAGGCACGCACATGTGATCGTCCGTTCCCGTCGCCCCACCGCTGGTCGTGAGCATAGATGATATCTGAAGGAGCGACCCGCTCGAGGGCGCCCCTCAGGTCGTCGAGCACCCCATCCTCGTACTCGATCGTCGAGATCGCCGCCGTCGAACCGACGACAAAGAGGGTGCAGACCCCGCTCTCCGTCCCGCTTGCCTCCACACATCGGTGCACCGCCGGAGTGAGGTCGACGATGTCGCCTTCGCCCCTGGTGGTCACCGTGATCCGTTCCTGATGCACCATGTGTGAGCATCGGTCGCCTGATAGAAAAGCATACCTCTGCCGGAGGGGGTCCGGGGGATCTCCCCCGGCGAGAGAGATCAGGGTGAAATTTCTTGTTCTTCTGTGGGGCGGCCTGTCTGATCGGCGTGGAGTGATCGTTCAGGGGGTGTTCCCGTCCCCTGTCTATCTTTGTGGTGTGGAGAGGTCGGGGGTCTCCCCCAGACGGGAGACGGTACAGTGTACAGACTCACGGATCTGTACTGCACCCCATCCCCCGCGATGGGGATTGGTGGAGTATGGCAGAGCAGAGTATCCGGGGAGTGTTTTCGCATCTCTTCGACCGGTCGAACCTCCGCCGGTGACGATAAGCAACAAAAAAAAGGAGGGAGCCGACCCTGTATGGCCTGGCTCCCGAAGATCGACCTCTCAGTTCTCTTCCTCGATCTGGACGATGGCGAATCCGACAAGCTGATCGCCCTCGCCCATCTTCATCACCCGCACCCCGCGGGTGTCCCGTTTCTGGATCGAGATCTCGGAGACCCTGGTCCGCATCGCGATCCCCGAGGTGCTCATCAGGATGATCTCGTCATCTGCCGAGACCGCCCTGGCTGCCACGACCTTGTCTCCATAGATGGGTCTGATATTTCTGGCACCCATCGTGCCGCGGTGGTGGCCCATGAACTCATCGAACACGATCAGTTTGCCGGCCCCTTTCCCGGTGACGGTGAGAAGATAATCCTTCTCCACCAGAGCAAGAGAGACAAGACAGTCTTCTGGCCGCAGTCTGATCCCGATTACGCCCTGACTGTTGCGGTGGAGGGATCTGATCTCGTCCTCATTGAACCTGAGACTCTGACCCTTCCGGGTCGTCAGGAACACATCCTGCTTCCCGTCGGTGATCTTCACGTCCACCAGTTCGTCGCCCTCTTTCAGTTTGATCGCGAGGATCCCACTCGGCCGTGGTCTGGAGAACTCTTCGAGTGGGATCTTTACGGCCATACCTCCTTTTGTTGCAAAGAAGAGGAACCGCCCCGGTTCAAAGTCCCGCGTCGGGATGATGGTGGTGACCCGCTCCTCCCCGCTCAGGTTGAGAAGGTTGACGATCGCCTTCCCTTTCCCGGTGCGGACCGCCTCAGGGATGTCCCAGACCCGCATCCAGTAGAGCCGGCCCAGGTTGGTGAAGCAGAGGAGATAGTCGTGGGTGGCGGCCACGAAGACATCGGTGACCACGTCGTCTTCTTTGGTGGTCATCCCGATGACACCCCGTCCGCCCCGGCGCTGCTGACGATACGTCTCCAGCGGAAGACGTTTGATGTAGTTGGTGGCGGTGAGGGAGACCAGGGCCGGTTTGTCCTCGATGAGATCGGCCTTGGAGATCTCGCCTTCGGCCACCGAGATCTGCGTCCGGCGCTCGTCGCCGAACTCTTCCCTGATCGCGGCAACTTCTTTCTTGATCTCTTCAAGGATATGGGTCCGGTCGGAGAGGATCTCCTGTAACCGTCTGATCTCCTTGCCGAGGGCCTCGCGCTCATCGAGCACCTTCTGCTGCTCAAGGGCCGCGAGGCGGCGGAGTTGCATCTGGAGGATGGCGTTCGCCTGGATCTCGTCGAGACCGAACCTGGTGATCAGGGCCTCGCGGGCATCCTCGGCACTCTTCGATGCCCTGATGGCCGCGACCACATCGTCGATGCTCTGGAGGGCAAGGGCCAGTCCGTTGAGGACATGAACCCGTTCCTGGGCCTTGCGCAGGTCGAACTCAGTCCGCCGGCGGACCACTTCGACGCGGTGGTCAAGGAAGTGGCCGAGCAGTGCCGGGAGACCGAGCACCATCGGCCGCCCATTGACGATGGCCAGGTTGTTGATCCCGAAGGTGCTCTCCAGGGGTGTGTGCTTGTAGAGTTGGTTCAGGACCACCTGGGGCATGGCGTCGCGCCTGAGGTCGATGACGACCCTGATCCCGTCCTTGTCGGACTCGTCGCGGATATCGGTGATCCCCTCGATCCGCTTGTCCTTGACCAGGTTTGCGATCTGCTCGACGAGGTTCGCCTTGTTCACCTGGAAGGGAATTTCGGTGATGATGATCCTGGGATGTTTCCCCTCTTCCTCGATCTCCGCGACTCCCCTGACGACGCACTTGCCCCGTCCGGTCAGATAGGCCGACCGGACCCCGGCCGTGCCCATGATCACCCCGCCGCCCGGGAAGTCGGGGGCCGGGATCTTGTGCATCAGTTCATCGACCGTGACGCCGGGGTCGTCAATATAGGTATAGAGGGCGTCGCAGACCTCTCTGAGGTTGTGCGGCGGCATATTTGTCGCCATCCCGACGGCGATTCCCGATGAACCGTTGAGAAGGAGATTTGGCATCTTTCCTGGGAGGACGGTCGGTTCTTTGGTCGACTCGTCGAAGTTGGGGGTGAAGTCCACGGTCTCCTTATCGATGTCGTCGAGCATCCCCTCGGCGAGAGGAGTGAGCCGAGCCTCTGTGTACCGCATCGCCGCAGCCGAGTCGCCGTCGATGGACCCGAAGTTGCCCTGTCCCTCGACCGGCATGTACCGATATGAGAAGGGCTGCGCCATCTTCACCATGGTGTCATAGATCGCGGCGTCGCCGTGCGGGTGGTACTTGCCCATCACATGACCGACGATGCTCGCGCTCTTCTTGGTGGGTTTGTCGTGGGTGTTGCCCATCTCCCACATCCCGTACAGGATGCGGCGGTGGACCGGCTTGAGGCCGTCTCTGATGTCAGGTATGGCCCGGCCGATGATGACGCTCATCGCGTAGTCGATGTACGAGGACTTCATCTCGTTCTCGACGGTGACCGGGATCACCCGCCGCCCCTCGGCCGTCTCAGATGTCAAGGTTCTTTACCTCCTGTGCATGTCTCCAGATAAATTCGCGCCGCGGCTCGACGTCGTCGCCCATCAGTCTCTCAAAGATCTCGTTCGCATAACTGGCATCCTCGATCAACACCTGCTTGAGCACCCGGTGCTCGGGGGCCATCGTGGTCTCCCAGAGCTGGTTGGCGTTCATCTCACCAAGACCCTTGTACCGCTGGACGCTCACGCCCTTCTCACCCATCTCGGCGAGGGTCTCTTTCATGTCCTCCTCGCTGTAGGTGTAGCGCTCTTTTTTGCCCTTGCTCACCCTGAACAGCGGCGGCTGAGCGATGTAGACGTAGCCCCGTTCGATCAGTTCGGGCATGTACCTGAAGAAGAAGGTGAGGAGCAGGGTTCTGATGTGCGCTCCGTCCACATCTGCATCGGTCATCAGGACGATATGATGGTAGCGTGCCCTGTCGGCGTCGAAGTGTTCCCCAACGCCGGTGCCGATCGCGGAGATGAGTGCCTGGATCTCGGCGTTCTTCAGGATCTTGTGGGGGGAGGCCTTCTCGACGTTGAGGATCTTGCCCCGAAGTGGGAGGATGGCCTGGAACCGGCGGTCACGTCCCTGTTTGGCCGAGCCACCTGCAGAGTCGCCCTCCACGATGTAGACCTCGCTCTTTGCGGGGTCGCGTTCCGAGCAGTCGGCGAGTTTGCCGGGGAGGCCGGTGCTCTCCAGGGTGCTCTTGCGCCGTGCCAGTTCGCGGGCGCTCTGGGCGGCCTCGCGTGCCCGCGCGGCAAGGAGCACCTTGTTGACGATCGCCTGGAGCACCTTCGGGTTCTCCTCGAAGTATTCGGTGAGTGAGGCGTAGGCGAG
The DNA here is from genome assembly GCF_017357525.1 of Methanofollis aquaemaris. Taxonomy (NCBI): domain Archaea; kingdom Methanobacteriati; phylum Methanobacteriota; class Methanomicrobia; order Methanomicrobiales; family Methanomicrobiaceae; genus Methanofollis; species Methanofollis aquaemaris. The sequence goes on along the minus strand of NZ_CP036172.1, from coordinate 768,476 downwards.
GGAGTCGACGATACCCCGCACGTTGGAGTTGCCGAGGCGCATCTTGGTCTGTCCCTCGAACTGGGGGTTTGCGATCTTGAGGGAGATGACGGCACAAAGCCCTTCCCTGACATCCTCGCCCCGCACCGACCCGCCGTTCTTGATGAGGTTGTTCTTCTTTGCCGAGGTGTTGATCGCGCGGGTGATCGCGCTCCTGAAGCCCTCGAGGTGCGTGCCTCCTTCTCTGGTGTTCACCGAGTTGACGAAGGTGAAGATCTGCTCTTTGTAGGTGGCGGTATACTGGAGGGCGACCTCCACCTCGAGTTTGTTCTTTTCGTCTTTCCGATCGAAGGCGACGATTTCTTCATGGACTTTCTCGGTGCTTGCGGTGAGGTGTCGGATGAACTCGCTGATCCCGCCTTCATAGCAGTGGCGTTCTTCTTCGCCGGTTCTTTCATCATGGATCGAGATGGTGATCCCTGAGTTGAGGAAGGCGAGTTCGCGCATCCGGTGGGCGAGGACTTCGAAGTCGAAGGTGACGGTCTCGAAGATCGCCGGGTCGGGCAGGAAACTGATCTTCGTCCCGGTGAGTCGGCCGCCGAACTCATCCAGGAAGCGATCCCTGTCGTCCCCGATCTCTTCCCATTCGCCTTCTGTGCCGTAGACCTGGACATACCTGGTCTTCAACTCATCGAGGCTCTCCTCCCGTCTGGTGAGGCGCCGGGTCACGATGCCCCGGGAAAACTCCATCTGATGAACCTTTCCGTCTCGATAGACGGTTGCCGTCAACCTGGTCGAGAGGGCATTGACCACCGAAACACCGACACCGTGAAGACCCCCAGAGACCTGGTAGGTGCTCTTGTCGAACTTGCCGCCTGCGTGGAGGACGGTGAGCACCACTTCAAGGGCACTCTTACCGCCTTCCATCCTGTCGACCGGGATACCCCGGCCATTGTCCACGACGGAACACGAACCATCGACGCCGAGGACGACCCTCACATGGTCACAGTACCCGGCGAGCGCCTCGTCGATGGCATTGTCCGCCACCTCGTAGACAAGGTGGTGCAACCCCCTCGTGTCGGTGCTCCCGATGTACATGGCGGGGCGCTCGCGCACCGGCTCGAGCCCCTTCAGTACGGTGATATGAGAGGCATCATACGATTCTTTCATCGATGACCTCCGATATAATAAAGGAAGCAAAAGATCGTGGATTCACAATCTCATATATAGGTTGTATATCCTCATTAAGGTACTCTTGTTCGTTAATCATAGACCCCGATCTGCGGGTCTTCGACCCCCAGAACACGGTCGATCTCGACAAGCAACCGGTCCAGTGTTCTCCTCACCGCCTCGGCATCATCGGTGTCCGCGGTCCCTGGCTGGTGCCAGATCACCTGCTTGCGGAGCTGGGTGACGAGGTCTTCGACCCTGGTGCCTCTGAACTGGTCGGGGAGGACCGTTCGGTGAGATGGTCGGCCGCCCCCAGGAAGGCCTGCTCGGGTTTGAGGGCAAAATGTTTGCTGAGTGCGACGATCGGGATCACAAATCCCCTACCGAATCTGCTTTCCATGAGAAGGGGATCACCGCCGTCCGAGAAAAAAGGTATGGTTCCCCTGGCTCTCTTGAAACTCTCTCCATGATGTCGTGTCTCTCTGATCGTTCGCCTTCCTTTTCGCGCCTCGCCGGGGTGCGACGATTGAGAGGGATCAAGGATCCTCCCACACTCCGAAGCGCTGCTCAGAACAATTTTCATATGGAGGTCATCCCAAAACTCTCCAGACCTCCCCCTCCCAGAAGAGAGCAATGGATGTGGTGGGGGGATCCTCTCCTCTTCGTTGCGCAACCATGCATTCATGCCTTCCCACACTACCGCACCGGGGGCTCTGCCCCAGGACCCTCGGGATGAAGATTGGGGCGGGAAGGCAAAGTGATAATCGTGAAGACGGGATGCGATCCCCTGTCAATCTTCATCAGCGGGGGTCCGGGGGGCTGCCAGCCCCCCGATGGAGGATAGGGTTCAGAACATCTGTAAGGAAAGACTCCAGTTCAAGGCGATGTTCAAGCCTCAGGGAGTTTTGGGATATGCTTATGGTATGCTTGAGGCGTGCTCCCGCCTCATGCCGGATTCAACAGAGCCCTGAAAAAAAGAATTGTCTCTCAGAGGAACCAGCCAAGGAGTGCGATGGCCGGGACGACGACAAGACTCGCAGCGAGGAAGGCCCACTCACCAATTTTGAGCGGCTTTTTTGTGATGAAGAGGTGTGAGTCCCGTCCGTACCCCCGGCAGAGCATGCTTGTATAGGTCCGCTCCCCCTGCTCGAAAGAGCGGAGAAAGACTGTCCCGATGGTGTAGGCGAGCATCTTCATGCGGTAGCGATAGGGGAGGGAACGGTCGAAGGCATTGAAGCACCTGGTCTGGAGGGCCGCGCCGATCTGGAGGTACATCCTGGCGAAGAGGAAGAGATAGCGAATCATCATTCCGATGATGAGGGTGAACTCGGCCGGGAGACCGAGCCTTCCCGCTCCTTCGAGCATCCCCTGCATTGTCGTCGTCGATGAGAGGAGGATGATGAAAGAGATGCAGGCCAGGAACTTCACCCCCAGGATGGATGCGAATTCCACCGACTCGGCATAGATCTGAATCCCCAGGGGCAGGGTGACGAGAGGATGGAACTCGACATAGTGCGGGTTGGTGAAGAAGATCTGGAAGAAGATGAGGAAGAACCCGAAGGGCAGGATAAGAAGGAGACGTTTAAGGTATATTGTTGGAGAAAGACGTGCGAATGCCCAGAGAATCGTAAAGAACCCCAGGAAGAGGGCGGACGGGAGGTAGGCCGCCGTGGTATACGGCAGACCCACGGCGGCGATGATCACGGCAAAACTGATGATGAGTTTCACCCGTGCGTCGCACCGGTGGACCGGGCTGGTGCCCTGGGCTACCTCCTCGATATCAAAGAGTTTCTCGATCATGGCCGGCCCCGGTATGCCCCTTTGAAGGCCTCCCTGATCTCCTCATAGGTGTAGCCCTCATCGATCGGCACCCCGGCATCGCGCAGGTCGCTCATCAACCGCTGGAGGACCGGAACGTCGAGGTGGGTCTGTTCGAGCAGGTCTGGTTGCGAGAAGATCGCGGGCACCGGTCCATGGTCCACCACCCTGCCGTGGTCCATCACATAGACCGAGTCGGCAAGTTCAGGGACGAGGTCGAGGTGGTGGGTGGAGAAGATCACCGTCATCCCGAATTGTTCGGGAAGGGTGTTCACAAATCTGATCAGGTCGGTGACGCCCTGCGGATCGAGTCCGGCAGTCGGTTCGTCAAGGACGAGCACCTGAGGTTCCATCGCGAGGATCCCGGCGATGGCCACCTTCTTCTTCTCCCCCCCTGAGAGGTGGTGGGGCGGACGGTCGCGCAGGTCTTCGAGGGCCATGAGCTTGATGGCACTCTCCACCCGATGGGCGATCGTCTCCTCATCAAGACCGAGGTTGGCCGGCCCGAAGGCGATGTCCTGTTCGACGGTCGGTGAGAAGACCTGGTCGTCGGGGTTCTGGAAGACAAGCCCGACAGCCTTGCGCACCTCGCGCAGGTTTCGTTTCGTGACGGCCTCTCCGTGAACGAGCACCTCGCCCGAAGATGGCATCAGGATCCCGTTCAGGTGTTTGAAAAGTGTGCTCTTCCCGGCACCGTTCGCCCCGATCACCGCAACTCTCTCTTTCCGGCCCGCGGTGAAGTTCACACCGTCGAGGGCGGGGGGACGGTTCGGGTAGGCAAAGGTGAGATCCCGGGTCTCGATGATATGCATCAGTACAGAGTTTCTCCAAAAAAGGATAAATGTTCAGTGTTTTGAGGCGGTGACCGCCTTGCCAACACCGAAGACGATTAAGAGCGCGAGGATGATGCCGACTACGACGGCGATCACTTCACCCATCTTTCCGCCTTCCTCTCCCATCGAGTAGTCTGGCATCGGGGCTTCGTACTCGAAACCGCCCTCGTGGCCGACAGCTTCGGCGTCGGCGTCCTCAGGGGTGGGGCCAAAGAGATCCTTCTCGCCCTGTACGACGATGGCTGTACTCTCCAGGCCGTCAGGGTCGCCTGCAGCGAAGAAGACGGCCGTGACCCCGATGAGGATGGCCACGACAAGTCCGATCGCCACGAACTGATTGGTCTCCATCAGGCCGTCGCCCCCGTAGAGGTGTCCATCAGTTCAGGACGCGCCGATGCGATGAGGTAAACGGCTCCGGCCGTGATCACTGCCTCGATGACCCCGATGGCGGCATGGTAAGTGCCCATGGCGATCATGCCCTCGACAAGCGGGAATGTGCCGGCGATGAACATCTCGACCGAGGCCGCGAGGGCCGGGATGAGACAGGCAAGCCACGCAGCGATCGCTGCGGAGAGGTAGGGGTTCTTTGCGGCCTTGAGGACGCCCTGGTAGGTGTAGAAGCCGACGAACCCACCGATGACGCCCATGTTAATGATGTTCGCGCCCATCGTGGTGATCCCGCCGTCGCCGAAGACGACGGCCTGGACCAGGAGGACGAGGGTGAGGACGAAAACCGCCGCATAGGGCGAGCCGAGGACAATAGCCGCGAGGGCGCCACCGACCAGGTGGCCGGTCGTGCCCATGCCGACCGGGAGGTTGAAGGCCTGAATGGCAAAGATCCCGGCAGCCAGGACGGCGATGAGGGGGACTTTCTCGTCGTCCAGTTCATTTCGTGCCCAGCGCAGTGCAAGCGCGATGAATACAAGGGCAATCACCCAGTAGATCGCACTCTGCCAGAGTGGGATGAACACATCAGGTATATGCATGTCTATCGGTTAAGGGTGTCACCTAATTGGATATAAGTGTTACTTGTTCACTTGTACTATATTTTCTTTCAAAAGTACGCGTACTGCAGGTCCGGCGACGGTTACAAGCCCGAGCAGGACTTTTGGTTTTATCATAAGTCTACGGACAAGATCGCCGGGTCGGTCCATGTCACCGTGCTCCACGATAAGGTCGGTGACGCCGGGGTCGGAGAGGGTTCTGATGAGGACGTCCATCTTCTCGGTAGAGAGTTCCTGTCTCAGCCTGAAGAGGCGCATCCCGAGGGAGAGTTCCTGGCCGAAATCGGCCTGCCACCGCCGCTCGTATGCGGCGAGGGTGCGGTCCGAGAAATCGTCGGCCTCGCAGCAGGAGGCCGCAACCCCGGCGGCGTGCCGCGCGGCGCGCACCCCCGTATAGACCCCGCCTCCTGAGGTGGGCTTTGCCATCCCGGCGGCGTCCCCGACAAAGAGGGTCCGCTGCCCGTAGGTCCGCGGCATCGTGCCGAGCGGGATGGTCCCGGTAACCAGGTGGGTACAGCCTGTGGGATACCGGCTTGCAAAGCGTGTGAAGGCCTCGCGCACCCCTCCGGTCCCGCAGAGCCCGACTCGCGCCCGCCCCTCACCGGTCGGGATCACCCAGGCGAAAAACTGTGGGGCGGCGTTCGGGTGGACTTCCACATACCTGGTGTCGAGATCAAGGGGGATATCGGCCTGGACCCCGGAGAGGTAGACCGGTGCGCGGGCAAGGCCGAGCATCCGCGCCATGCTGCTGCGCGGCCCGTCGGCGGCGATGACCATCTTCACCCCGACGTCCCGGCGACCTGAGGCGCCGCGGGTGACCAGTCGCCCCTCCTCGCGCCCGACGACCGAGGTCTTCGGCCAGAACACGGCCCCCGCAGATGCGGCATCCATGGCCATCTCCTCATCCAGAATGGCACGGTCGACGACATAGGCCTTGGTCTCCTGTGCGTCGAAAAAGACCTCAGCACCGAGGTCGGAGACGACCCGCGCTCCTTGAACTGTGTTGAGGACCGAGCGGTCGGAGACCTCGCACCCGGAAAATGCCCGGCACGAGAGAAGGCCCGCACACTGAACCGGGAACCCGGGTGCGGCGTGTTCCTCAATGCAGAGGACCGAGAGCCCGGCCTCCGCGCACGCCCGTGCCGCCGCCGAGCCTGAAGGCCCGGCCCCGACCACCGCTACGTCATACATGTGGAGGTTATCTCTCCCTTTCCCCTACATGAATGTCCCGATGCCCATGGCTTATTGCCCCTCCGCGCCAACAGGGTGTGGATGTCCAAAGAGCCCGTGTTCAAGTGGAAGCAGTGTCTGGTCATCAGGACTGATGTCAAGATGAGCTGTGGCAAGAAGTGTGCCCAGGTCGCCCATGCAGCCGTCATGGCCTATGAGCATGCCGGGAAAGAGACGAAGAAGGCATGGCTCTCCGAGGGACAGAAGAAGGTCGTGCTCAAGGTATCGGGGGAGCGCGCCCTCTATGAACTGAAGGCCGCCGCCGAACTCGCCGGGATCTCGACCTCACTCATCCAGGATGCCGGGATGACCGAGATCCCACCGGGGACGATCACTGCCCTGGGCCTCGGCCCGGCGAAGAGCGAGATCCTCGACCAGATCACCGGAAACCTCACGCTCCTATGATGCGGACACCCTACCCCCTGGAGGTCGACCTGGGAATGGCATGGTACGTCACCGACACTCCGGGTGTTGGCGGGGTGCTGCGCGCTGTTCCCGAGGACTTCCAGGTCGAGGAAGTTCCGCTCGCTGAACCTGCGGATGAGGGCTCGTACCTCATCTGCCGGCTCACCAAACGGAACTGGGAACACCAGCATGCGATGAAGTCCATCGCCTCGGCAATGGGGATCTCCCACCGACGGATCGCCTGGGCCGGGACCAAGGACAAGAACGCGGTCACCACCCAGTATATCTCCATATATGACGTGGACGAGGAGGCGGTCGCGAGAGTGCACCTCAAGGAGATCGAACTCCAACCGGTCGGCCGGAGCCAGCACCAACTTGCCCTGGGCGGGCTTGCCGGCAACCGCTTCTCGATCATGGTGAGGGGTTGCACCGGCCCGGCACTCCAGGCCACTGTAGAGGCCTGCACCGCCGCCGCCGCCACCGGTCTCCCCAACTACTTTGGGCTCCAGCGTTTTGGGGTGGTCAGGCCGGTCACCCACCTGGTGGGCCGCGAGATCCTGCGCGGCGACTACCAGGCCGCCGTCGATACCTATGTCGGCCTCGCCTTCCCTGATGAGTCGCCCGACGTGCAGGAGACGAGACGGACATTTCTTGAGACCGGGGATCCCGGCCCGGCGATCGCCGCCCTTCCTCACCACCTCGGCTTTGAGCGGGCCGTGCTCTCCGGGCTTGCCGGAGCACCAGGTGACTATGCCGCGGCCCTCAAGAACCTGCCGCCAAAGCTCCTCTCGATGTTCGTCTCGGCCTACCAGTCCTGGCTCTTCAACAGGGTGCTCTCGATGCGCCTTGCCGATGGGACCAATCTTGACGATCCTCTCCCTGGCGAACGGCTTCTCTTTGCGAACGGGCGTGAGGACACGGTGACCGAGAAGAATAAACGGATCGTCTCGGTCCATATGAAGAGGGGACGGTGTGCGGTCGCGTTCTTCATGCCGGGTTCAGAACCAAGAGAGACCATCGGGAAAGACGACGAGCGGATGACCGCCCTCCTTGAGGAGGACGGGGTCACCGCGGAAGACTTCGGGCGGGCGTCCGATTTTGTCGGGCTGCGCTACCGGGGAACACTCAGGCCCATCGCTGTCAGGACTGAGATAAAGGCAGAGGTCGCCGGGCAGGACGTCAGCCTCGCCTTCGCCCTCCCACCCGGGCACTATGCCACCACGGTATGCCGGGAGTTCATGAAGGCCGACCCGCACGCGATGATCTAGTGGCGGTTCATCACTCAAATGGTCCGACCTTGGGGCCTCGGATCACGCTCTTCATGGCGGGGCAGCGAGCGGGATCACCGCTTCGTTGCCGACCCGTCCCTATCCTCGCGATGGGGGGTTCCGGGGGGTCTCCCCCCGGCGCGAGAGAGTGACATAAATTTCTTCGTTTTTCTGTGGGGCGGCCCTTCGGTTCGACGTGCCTTCCCCCACGCTCGCGCCGGGGGCGCTGCCCCCGGACCCCTGAGATTGCGATTGGGCCGGGAAGGCAGAGAGGAGATCATGAAGAGGATGGTGTTGTTCTCGACATTCTCTTCACGCGAGGATAGAGAGAGATCTCGTTCAATTGCATCGTGTTGGCGACTTTTTGTTCTTGAATTGCCACTAGGTGGTTGCGAGGGCCTTTGCCCCGTCGATGGCATCGAAGAGGTTCCCCTCCTCATCGGCGAGCCCGATGGAGAGAGCCTCTTCACCCCTGATCACCCTGGCCGTCTCGACATCGGCGCGTTTCACTGGGCGTTCCTCCATGATGTCGGCGATGAAGGTCTCGAAACTCTCATCCACCATCTTCTGGGCATATGCCCGCTCTTTATCGGTGAGGGGGCGGAACGGTGAGGTCATATCTTTCTGCTCCCCCGACTTCACCACCTCGACCTGCCTGCCCTCTTCTTCCATCCACTTGCTCTCGTCAGGGAAGAGCCAGATCACCCCGATGCTCCCGGTGACGGTGTCGGGGGAGAGGTAGATCCGGTCGGTGTGCGCGGCGATGAGGTACGCCGCGGAGGCGGCCATGTCTCCCATCGAGGTGACGACCGGTTTTTTCGTCCGGGTGTACTCCAGATCCCGGATCACCTCCTGGGCGGCGGCAGGACTGCCTCCAGGACTGTTGATCCGCAACACCACTGCCTCCACAAAGGGATCGTCGGCGGCCTCTCTGAGTTCTTTCCCGATGGCCTCGCTGCCCACGTACCCTCCGCCAGAGAAGTCGCCGGTGAGGAGTTCGCCCTCCACCCTGATCACGGCGACCTCCTCCCCGGTTACCGTGGGCATCAGGACAAAAGAAATGATGACGACGGAGACTATGGCGGCGAAGAGAGTGGCCCCTCCTGTGACGAGCCATTTCTTCTGTCTCCGCCTTTTTTGCACGCGTTCAAGTTCTTCCCTGAGAAATTTCATTCATTATTCCCATACTGGACCGTGTATTCGGTTACCAGATTGGTCCCGCACATATAATACTTCTTGAGATCGAGGCGGATCATCTCGTCCTCTGACTCGATATGCATCCCTCCGACCAGGGAGGGCGTGTCCTCGCCGCCCACGATGAAGGGGAGGTGGATGAGTCGGATATCGTCGACAAGGCCATGTCTCAACATATGCCAGTTGAGGGTCGGGCCGCCCTCGATCATCATCTTCTCAACGCCGTAATCTTCCCTGAGCACCTGCATGAGAGCAGGGAGGTCGACATGTTCCTTCCCGCAGACGACGACATCGGCGCCTTTCGCCCGGATCGCGGCGACCCGCTCTTCAGGTGCCGCCCTCGAGACGGCGACGAGGGTGGGTGCGTCGCTGTTGAGCACGTTGGCGTCAGGGGATATGGCGGCCATGCTGGAGGGGATGACCCTGAGCGGGCTTTTGCCCTCGACAAGGCGGACGGTCAGGTAGGAGTTATCGATGGCAATGGTCCTGGACCCGACCATGATGGCGCCGCATTCGGCGCGGGTCTGGTGGAGGAGCACCTCGGTTTCTGGGGCCATGTGCTGCATGAGAATCTTGCTGGACGCCCCCCTTTTCAGGGTGAGTTTGCCGTCCACCGTGATCTCAGACATCATCAGCACATGCGGTCGCGTCGGTATCGCTGTCATCTCTGTCTCTATATTACGTCTGAGATTTAAAAGAGGGTCGGGTCCGTGGTGCCGGTATCGAAGCAACCCTTATGGCTTTGAGCAGACCTTAATATTGATATGAATATTACGGCGCTGAGGCCGCGTCTCATCTCTAAACTCGAACCTATCGCCGACATATTTATAAGAGCCGGCTTCAGCCCCAATCAGATCTCCTATCTCTCCCTGCTATTTGGAGTCTTCTGCATGGTCGCCTATGCAATGAGTTCCTTCCTGGTGGGAAGTCTTCTGCTGCTCGTCTCGGCTATCCTCGATCTGGTGGATGGGACGGTCGCCAGGAAGAAGGGGTGCCAGACCGATTTCGGCGCGGTGATCGATTGGGTCTTCGACAAGTACGTCGATGCCCTGGCCATCCTTGGCGTCGGGCTTTCGGGTATGGCGATCCTCTCCAGGTTCTTTCCTCTCCCGCCTGAGGCTGATTTTGCGGTCGTCGCCATTGCGATCTTCGGTTCGATGATCAATACCTTCATCAAACCGGTGGTCTATGCCGAGGTCGGGTTCTCCGACCGGGTCGGCGGGAAGATCCACGACCCTCTTGAGGGGGTCGGGTTCTTCGGCAGGCCCGAGACCCTTATCGTCCTCATCGTCGGGGCGTCGCTTGGGTATGCCTGGATTTCGGTCCTGGTTATTGCCTTCTGCACCAACCTCTCGGCGATCCAGCGGATCATCTATCTCTCGAGATCACTCTCGTGAGGTCGTCGCGGTAGGCCTGATACAGTCCGCCGGCCATCCGGCCGAGGTCTGGTATGAGGGCGAAGAGGGCGTAGGCGATGATCACCAGAGCGACGAGGGCCCCGAGTTCGCAGAGGACGTTGTGGGCCCAGAAGAAACTCTCGTAGCCATACTCCCCGTTGCTGGCGATCTCGGGGAAGTACGGGAACCACTGCCCGGTGTAGGCGGTGATCACGAAGACATTCCTGACAAGGTTGAGGATATAGATCGTCGGGACAACTACCAGGACGGCGAGGATCTTCTGGCGCAGTTCGGTCGGGACGGCGGCGGCCACACCGAGCATGATGGCGACGCTCTGGATCCCGGTGCATCCGAGGATGATCTCGACACGTAGTCCGTTTCTGATAAACATGTTCCAGTCATACATCGAGAACTGGACGCCGACGAGGTTGAGAAGCCATCCTACCTCTCCGGTGACGACGCCGATCAGCCAGTCGCCGAGGGGAGTGTAGGCGAAGGGGAGATAGACAAGGACGGCGACCGCCGCGGCACGGGTGAGGTACTGAACATTTGTATCCCCGGCGAGCAGCCTCTTTGTGGTCACGTACATGAAAGGAATCGAGAGGGCTGCCATGGTGGGATACAGGAAGTTGTTGATGGAGAGGTAGTGGGGAACCTCGGCGAAGAGGAAGAGCGACATCGAGAGCCAGCCTGCGATCCCGGCGTACGGCCTGTGTCTTCCCGGAATGAGGAAGAGGATAAAGGAGACGAAGGCTGCGGTGAGGAGGAGTGCTTCCATCACCCACTATTTGCCTGCGCTTATAATTAACCGTTCTCAAGGGGGTAAAAATCCTGAGTTTTCCGGGTCTCATTCGTGAATGTCAGATATCCAAGGCTTAATCAGGCATGCCTCCCAATAATGGATAGATGATATTCTGCCCGAAGTGCAACAGCCTGATGATGTCATCGGGTGGTCAGATGAAGTGCCGCAAGTGCGGTTATATTCAGGCAATTGAGAGGGAGGACGACCTGAAGATCACGACCATCCGCACCGAGAAAGAGATCACCATCGTCGACGATGAGGAGACGGCGCAGACTCTCCCGACGACCAACGTACTGTGCCCTGAGTGTGGAAACAAGATCGCCTTCTGGTGGTTGCGCCAGCTGCGGAGTGCTGATGAGAGCGAGGTCCGCTTCTTCCGCTGCACCAAGTGCAGCCACACCTGGCGGGAATACGATTAAGTCTCAGAAAAGCATACAGGTATTGGGGACATCAGTTCTCCAACCCGCTTTTTCGGGCGAGGGTTGCCGAGCCAGGTCAAAGGCGCAAGGTTGAGGGCCTTGTCACGCAGGTGTTCGAGCGTTCGAATCGCTCCCCTCGCACTTCTTCTGAAAATGATTCAATGCATGAAGACCGGATGATGTATCTGGTGTCGTGTGTGTATCTCCTTTCTCTGGATGAACTCATCCGGCTTCTGGCTCTGTAGAATTGAGCATGAACCCGGGGCTCAGGCATACGGGATGAAAATTTCATATCAGAGTTTGATCGATTCTTGATCCTCCTCCTTGCGACCGAGGAGCGAATCGAAGTCGAGCATCGTGCCGCCCCTCGGCTATCTTCGTCGTGGGGGTCTGGGAGCCTCCCGCCGGCGCGAGAGGGCGATGAAAATTCTGCGATGAGGGCGGCACATCTGATCATCATGCCTTCCCAAACATCGATGCCGGGGGTTCTGCCCCCGGAACCCCCGTGATTGCGATAGGGTGGGAAGGCGGGCGGGGAATCGTTCAGAGGGGGTTCCCATCCTCTGCCGGTCCATCACGGAGGGGCAAGGGTGTGAGCAGCCCCTCATGGTCACGCCAGAAGAGGAATGCAACAGAGCCGTTTCATCAGAACTCTCCACCCCCCACTTCTTCAACTCGATGCAGGGTATTTTCCTGGACGATGGCCAGGTCTCTCTTCTGATTCATATCGGATCGGTTATAATGTTTTGAAGTATATTCGCGTGCATGCCTGTACTTGAGATCGATTTTTCTGACCGTGAGTTTGAGTTGGTAGACCGGTACTATGCGTCCGCGGTTGAGAGCGGGAACATGTCTCTTGAGGAATATCTCAAAAAAGCGATTGTGACGATGGTCGTTCAGGGGCTTGAAGACCTGAAATGGGTGCGGGGGGAGGATCCTGAAGCGACATTTTCGTCATCCCTGTCAGAGAGGGAATGCGATGAATATGGTCTTCCCAGGGAGTATTATACCTGAACTTGAGTCGATCTTCCCCCCCCACTTTGATCCTTTCCCCTGATTTTCTTCTATTCCCCGGGGCGAGGTTGGACATCTTGTCCATATGGGCTTTGAAGAGGACGAAAAAGCCACATTCTCCTTTCCAATCGCGGTGATTTCCGGAGGTACTCCCCGGTCCACACTTGCTGTTCCGGGTGGGATGGGGCCCCATGATGTCTCCTCCACTCATGTGGGCCACCAGAGGGCACATATAATCCCCTTCTGCTCTATGCGTTTTACGAACCGGCTTTATTCTGGAGGGGTAGGGATCCGGCCGCGCTCCGGTCCGGAATTGAGGTCTCTGTTCCCGAAACAGAGTTGAATATGGCTGTATCTGGTCGGATCTGTGCCCGGCCCGGGAATGAAGGAAAAAGTAAGAGAGTCAGGTCTTCCCGAAGAAGGCCTTCACGTTGTCTCTGTAGAGATACCAGAGGATGATCAACGGGATGATGATGCTCACCAGCGTTGCGGTGAGTCCTGCCATGCTGTGGCCCGCCACCCACCAGTTATAGAAGGCTATCAGGATATTGATGAATGCAAAGAGAACAGCGACGGTCCATACCCATCCCCAGCCTTTGAAACATCCAATCCCTATTGCAAGGTTGATAAGCGCGACAAGAATGACAATGCCCCCTGCAAAAGCGCCTGCTCCGGACACTTCAAGAGCGGTCCCCGCCACGAACACGGTGATCCCGGCAAGCAGTCCGATTATCCCAAGAAAAAGATACAACAAGCCCACGATAGTGACCCCGAGGGGTCGTGATATACCGGCCATGGGCGGTTAATCAGTGATCTGATATTAATATCTTGGCCCCCGCATCATCCGTCCTGAGTGCGTATACTTCATGATCAAATCGAGACCCTCTCTTTCGGTGCCTGGATTTTTGATCCACATGACATCGGAAGTTTGTGGTTATCTCATCTGCGATCTGGATGTGTATTGAGAGGGGGGAGTGGGCCGCCCGGACGATATCTGGTGCGGCGGATAATTCTTGAGAGATCAATTTATGTAATATATTTGAACGTAAATTTTATTTTATGTAAAATTAAATTTACACCTGTTGATGTCCTCGACCACCGCCCTCAAAGAGCTCTCTGACCTGCTCGGCTTCTTGGGAAACGAGCAGCGGCTCAGGATTCTCAGGGCGATTGCAGAGGAGGAGAAGTATGCTCGGGAGATCTCGGAAGAACTCGGGATCTCGCGCCCGCTCGTCACCATCTATCTCAAGCAACTGGAGAAGCGGGGGCTGGCTGTCGGGACCGCGCGCGTCACCGACGACCCTCCCCTGATGAGACGGTATTATCGGGCCGTCCCCTTTGCACTGGTTGTGGACCTGGACCTGATCAAAAACCTGCGTGAGGAGTAAAAATGCACTGTGCAAGAGTACGTAAATTTCACTGGCTGACCTGGCTGGTGATCGGGTTGTTGATGCTGATGATCGTCTCTCTGGTCCTGGCGTCTACTCTCGCTCTCGACCTGAGTTTCCTGATCATCCCCCTGGCATTTGTTTCTCGTCTGCTGATCCCGCTGATTCTGGCCTATATGGTTCTCTCCATCATCGTCGTGAAGGTGAAGGCATGGCTTGAGCGATACCTTGACGCCCTGGTGGAGCAGAAGACCGGTGCAGGGGAGACCAACGCAAGGATGGCAGTCCTGAACGAGAAACTCGAACATATGGAGAAGCAACTGGAACATATTGAGGATATCCTGGTGAAGGTCTCGGAGTGAGGTGGGTCGATATGGATCTTGACAGGATATCAGACGAGGGATGGCTTGCCTGGACGACGGTGGCGGTGACGGTGGGGTTGATTCTCATCGTTCTTGTCTCGCTGGCGAATCCGCACGTCGCCGGGGTCACATGGCCAGGACTCTTCTATCTCTTCCTTCTGGTGTATGGATATCTCGGCCTCTGCTTCTGCGCCGGACGGGTGAAGGTCTGGGTCGAGGGCTACCTGGATGCCCTGACGGCGGAGAAAAATGGAGTGGACATGACGGCGGTTGCCGGGCGGGTCGAGGTGATGGAGAGGAAGGTCGATCATATCGAGGAGTTGCTGGTGAAGATCTCTGAATGACGGGGATTGGTCACCCCTGGTCCCCCAGCAGAAGATGGGGGGAGGCACGTCGATCAGACAGGCCGCCCCACAGAAAAACGAAGAAATTTTAGTTACTCTCTCGCACTAGGGAGCAACCCCACGGACCCCCCCCCATCTGTGGGGATAGGAGGGGGGGGCGGCGAGGTGCGGCGTCCTTCCCGCTGCCATGTCGCGAGGGGAGGGATCATGGTGCCCTTAACACTCGGAACCCCCATGGACAGAGGATAGCAGGGGCGGCAAGTGAATGGGATACTCTCTGTTGCCCTGTCGCGAGGAAAGGGATCCCTCCACACTCAGAAGCACTGCTCAGAACAATGTTCCTGCGGTATGTCTGAGGCGTGCTCCCGGTTCATGCCTCATTCTACAAAATCTGGAGAAGGATTTTTACGAATCTGGTCCTTGTGATATTTGCTGAAAAACTGTCTGCACCCTGCCGCACGGTGCACATGAAAAGAGAATGAAATGGAGAGATCAATATCTCCGATATTCTCTTCGCGGGCGGGGCGGCTGGGCCTCCTCCACCCGCAGCGTGCGTCCGACAAATTCGGTCTCGTTCAGAGCTCCCTGTGCTTTCTCCGCCTCTTCGGCGGTGTTCATCTCGACAAACCCAAACCCTTTGTCCCCGATGATCTTGACGCTCTTGACATCGCCATAGTTGGAGAAGAGTTCCTCCAATTGCTCTTCGGTTACCGAATAGGTCAGATTCCCGACATACAATCTGCTGGTTTCCATCTCTGGTCCCCTCTGGAGGGAAATAGCAGTGGAGGGAGATAATAGTTTGGTGCGGTGGGGGGGGTGAACCCTTCCGGGGACTGCGGCATCATTCTCTCCAGGGGGTGCCGAAACGGTCAGAATACAGGGTAAAAGGCTCTGTAGAATCGGGCCTGAAAGTGGGGTTCAAGCATACGGGATGAAAATTTCTCGCCGCTTGATCGCTCTCTTTTCAAGACAGAAGAACTGGTGGAGACCTCACTCCATCGCCGCCCCTGTCTATCTTCGGTTCGTGGGGGGTCCGGGGGGCGGCCATCAGATCGACGTGCCTTCCCACACCACCATGCCGGGGGCAGAGCTCCCGGCGTGAGCATGGGGGAAGGCGGTTGAATCATACTCAAACCTAGAAAAAGTGAGGTTTTCTACAGGGCCGGGAAAAAAAGAATTCAGGGCAGTCCGATGGACTTTGCCCTGCACCGCTGCCAGACGACGCGGCCGACCACCTTGAATGTCTGTTCGAGGTCGTCGAAGTCGGGGATCTGGTGCCCCTTGAGCACCTTCTTGCCCGCATCCATGCACTCGCCGCCCAGGAGGGAAGCGACGACCAGGTTCTCGGTCTTCCCGCTGAATCTGATAATCTGGTCGGCCAGATGCTCGGAGTCCAGGACCAGGTTCGGGAACCCGACCACAAAGGCCATGTCCCAGAGGTCGGAGTGACGGGCAAGCACATCGAAGACCTGCTGGAACCGCTTCTCCGAGGCGTCGCCGAGGAGGTCGAGGGGGTTTGCGTGACTCCAGTAGTCGGGAAGGAACTCGTTGAGTTCTTCCAGGATCTCTGGTGGAAGATCGATGAGATCGAGGCCGTACATCTCCGCATAGTCAGAGGAGAGAACGGCGAACCCGCCGGCGTTGGTGATCACGATCGCACGCCTGCCTCTCGGGTACCCGCCAGGCGAAGCACAGAGTTCGGCCACCTCGAAGGCACCGCGAAGCGCCCGCACCGGGATGACACCCGCCTCTCTGAACGCCTCCATGTAGACCTCGTACGAGCCTGAGAGCGAACCGGTGTGGGATGAGGCTGCCTTCTGCCCCTTCTGTGAGGAGCCTGACTTGATCGCAACGACCGGCTTCTTCTTCGCCACCTCTGAGACGACCTCCATGAACTCTTTGCCGTTGGTGAGCTGCTCGATGTACAGGATGATCGCCCTGGTGCTCTTATCCTGCTCTACAAACCGCAGATAGTCCAGGAAGTCGAGGTCGGCCTGGTTGCCCACCGAGAAGACCGCCGAGAACCCGATCTCCTGCTTGAGGCTCCAATCGACGACTGTGTTGATGATCGCACCGCTTTGTGAGATAAAGGCGATGCTGCCGGGCTCGGGTGACTCGTGGACATAGGTGGTGTCCAGGCCCCTGGGGGGGATGATCAGGCCCAGACAGTTGGGGCCGACGATCCTGATATTATAGTGCCTGGCGATGTCGAGCATCCGCTCTTCGAGGACTTTGCCCTCCTCGCCGGCCTCCTTGAACCCGGCGGTGATGACCACGACCAACGGGATCTTCTTCTCGCCGCACTCCTGCATCACTCGCGGGACATGGACTGCCGGGACGGTGATCACCGCAAGGTCGACCGGGTTGGGGACCGCCGTCACCGTTGGGTAGGCCTTCAGCCCCTGCACCTCGGTCCGCTTGTTGTTGACCGGGTAGATCTGGCCCGGGAAGTGGAGGAGGTTGTGAAGGACGGCATAGCCCATCTTTTGCGGGTCCGATGAGGCTCCGATGACCGCGACCGAGCGCGGGGTAAAGTACTCGGGCGGGACAAAGGTCCGCTCTTTGCGCTCGGCGGGTTGGTAATCATCGTCCACGATGACCCTTGCATCCACTGCGCAGGCGCCCGACTCATACAACCGCATCGGGTTGATGTCGAACTCGGTTACCTGGGGGTTCTCATCGAAGAACTTTGCCACTCCGGCGATGATCTCGACCAGGGTCTCCTCGTCCTTCGGCTTCATCCCGCGGTAACCGGAGATGAGGGGGTAGGCGTTGATCTCCCTGACCATCGTCCTGATCTCCTCCTCGGAGACCGGGAGGATTCTGAGGGTGACATCCTTCATCAACTCGACAAGGGTTCCGCCCATTCCGAAGGTGATCACCTTTCCGAAGGCCGGATCGGTTTTTCCACCGAGGATGAGTTCCAGACCCGGTTTTGCCATCTCTTCGATGATGACACCCTTGATCTCAGCTTCAGCATCATACTCTTTCGCAGACTCGACGATCTGCGTAAATGCTTTCTTTGCCTCGGCAGCCCCCGAGATCCCCACAACCACACCGCCAGCATCGCTCTTGTGGACGATCTGGGGGGATATGATCTTCATGACGACCGGGAAACCGATGGCCGACGCTGCCTTCGCAGCAGCATCGGCGCTCGTGACGATCTCAAAGCCAGGGGTCGGGACACCATACTCCCGGAGCAGGTCATAACCCTCTGCCTCACTCAGCATTCTCTTTGCCATGGAATTTCCTCTCAGATACTGGGAACTAACTGACCCGGAGCAGCCATCTGAGGCATCTTGACGGCCAGGATCAGGGAACAGCGCTCTCAAATGCGACAACATTCGGTACATGCACTGATATGAAATATTTATTGGATTGACACCATAGTGTCATACTCCTGCCTTTAAGTTCTTTTTGAATTTGTTGAAGCGCCCATCGGCAATCGCCGAAGATCGAGGCATGATCTGAATCCGGGTGTGGTCTGATCAGATCGTAAAATGAACAATTTTACGGTAATTTATCAAAAATCGGTGAAATTACCCAGCTGCGCGATTCATAACGTACGATCATGTTGATTTATCGTGGTATCGCAGATTGTCGAAGTATGGGCTTAAATTCTAAAATTAAGCGAGTATGTGGCTTACCACAAAATATTTAATGAACATTCACTATTGATCGTGTAGATTGGTCCATCAAAATACCGCCGGTATTTTTGATGGCAATCCGAGGTGCCCCATGACGGAGCAAGATTTTGCTGTGCCTCTCGAGGCCCCGAAGTACTACCGACCCGATCCCTCCTACCGGGAGCGGTCGTGGATCGGAGACTATCAGACGGCGTACCAGAAATTCGTCACCAATCCTGAGGCGTTCTGGAAGGCACGTGCAGCAGAACTCGAGTGGTTCGAACCATTCGATGAGGTGATGCAGTGGGACTTTCCGTATGCCCGGTGGTACCTGAATGGGAAAATCAACATTACCTACAACTGCCTGGACAGGCATGTGAAGAACGGCCGGGCAAACAAAGTTGCCCTCTTCTGGCGTGGAGAGAAAGGCGAGGAGAAGGCCTACACCTACAGCCAACTTCTCCGGCAGGTCTGTCGACTGGCCAACGGCCTCAAGCGGATCGGTGTGAAAAAAGGTGACCGAGTCTGCATCTACATGCCGGTCATCCCCGAGCAGGTCATCGCCATGCTGGCCTGCGCCCGGATCGGTGCGGTTCACTCGGTCGTCTTCGGTGGGTTTGGTGTCAACGCCCTCAACCAGCGGATCCGGGACTCGGGCTCCAGGATCGTAATCACCGCGGACAGTTCCATGCGTCGCGGCAAGGCGATCCAGCTCAAGCCGATTGTAGAGGAAGCGGTAGTCAACGCACCGAGTATCGAGACGATCATCGTGCTGCGCCGGGACGATCCCAGGGTCGAACTCCACTCTGAGATGGAGGTCGACTTCGAGGAACTGATGGAGAACGAACCACATACCTGTGAGCCCGAGGTGATGGACGCGGAAGACCCGCTCTTTCTCCTGTACACCAGCGGGACGACCGGTGCGCCAAAGGGGATCGTCCATGCCTGCGGCGGCTACGCCGTCGGCACCCAGTACACGACCAAGTACGTCCTTGACCTCAAAGAGGACGACGTCTACTGGTGCACCGCCGATCCCGGCTGGATCACCGGCCACTCCTATGTGGTCTACGGTCCCCTTCTCAACGGGGCGACGGTCTTCTTCACCGAGTCGACCCCCGATTACCCTGACGCCGGGATATGGTGGAAACTGATCCGTGACTACGGCATCTCTGTCTTCTATACCGCCCCGACAGCGATCAGGATGTTCATGCGGGTGGGTGAGGAGTGGCCTGCGAAATACGACCTCAGTTCGTTGCGGATCCTCGCTTCGGTCGGCGAGCCTCTCAACCCCGAGGCCTTCGAGTGGTTCTACCACCACGTCGGCGGCGGACGGTGCCCGATCATCGATACCTGGTGGCAGACCGAGACCGGGATGCACATGATCACCACGATGGTCGGCGAACCGATGCGGCCTGGATTTGCCGGCCGGCCCATCCCGGGCGTCGTCGCCGACGTCGTCGATCAGGACGGCAAATCGGTCGAGCCCGGAAACGGCGGTTACCTGGTGATCCAGCAGCCCTGGCCCTCGATGTTGCGGGGCGTCTACCACAACGACGAGCGTTACCGAAAGTACTGGACCACCATCGACAACGTCTATACAGCCACCGATCTCGCAGTGAAGGGGCATGACGGCAACATCATGGTCATCGGCCGGGCCGACGATCTGATCATCGTCGCCGGCCATAACATCGGCACGGCAGAGGTGGAGTCAGCCCTTGTCTCTCATCAGGCGGTGGCCGAAGCGGCGGTGATCGGGATCCCCGACCCGGTGAAGGGCAATCAGATCAAGGCCTTTGTCATCCTCCGAGACGGCCAGGCCCGAAGCGACCGTCTTGTTTCGGACCTGCGCTACCATGTCAGGATGACTGTGGGGCCGATCGCCATGCCGACCGAGATCGAGTTTGTCGATACCCTCCCCAAGACCCGGAGCGGCAAGATCATGCGCCGGGTGCTCAGGGCGCAGGAGCTCGGGATGGATCTGGGAGACCTCTCGACCCTGGAGGAATAATCGACCAACTCTTTATATACCTTTTTTACGTCATTTATAACATGCACGGTACCCCAGAGGAATCCCTGAAGATAGAAAATATCGTTGCCTCTGCCAAAGTAACCGATTCCCTTGACCTCCCGACGATATCATCGCGCATCCCCGGGGCTGACTACGACAAGAAACGGTTTCCCGGTGTTGTCATCCGGATGAAGGATCCGAAGATCGCCGCTCTCGTCTTCGGCTCAGGGAAAGTCGTTTTGACCGGGGCAAAAAGCGTTGAAAGTCTCAGCCAGGGACTTGAGATCCTGGGAGGCAAACTTCGTGACCTGGATATCGAGATCGACGAACATCTCACCTATACGATCCAGAATATTGTCACCTCCGCTGACCTCGGCAAACCGATCAACCTGAACAAGATCGCGATCGGTTTCAACCTCGACCGGATCGAGTACGAACCCGAACAATTTCCCGGCCTTGTCTACCGCCTTGAAGAGCCCAAGGTAGTCGTCCTCCTCTTCGGTTCGGGGAAGTTGATCATCACCGGCGGCAAGAAGCCCGAGGACGCGCGCCTCGCTGTCAGAAAGATCATTACAGATCTCTCAAATCTCGGTCTCCTCTAAGCTATACCTTTTTTAATTATTGCGTCAATATATTTGGTGAGGAGACCCCCTTCAGCCATTGGGAACCTTATATCGGCGGGTTGTCATGGGGATCCAGGCACGCGACGCACTTCTTTTGCAAGATGATATTGTACCTGAGATTATCATGCGCGATATATAACCCTCGCCAATATTCTTATATTTCCAATACGAAACCTAATATTGGTCAACTGGGTGAACATTATGAAAGCAGAAGAAGTCCTGTACTTTACTCAGAAAGAAGAAGAGTTCGCCACACTCCTCATCGATATCGGGATCAAGCGCAATGTATCAAAGGTACTCGTCTACCTTGCCAACACCGATGAGGCAACTTCCCGGGAGATCGAGCGCGGTACCGACCTCAGACAGCCTGAGGTCTCGATTGCGATGCGCTACCTCAAGGAGAAGAAGTGGATCAACACTCGTGAGAGCAAAGCCGAGAGCAAAGGGCGTCCGGTCAAGATCTACACGCTTTCCAAGCCGATAAACGAGATCATCGACGTCATTGAGAAAAATAAAAGAAAAGAGGTTGATAACCAGCTGGCTCTAATCGAGAAGGCCAGGGGCCTTATCTCGTAAGAGTTCTGCACCCCTTGCTCTCACCAACGAGAACACATATTTTTTCTGCAAATTCCGTAAAGATCCCGCACGTCAGGACGCCTGTGAGGGCGTTCAGGCGCGCTTCAAGCCCTGCAGGATCGGCGATCGTCCCGAAGTCGCAGTCGAAGACGAAGTTTCCGTTGTCGGTGATAACCGGGCCGTCTTTCTTCACGCCTTCTCGCAGCACCGACCTGCCCCCGAGGGCCTCGATCTGTTTTTCAACGAGCGTGGCCGCATAAGGGACGACTTCGACCGGCACCGGGACATTCAAGTGCTCCGAGAGTTTTGAAGGGTCCACGACGGTTATGATGCGCTTTGATGCCATCGCCACACATTTCTCGCGGGTGTGCGCCGCACCGCCGCCCTTGATGAGGTTGAAGGCCGCGTCCACCTGGTCGGCGCCGTCGATGGTCAGGTCGATCTCAGGGTAGTCGGCGAGGTCGGCCACCCTGATCCCGGCCGCGCGCGCCCGCATCGCCGACTGGTACGAGGTCGGGATCCCGACGACCGAGAGCCCCTCCGCTCTGATCCGTTCGCCGATCCTGAGGATTGCATAATGTGCCGTCGACCCGGTGCCGAGGCCGACCACCATACCGTCCTGTACCTCTTCTGCGGCTGCGACGCCAGCGACCCGCTTTATATCGAGGTTGTCCTGTTTGCTCATTGAAAAAAAGTATGGAGGGCCGGACAGATAAGAGGTGCCGACGCCTTCCTATCTCAGGAGATCATGCATGCCGGCGTCGGCCCCGGCCGCCGTGCAGTCGAGGGTGATCGGCGTGACCGAGATATTTCCTTTTCTGATCGCATGGACGTCGGTCCCTTCCTCTGCGTCCTCGACCAGTGGACCGTTGATCCAGAAATATGGCCTCCCGCGCGGGTCGAGGCGCCGCTCCACGCCGGTGTGGAAGAGCTTGCGCGCCAGGTGGGTGACCTCGTAATCGCCGCGCACCTCCGAGGGGATGTTCACATTGACGACATCAGTCTTTGCCGGGAACCCGCGTGCAAAGATCCGTTCGCAGACGTCCCGCACCACCGTCTTCGTCTCCTCAAAATTGCTCCCGACATGGCGCGGGTCGTCGAACTTGTCGCCCTGGTCCCAGACCTGGAGGGAGAAGGCGACCGAGGGTGTCCCGTGGTTCGCCGCCTCCAGCGCCGCTCCCACCGTGCCCGAGGTCATGATCGATTCGTAACTGAGGTTCTCGCCGATGTTGACCCCGCTCACCACGAGGTCAGGTTTGAGATCCAGGGCGAAGAGCCCGATGATCACCGCGTCGGTCGGTTTGCCGCCGACAGCATAGGCCGGCACCCCGTTGACTGAGATCTTCGTCGCACGGATCGGCTCGAAGATCGAGATCGAGCGTCCGACCGCACTCTGCTGGGTGGCAGGTGCAACGACGGTTACATCAGCGATCTCTGAGAGCGCCTCGTACGCCGCCCAGATCCCGTTGGAGTACACGCCGTCGTCATTGGTGAGAAGAATCTTTCGGTCCATCGTTGGTTGAATGGGTATGCCCGCCTCCCTGATAGTCGTTTGCGATCAATATCTACATCACCGGTCGATGCCAACGCAGTAGGGAATGAGGGCATTTCTTGCTGAATATACCGTCTTCCATGACCCCGACCTTGCGGTGGAAGGGCGGGCCATGCTGAAGATCCTCTCCGAGAGTTTTGCACGCTGCGGCTACGAGGTGGTCTGTCCCCGCGGCGGCGACCTGATGGCCGAGATCGAGGATATGGCCCCTGACTGCGATGTCGGGCTGGTCATCGCCCCCGACCGCCTCCTCGCCCCTCTCACCAAGAAACTTGAGGACTGCACGCATAACATCGGGTGTGGATCGATGAATGTCGCTCTCTGTGCCAACAAGAAGCGGTCTCTCCAGGTGCTTGCCGCGCACGGCATCCCGGTACCCGCGGAGAAGACCGATGGGCTCAAGGTGGTCAAGCCAATCCGTGGGTGCGACACCTACAACACCAGACTCACTGAGGCGGCGCCAGGCCCCGACGAGATCGGGCAGGAATATATCGAGGGCGAACCCCTCTCGGTCAGCCTTATCGGGAGCCGGATCGTCGGCGAGGCCTGTCTCTACTTCTCGGGGGCAGGGCCGCTCGTCCTCTCTCTCAACCGGCAGAAGATCACCCTCGGCGAGGACGGGTACTTTGCTTATCATGGCGGCGAGACCCCGGTCGACCACCCGATGAAGGATGAGATCGTCAGGACCGCGGTGCAGGCGGCGATGGTGCTCGGGTGCCAGGGATATGTGGGCGTCGACCTGGTCGTCGGCGACCGCCCCTATGTGCTGGAGGTGAACCCCAGGATGACGACGAGCATGGTCGGGATCGCCGCCTGCATGGAAGAAGAGATCGCCGACCTCCTCGTCGACGCCTCCTGCGGGAAGGTGCCGGCCGACGGCGTGCATCTCAAAGGAAGAGTTGAGTTCGACCGCGAAGGCCGGGTGATGCTCCTATGATCGGCATCGATGTCGGCGGGGCGAACCTGAAGGTGGTGGACCGGACCGGTGCCCACATCCATTACTGCCCCCTCTGGACCGAGGCCCCGCTCGCCGACCTGCTCGCTCCCTATGCGAAGGACGGGGAGAACGCCGCCGTCGTGATGAGCGGCGAGCTTGCCGACAGTTTCTCCTCCAAAAATGAAGGGATCCGGTTTATCGTAGAGGCCGTGCAGGAGTCCTTCCCTGACGCCCTCTTCTACGGGACCGACGGGGCCTTCCACGATGGTCCGGTATCGGAGCTTGCCGCCGCCAACTGGCTGGCTTCTGCGGATTATCTCCGGGGACGCTACCCAGAGACTGTCCTCCTGGATGTCGGGAGCACCACGGCGGACATCGTCCCGCTCAACCGCTTCGATGACCTCCGTGGCCTCACCGACCTCCTCCGCCTCCAGCAGGGCTACCTGGTCTACACCGGCATGCTCAGGACAAACGTAGCCACCCTGGTAAGGGCCGTCGAGGTGGGGGGAATCTTCACCCCGGTCTCGACCGAGTACTTTGCGTGCAGCGGCGACGCCCACCTGGTCCTCGGTCAGATCGCTCCTGAAGACTACACCGCCGCCACCCCTGATGGCGGCCCGGTCACGGTGGAGGCGGCGATGCGCCGACTCGCCAGGGTCGTCTGCGCCGACCTCAAGGAGATCGGCGAAGAGGCGGTTCAGGGGATCGCCACCCAGTGCTGGACGGCTCAGGCCGGGATGATCGTCAGAGCGGTCAGCACCTGTATGGGAACAAGTGGGTGCAATGCAGTCATCTGCGGAGGGATCGGATCGTCGCTCTTTGCAGGGATGCTCTCCGGCGTTGACCTGAACCGCGAACTCAGGGGTCTGGCCGACGCCCTGCCTGCGTACGCCGTCCTGGAGGTGGCGGGACGCGACGGTATACGCTGAGCCTGCTCCTCCTGGCAGGTTCACTCCTGATCACGGTGGTCTGCTATCTCCTGGGGCTCCCGTTCTTCTTTCTCTTCCTTTTCATCCCGCTCCTCCCCTATTTCGGGCGGGGGCCGGTGAGGATGAAGCGGTGTCCGGTCTGTGGCTGGGAGACCGCAGGCCGCGAGGACTTCTGCCCCTGGGACGGGAGTCGACTGACTCCGGCCGATGGTCAGGGAGATGATTGAGAGGAGAGAGCCGGGCAGGCACAGGCCCCAGAGCTCGATGGACGGGACCGTGCCGATGTCGAGGGCGGCATAGTTGCGGACCGAGCCGCGGTCGAGGACGATGCCCATTGCAGCAAGGATTTTCGACGCCTGGTTGAAGGAGTACTCCCCGGCAAGCACCCGGCAGAGGTCGACGATCGGTGCCCCCACCCTGGTGTCAGGATAGAATGGAGCCGGGGCCGAACAGAGTGCCCCGCAGTGGGTACAGTAATACCGCCGTACCCAGATTGTGATCTCGGAGCGCCCCCGGGCTGTTTTGATCACCGCAAACCGCCGTTTTTTCATGTCGTGCCCCCGCACCACCCCGCCGCACTCCGGGCAGCGGGTGAGGTCTGAGAACTCCGCACCATCAAGGGCTGAAAAAGAGGTCGCAACAAGGTCGGCGAGCATGGGTGGCACAGGCACCTGCATGTACTACAACTGCGCTCCCCCACTTTTTTAATCTATCAGCAGGGGTAGGTAAACCAAAAGCATTGCCAGTTAATGATAAGTGTTGCCGGAATCGGAGGGTATGGAGGCGCCCGTCCACTATTATTCACCAAACTCCGCCGCGAGAAGGGGTAACCTTATATGGCGTCTCTGAGATTTTTCTGTATCCGAGGTTTTTCCATGGACGTAAAGTATGTTCGAACGACCTGCCCGTACTGCGGTACAGGGTGTTCCTTCAACCTCGTTGTCAAGGACGGAAAGGTTTGCGGCGTCCAGCCGTACCACCGCTCTCCGGTCAACGAGGGTAAGGTCTGCCCCAAGGGCACCTATGCATGGGAATTTGTGAACCGTGAGGACCGCCTCACCACGCCGCTCATCAAGAAGGACGGCGAGTTTGTCGAGGCGACCTGGGACGAGGCCTATGACCTCATCGCCCAGAAGCTCAAGTCCTACAAGCCCGACGAAATTGCCTGCCTCTCATCGGCCCGTACCTCCAACGAGGACAACTACGCTCTGATGAAGTTCGCCCGCGGCGCTCTCAAGACCCGTCACATCGACCACTGCGCCCGTCTCTGCCACGCTTCGACCGTCGCAGGGCTTGCCGCCTCCTTCGGCTCCGGCGCGATGACCAACTCGATTCTCGACATTGCCGAGTCCAGGTGTGTCTTTATCATCGGGTCCAACACCTTTGAGCAGCACCCGCTCATCGGCCGCAAGATCGCCCAGGCCAAGATGAACGGCGCGAAGATCATCTACGCCGACCCGCGTCTCACCGCCACCGGCAAGCAGGCTGACCTGTACATGCAGTTCCGCTCTGGCTCCGATGTCGCCATCCTGAACTGTATCATGGGTGAGATCATCCGCAATGGCTGGGAAGACAAGGAATGGGTACAGAACCGTGCAAAGGGCTATGAAGAGCTGAAAGCTGTCGTTCTGAAGGACGACTACCTGCCCGAGAATGTCGAGAAGATCTCCGGCATCCCGGCAGAGCAGCTCAAGACCGCTGCAGAGTGGATCGGGACCGCCGAGTCGTCTGCCCTTCTCTACTCAATGGGTATCACCCAGCACACCGTCGGTGTCGACAATGTGAAGTCCACCGCAAACCTCCAGATGCTCACCGGCAACATCGGGAAGCGCGGAGGCGGTGTGAACGCACTCCGTGGTCAGAACAACGTGCAGGGCGCCTGCGACATGGGTGCGCTGCCGGTCGTCTTCACCGCCTACCAGAAGGTCATCGACCCGGCCGTCCACAAGAAGTTCGCCGACGGATGGGGCTTCCCCGACGGCATCTGCGAGTCGAAGAACGGCTACGAAGTCACCGTCATGATGGACGTCCTCACCGACAACCCTGGCGAGCTCAAGGCGATGTACATCATGGGCGAGAACCCGATGCTCTCTGACCCTGACATCACCCACGTCGAGCACGCTCTTAAGAGCCTCGACTTCATGGTCGTGCAGGATATCTTCATGACCGAGACCGCTGCTCTCGCCGACGTCGTGCTCCCGGCCACCTGCTATGCAGAGAAGGACGGCACGCAGACCTCCACCGAGCGCCGTGTCCAGATGTGGCACAAGGCTCAGGAGGCACCCGGCCAGGCCAAACTCGACTGGCAGATCATCGCCGAACTCGCTGCGAAGATGGGTTATGCCGACCAGTTCCCCTGGCAGACGTCAGAGGAAGTCTTCAACGAGATGCGCTCACTCACCCCGTCCTATGGAGGGATGACCTACGAGCGGCTCGAGAAGCCCGAGGCCCTTCACTGGCCATGCCCCACCGAGGAACACCCCGGCACCCCGATCCTCCACATCGGCAAGTGCTCCCACCCTGATGGCATGGGTGTCATGCACCCCATCGAGTGGAAGCCGCCTGCAGAGGTTCCGGACGAGGAGTATCCGCTTGTCCTCACCACTGGCAGGTGCATCTGGCACTGGCACACCGGCTCCATGACCCGCCGCTCCGAGCACCTCGACGCCGAGGTTCCGACCGGCTGGATCGAGCTCAACCCCGAGGACGCCAAGGCCCTTGGTATCGTCGATGGCGAGATGGTCAAGGCGACCTCACGCCGCGGTACTATCAACGTGCCCGCGAAGGTCACGAAGGACATTATGAAGGGTGTCACCTTCATGCCGTTCCACTTTGCCGAGTGCGCAGCAAACGTTCTCACCAACAACGTCCTCGACCCGATCGCGAAGATCCCGGAGTTCAAGGCATGTGCGGTGAAGGTTGAAAAGATCCAGGAGGCCTGAAAATGTCAGCAAAAGGCGATATGTATTACGCATGGTCGACCGATGCGGACCTCCTTGCAAAGGGCGAGTGCGGCGGTGCCGTTTCCTCGCTCCTCAAGTACGCCCTTGAGAGCAAGATGGTCGACGCGGTCCTTGCCGTGAAGAAGGGTGCGGACATCTACGACGCTGTCCCGACCCTCATCACCGACCCCGAAGAGATTGCGCAGGCTGCGGGCTCCCTCCACTGCGGGACGCTCCTCCTCTCCAAGCTCTTCAAGAAGTACCTCAACGGTGCTAACGACATGAAGATCGCGGTCACCGTCAAGGGCTGCGATGCAATGGGTATCTACGAACTTGCCAAGAGGCAGCAGATCAACCTCGACAATGTCGTGATGATCGGTCTCAACTGTGGTGGTACGGTCAGCCCGGTCACCGCCCGCAAGATGATCGCCGACAAGTTCGAGACCGACCCCGACACCGTCCTCAAGGAGGAGATCGATAAGGGCCAGTTCATCATCGAGACCGCCGACGGCCACAAGGGCATCAAGATCGACGAGCTCGAAGAGGAAGGCTACGGCCGCAGGTCCAACTGCCGCCGGTGCAAGATGAAGGTTCCGCGCCAGGCAGACCTCGCCTGCGGGAACTGGGGTGTCATCGGCGACAAGGCCGGCAAGGCCACCTTCGTCGAAGTCTGCTCCGAGAAGGGTGCAGAGCTCCTCGACGCCGCCACAAAGGCGGGCAAGCTTGCCACCGAGGCACCAAACCCGAAGGGCATCGAGATCCGCGGCAAGGTCGAGAACGCCATGCTCAAGCTCGGCGACTCCTGGCGTGCCAGGGACTTCGAAGCTCTCGGTGAGGGCAGCGACCGTCTGAAGAAGATCCTGAACGAGACTTCCCGGTGTATCAAGTGCTACCAGTGCATCGACAACTGTCCGATCTGCTACTGTGTCGAGTGCTCCACCAAGAAGCCGTACCTGGTCAAGCCCGGTGAGATACCGCCGAACTTCATGTTCCACCTCATCAGGTTCGCCCACATCTCCGACTCCTGCATCAACTGCGGTCAGTGCCAGGAACTCTGTGCCATGGACATCCCGAACTCGCTGTTCATGCACGCGCTCCAGGTCGACCTCCAGGAGATGTTCGGTTTCGTGCCGGGCGTCGACATGACCCTCCCGCTCCTTGCCCTTGTCGAGGAGAACGAAGAGAGGGACAGGCTTACCGGCACCGGCAGCGACCAGATCTTCAACATCTTCCAGAAGGAGTAAATCTCCTTTTTTTTTGTTTGAATTCTCCTGCCCGCCCTTGAGGGGGAATCCCCTCTATATTTTCAGGTTCTGTTTTATCCGGGAGCGAAACTCTCAGAAACCAGCACAACGGGAGATGGATTCCTGAAATCTTTGCTCCTCCCGGGGGTGACTCCTCAATCCCGGCGTGAAGATAGACGGGGGGTGGCGAGGGGCTCTGTTCCCGCTCGCTGCCATTTCGTGAGGAGAACGATCAAGGGCTTCTAGACAGTCCCTTTCACGCACCTTTCTCCCAGGAGAACATCTCGGCATATGATCGGTACTCCCCGTCTCCGGCCGGGTGGGTGAACCGCATCCCGCTCTTCCCGCAGAGCATGCAGAGCGGCTTCGCCACGGCGGGGTCCATCTCTCCGTCCGGGGTGAAAAAGCGGTCGTCGGCCTCAAGTCGTTCCACCTTCCCGATGACAAGGACATATTTTTCCCTGCAGATCTCCTCGACCAGGGTGCACTCCATCCATGCAATGCACCCCTCGATGCCCGGGGGACGCACGGTTTTCGAGGGATGGGGTATGAGATCTGCTTCCACAAACTCATCGATCTCGGGGGGGTAGTGGCGTGCGCAGATCATCACTTCGCGACTCATCCCGGCGGTTGGGACATTGACGACGAATTCGCCGGTCGCCCTGATGTTATCGAGGGTGTCCCGCTTCAGCCATGATGCAAGGACGATCTCGTCGAGAGGCCGCAGGATCGGAGTGATGTTTCCCCAGGGTGCGACATTGAGCGTGCCGTCAGAGGAGATGGTCGAGATGAGGACGACCGGGAGCGGGAGAACACTCTCCCTCTTGTGGGGTGGTAGGTCCATGGGTCATAATTATTTTCAAAATGGTAATACTTTTTTGGAATGTATGAATGTCCCTTCGGATCGGCCCTGCGGTCCTGCCGCCTTTTGGAACATCAAGGACAAAATGTCGCCAGCGCGATGCAATTGAACGATATCTCTCTCCTCGCGTGAAGAGAACATAGGAAACGACACTATCCTCTTCATGATCCCCCTCCGCCTTCCCGCCCCAATCGCAAGGGGGTCCGTGGGCAGCGCCCCCGGTGCGAGCGTGCGGGAAGGCATGTCGATCCGACGGGCCGCCCCACAGAATAACAAAGAAATTTTTGTCACTCTCTCGCACCGGAGGGCAACCCCTCTCGACCCCCCCCACGGTGAGGATCGGTGGAGGGCGGCGCCATACCACGCGCTTCACGATCTCTTTCTGGCAATTGCTATGACTGTGCATTCCGGTGCGAAGAGGAGATGGCGCGGGACCATAGAGTTACGAAAAAAGTATCAGATACTTGAGTGATGACCGGGCACCACTCACCGGAAGTGGAAAGTGGCGTCCGGCCCCTCACCTGTGGTCGGGATATAGATCGGTACCCAGTAACCCGCGCCGTCGGCTGCGCGGACCGGTGCGAGGTTTCTGGCCGGGGCCGAGGGTGTGGACAGATCGATGACAATGACTGCACCGCGGACTATCTCGTCGTGTATGAGTGGGGCGGCGCGGGTTGCGTAGTCCCTGCCTGCATGGTTCAGGGTGGCGCGGGAGACGACGCAGAAATCAGTGGAACGTTGTGTGATCTTTCTAAGGGTGTGGGCGCAGCCGGCTGAAAAGACCTCCTCTGCAGGCTGGCCGACAGCATTTTCCTGGTCAATCTCGAAGAGGTCGGCGGCGGCCCGGTTGAGATCGATAAGATCTCCGGATGGCGAGAGTGCTACGAATGGCGTAGGAAGGGACTCGAGGATAGAGGCGGCAGTGACGAAGTCTTCGTCTCGGGAAACGTGAGATTTCAGAACCTCCAGCCTCTTCTGGCTCTCTGACAGGTTATGCTCCATGAACTCCATCTCCAATAGAGGATATTCCGGGGCAGAAGATAAATGATAGGTATTGAACCTGTAGGTCCGGGCCGGCGTACCGTGGTCTCTCTCCTCATGTGGAGTCCCGGACGGCTTCTGTCCCCAATTCCATCTTATGGGCGTTCCGGTACACTCTTGCGGCGGCAAAAGTGTCCTGGACACCGAGGCCAACCGACTTGAAGAGTGTGACTTCGTCAGATAACCTTTCGAATGGAACGATGCCCGCGGCCATCTCGCCGTTCTCTGCCCTGAAAATCTCGGGGCCGACGATTCCTGCTCGGATCGGGACGCACAGATCCCCGACCTCCGCGAGGGCGGCGTCCCTCTGGTCGACCACCACTTGTGCCCGCAGGACGGTCTCGGACGGAACCTCATGCATCTCTGGTGTATAGGTCCCAATTGCGTTGATGTGTGTTCCGGGTTCCAGAGAGGCGTCCGGGAAGACGGGTTTCGTCGAGTAGGTCGCGGTGCAGACGATATCTGCCCCTCTGACCGCCTCTCTGGCTGAACGGGTTGCCATTTCCCTGATAATGTCCTCGATGTGCCCGGGTTGCCTTGCATAAATTCGCACCTCCTCAATCGGTCTGACGCTGCAGATTGCCGCCACCTGGGTGCGGGCCTGGCCCCCCGCACCGATGACCGCCGCGACCCGGCTTTCCGACCTGGCGAGGAGGTCAGTTGCCAACCCGGATGCGGCACCGGTCCGGAGGGCTGTGAGCGAACTGCCTTCGATGAGAGCGAGGGATCGGCTGGAGTCGGGATCGAGGAGCAGGACTCCGGCATGGATGAGTGGGATCCCCTTCTTCGTGTTCTCGGGAAATATGGAGACCACTTTCACGGTGAGGGCTTCAAGGGTGGGTGAAGAGACAGCGGCCGGCATACGGAGGCACTCGCCTGTGAGGAGGTCGGTTATATGATCTGTTTTTTGTATCCTGAATGAATATGGTGTTTCTCGATATTCAGTCCGACAAAAACGCGTGAAATTCACGCTGACTGAGTGCGGTTCAGTCGCCAGATCGCACCGCTGAGGAGGGTGGCCAGGCTCACCCAGATGAGGTAAGGGAGGAGGAGGGCGGCGGCCAGATCTGAGACCCGGGAGAAGAGGACTATCGTCGCGAGCACCGCGATCCACAGGAGGAGGATCACCACGAAACTTCCGAAGAGGGAGCGGCGCCCCCAGAAGACGGAGGGCCAGAGGAGGTTGATGACAAGCTGCACCGCAAATGCCAGGAGTGCTGCTGGGGCATCGGGGCCGTCTTCGATGATCACGATGACCGCCGCAACCGCCATCAGCAGGTAGAGCACCCCCCAGATCGGTCCGAAGACTCTTGCAGGTGGGGTGAACCATGGCTTCTTCAGCGAGGCGTACCAGGCCGAGCGGTCCATGCCTCCCCCTCTACCGCGCGATGACATAGACCTTTCTCCTTTCCTCGGGGGTGCCGGCTCTTCCTGAATGTGTGGGGCATCACCCTTCGGGCCGGATTTGCACGAACAACTCTGCGCCAGGGAGAAACTCTCACTCTCTGAGATGGGTTTATGACCGAGAGGAGGAGAGGAGATGCATGGACGCGACCATGCTCATCGGTTTTTGTGCCGGCCTGCTCACCACCGTCTCCTTCCTCCCCCAGGTGATACGGACCCTCCGCACGCGTTCGGCCCATGACTTCTCGGCCCTGATGCTGATCCTCCTCTTCGCCGGCCTCACCCTCTGGTTCGTATACGGTGCCCTGCGGGACGATGCGGCGATCGTCGCCACCAACGGCTTCACCGCCGCCCTGGTCGCCGTGATCGGGGCGACAAAAATGCGTTCAGGATAAAGAGGGGACTCTCATATGGCTTCGACCCGAACGACATTCACTGCTGTCGTATCTTCAGGATCTCTTCGAGCAGTTTGTTCGTCTTCTTCTGCTCAGCCAGCAGGTTCTCTTCGGTCTTGAGGACCTCCTTCATCAGGTCGAGGGCGAGCATGCTCCGCTTGAAGATCTCTTCTTTCCGGTCTCCGAACCTCGCGTCAAACCCGGTAAATTCGCCGGTGGGTTCTGTGAGGGAGATCGTGATCCCCTCGACCGAGATCACCGGTTCGTCCTGCGCCTCGACGGCATCGAGGAAGGTGGCGAGGTCTGCAGCATCCCCTTCGGCAACGATCTCGACAGTGCCGTCAGGGAGGTTTCGGACATATCCCGATACGCCGGTTCGTGCGGCACATCCTGCCACAAAACTCCGGTAGCCCACGCCCTGCACCCGGCCGTTCACACCCATCTCAATGCGGTGAACGCCGGTCATGGAAGAGAGGGGGTTTTCGTTCTCCTGCATTGAAGAACGTATGGTCTGGTGGGGTTTAAGGGGGTGTCGGTCGTTCTGCCGGGATGGCGAGGGCGGCGCTCGCTTTGAACCTGACCAGGACCTCGTCGCCAGCCGAGATACTGCTTTCTTCCGCCGACTGGCGGGTGATCATGGCGACAAGCGGGAAACCGCAGTTGACCCTGACCATGACCAGGGGACCACCTCTTGGGATGACCTCGGTGACCACTCCTTTGAAGTGGTTGCGCGCCGTGCTCCCGTCTGTTCCAGGGCGAGCAAGGACCACATCAGCCGCTCTGAAGGCGACCGAGACCCTGACACCCGGTTGGACATCTGAGAGGGCGAAGAGAGTCCGGTCTCCGACCCTGACCGATGCAAGCCCGTCCTGGTTTTCGGCCACGATGCCGTCGACGATATTTTCCATCCCCACAAAACGCGCCACCTCCACCGTACGCGGGGCGTCGAAGACTCCTTCCCTGGAGTCCTCCTGGACAAGACAACCATCGATGATGACGGCGATCCGCGTCGCAAGCCGCAGCGCCTCCTCGCGTGCGTGCGTCACCTGGACCACCGTCAGCCCGGTCTCCTTCCTCACCCTCGCGAGCTCGTCCATCAACGTCTCTTTTGTGACCGGGTCGAGGGCGGCGAAGGGTTCGTCAAGGAGGAGGATGTCTGGTTCTGTCGCGAGTGCCCTTGCGATCGCCACCCGCTGCTGCTCGCCCCCGCTCATCGTAAGGGGGTGGCGGTCGGCCAGGTGGGTGATGGAGAAGCGCTCCAGCAGTCTGTCCACCCTTCTTTCGATCTCGTCTCCGGGAATCTTTTTGAGGCGCAGGCCAAAGCCGATGTTCTTCCTGACCGTCATGTGGGGAAAGAGCGAGTAGTCCTGGTAGACCAGCGCCACTCCCCGTCGTTCAGGCGGGATGTCGCCGACGTCCTCGCCCCGCAGGAGGACGCGTCCCTCCCGTGGAATGTGAAGGCCGGCGACCGCCTCAAGGACCACGGTCTTCCCGGCCCCCGACGGCCCGAGGATACAATAGTGGTCCCCCCGTCGAATCGAGAGACTCACGTCTTTCAGGGCGAAATCTCCAAGTTCCAGTGATACATGCTCAAATTCGATCATCGTACCTCCCCACATGCTTCATGATGATCCTGAGCGCCGCAAAGACGGCGAAACAGACCACGATCATTACAAATGCCACTGACGTGCTCTCCTTGATCCCATCGGTCGTGAAGGTGTTGTAGATGAGCGTCGAGATGACGAACGGATAATAGGCGATGAAGACAACTGCGGCGAACTCTCCGATCGCCCGGCCCCACGCCAGGATCGAACCGTTGAAGATGTGGCGCACGCTCAGGGGGATCACCACCCTGGTGAATGCCTGGAACCTGGTGGCCCCCAGGGTGCGGGCCACATTTTCGAGGTGAACCGGCACCTTCTCGAACCCTTCCCTGACAGCGTCGACGAAGTATGGCGCCGAGACAAAGAGCATCGCGACGACGATCCCCGCGAACGCCTCCTCGAAGACGATCCCGACCTCATAAAGAGGGGCACCGATGAGTCCCCGCCGCATAAAGAGAATATATACCATGATCCCCGCGACCGTGTGCGGGAGCATCAGGGGCATGTCGATGAGCGCTTCCACGATCCCCTTCCCCCAGAAGTCAGTCCTGGCCAGGACATATGCCAATGGGATACCGAGGAAGAGGAGTATGATGACGGTGGCCAGGCCTGCTTCCATGGTGGTGAGGATGGTGCCGATGACCTTCTCTTCGGCCGCCACCCGCAGGAGGTGCGGGATGTCGGAGAGTTCTCCGGCCGCCATGTTGAGGAGTGCAAGGAGCGTGTAGAGAACGAGCAGGCTCCCGATGACGGCGAAGGAGAGGAGACAGCGGTCAGGGAGGGGGCGTCTTCTTCCCATGATCATATTCTGAACCTTACAAACAGTTTGTTCTTTTGTTCTTTATCTGGAAAAGAGCGTTTTGATCTGGAGACAATATCGGCACGGAAAAAAAGAAGTTAGGGGGTGGCGGTGAGGTCCGCGAGTTCGGCGGGGACATCGCCAAAACCGTTGGCCGGAACGATCGGGGGCTGGCCCTGGCCGTTCATGATGGCC
The DNA here is from genome assembly GCF_017357525.1 of Methanofollis aquaemaris. Taxonomy (NCBI): domain Archaea; kingdom Methanobacteriati; phylum Methanobacteriota; class Methanomicrobia; order Methanomicrobiales; family Methanomicrobiaceae; genus Methanofollis; species Methanofollis aquaemaris. Next base: position 733,112 of record NZ_CP036172.1, on the reverse strand, counting down.
TGGCCCTCCTCGCCGATGAGCATCTTCACGAACTCAAGGCCCATTGCAGAGTGCTCGGCGTTCGTCGGGACGGTCACGCCGTAGACGACCGGTGTCGCGACCTTCATGCCGCCGGTGCAGTCGATCTGCACCTTCTTGTAGGTGTCGGCATACTCGACGGACGAGAGGTCGACGGCCTCGGGGAGTTCGAGGAAGTTCAGGCCGTTCTGGACAGCGACGCTCCTGTACTCCCAGGCGTAGTCAAGTCCGCCGGCCTGGAGCATCTGAACGAGTTCGACGCTCTTGGGGCGGATCTGGAGCGGGAGTTCGGGTGCGGGCTCGGTGGCGTGGATGGTGTAGGTGCCGTTCTCCTCGGTCACCTTGATGTTGCTGTGGGCGCTGACGGTGTTCTCAAAGATCTGGTCGTCGCCATAGTGCAGTTCTGCGAGCTGAATGACCATCGGTGAGCGGTACCCACAGGGGTCCTGGTTCGGGTCGGAGAAGGCCCAGTTGACGTCGTCCTTTGCAAGGATCGTGTACCAGTTGGCGTCGTTCAGTTCGTCGGCGTACTTGCTCTCGTTGGTGTAGCAGAGGACAAGACGGTTCTTGGCGAAGGTGAGGTACCAGTCGGCCTTCTCTGCCGGGACCATCAGGTCGGGGATGAGCGAGTAGTCGGCCGTCGCATAGACGTCGGCGCTCTTGCCGAGTTCGGTGATCTCGCGGGCGAGCTTGGTCGAGCCGCCTGCATAGAGCCTGACGTCGACACCGGGGTGCGCGACCTCGAATGTCTGTTCGAGTTCCTCGAAGGGTTTGGCCAGGCTGCCGGCATGGTAGACGTTCAGGACGCTTTCTTCTGCCTGGGCAACGGTCTCTGTGGCTGTTACAGTGGCATTTTCGTCGCCGGCCGCCGGGGTGGTGGCTCCGTCGGTGGCGTCGGTTGTCTGGGTGCCGGTGCACCCGCAGAGGAAGACTGCGGCGCAAAGGAGCAGCACTGCAGTCATCAGCAGGGATTTTGAATTCATCATATTCTAAATTGGTATCACTCTCAAATAATTCTTCTGAATTCATATTTTTTGATCAACTATTCTCCAGAATTACAGCAAGTCTTAATGCCTTCATGTGTCGAATCTTTTCGCACTATGTGGAAGGCGCTGGATGTTGCTGCATGGAAGGAACAGCGGCGGGCCGACCTCGCCGGGGTGCGGGAGGCTGTTGCCGGGATTGTAGGGGCGGTGGAACAGGATGGGGACGAGGCACTCTATGCCCTCACCAGGAAGTTTGACCATATCGACCTTGAAGATCTCGCGGTCGCTCCTGAGGAGTTCGAGGCGGCGTACGACGAGGTGGACGACGCCCTGATCGACGCCCTCGCCGATGCTGAGGCCAATATCAGGCGGTTCCACGAACTGCAGCGCAACCGTTCTCTCTGGCTTGAGGAGGTAGAACCCGGCGTGGTGCTGGGCGTAAAGACGACGCCCCTCGACCGGATCGGGGCCTATGTCCCGGGCGGCCGTGCGGCGTACCCCTCTACGGCGCTGATGACCACGGTCCCCGCGCAGGTGGCCGGGGTTGCAGAGGTCTGCGTCTGCTCGCCGCCTCCCATCCACCCTCTCACCCTTGTCGCCCTCGATCTTGCCGGGGTGGACGAGTGCTACCGCATCGGCGGGGCGCAGGCCATCGCTGCGATGGCCCTGGGGACCGAGACCATCGACCCGGTCCAGAAGATCGTCGGGCCAGGGAATGTCTTTGTGACCGCGGCCAAGATGATGCTGAGAGACCACGCAGAGATCGACTTTCCGGCCGGCCCCTCTGAGATCGGAGTGCTCGCCGACGAGAGCGCGGATCCGGTCTTCGTCGCCGCCGACGTCCTTGCCCAGGCCGAGCACGACCCCCATGCCGGGTGCGTCCTGGTCACCACCGATCCTGCGCTCCCTGCGCGCGTCGGCGCCGAGATCAGGCGGCAACTCGAGACAGCCGAACGCCGTGAGATCATCGAGGCCGCCCTTGAGAACTCCGGCTATGTTGTCGCCGCCGACTTCGACGAGGCTGTCGCAGCGATGGACGAGGTCGCCCCCGAACATCTCTCCATCCAGGTCACAGATCCGATGGCCGCCCTCAACGCCGTCCACCATGCGGGCTCCATCTTCGTCGGACCGTACACGGCAGTCGCCTTCGGGGACTATGCCTCAGGGACCAACCACGTCCTCCCGACCGCAGGATATGCGAGGACGTACTCTGGCCTGGACATCCACCACTTCTGCAAGACCTCGTCGGTCCAGATGCTCAGCAGGGAGGGTGCCGAGGCGCTCGGCGATATCGTCGAGTCGCTCGCCACCGCCGAGGGTCTCCATGCTCATGCCAACTCGGTGCGGCTCCGCCGGCAGCGGCGGGAGTGAATTCTTTTTTTTTGTTTTTGGGGTTCTTTTGAAACCCTCTGGGTGGTTCTCATTGCGCGAGGCTGGTCGCCCAGCCGCCCCCACCCGAAGATAGCACTGAGGACGCAATCCTCTCTTTATGTCCATCGTTTCGCCTTCCCGCCCCTATCTTTATCCAGGGAGTCCGGGGGCAGTGCCCCCCGCGTATATGATAGGGGAAGGCACGTCGATCAGAACGGCCATCCTCGTCGCAGAATCTTCACCGTCGTCTCGCGCCGGGGGGCGTTGCCTCCCGGACACCCCCACGATGAGATAGGCGGGGGCGGCGACGGATTAAGGTCTCCACCGATTCTCCTGTCTTAATATGGGTGATCTAACGACGAGAAATTTTCATTCCGTATGCTTGAGGCGTCCTCTCGCCTCATGCAGAATACTACAGAGCCAAAAAACTACACAATAATACCTGGATCCTGGAGATGGGTTCTCTAATATGGCTTCTCCTTCATCCCTCCTCCTCCACAGTTTTCATGTGCGGGAAGTCCGGAGGATGCGGTCACTGATTAAAAGGTCATCATTAATAATGATCCAAAGTACACTGGTTGGGATGAACTATCAGGAAGTGCCGGCCATGCGGTATATCGTGGTCGACCGGGCAGCAGGTGAGACCCTCTGCATCACCTCCGATCTGGAAGAGGCATGTACCATCTTGCGGGAACGGATCGGGTACTCTGCCGAAGTCCATGCCGTCCCCGCCCGGACAAGGACAGTCGTCCTCGGTAGGAGAACCCGGGATGCCGGGACGAGGGTGGTGGAGAATGCGCAATGCAGGATGGGGGTGCCATTTCTGGGGATGTTCGGGATTGTGTAAGGATGGTGTTGTCTTACTCTCTGCATGTATAGAACCGAGAGAACTCGCCTCAGGCATACACCTGAAAACTATTTCATAGCAAATCCTCCGAGGAGGTCTCTCTGCCGGGGGGCCGCCGCCCCAGTGGACCTCCGGTCTTTTTCATGGTAAACCCTCTCCCTTTTGTCAGAGCGGCCCTCTGACAATAAAATAAGGGCTCTGTAGAAAACATCCTCTTTTCATCACCTCAACCCCCTGTGAACTGAATCCATCGCCTTCCCTCATGCTTATGCCGGGGGCTCCCACTGCCTATCTTCGGCGGGGGGTTCGGGGGGCGGCAAGCCCCCCATCGAAGAGAACTATAAAGACGATTTCTACAAAGCCAAAAGAATTATTCTCGGGAGCCGAGCATCAGCGAGCCCATCGAATAAAATATTTTCAGGGTGCCTGTCAGCCGAAACGCCAGACCGGTCCCCCTGACCGCCAGCCATTTCTCTTCCCGCTTCCCGGGACGAGATCGGCCTGGTCGTCTGCGGCCTCCCTGAGGGTGGCGCTGGTCAGGTCGGCGAGGTGGACTGTCCAGGCTTCGGGCGTCTGGCAGGACACCTCGCCGTGCGGCCCGTGGTGGGACTGGAGGATATGGAGGAGGTGGGCGGCCTTCTCTGCCGGCAGACGCTTCTTTGCGAATGGAGCGATATAGGAGACCCCCATGGTGACGTGGCCGACGAGGTCGTACTCGGGCCGCGCCGCGAAGCCAAGCCCCTGCTCCTCGAAACAGAAGGCCTTCCCGATGTCGTGAAGGAGGGCACCGGCGATGACCAGGTCGCGGTCGGCATCGGTCCGTGTGGCATCGCAGGCCGCCAGGGCGATCCTGGCCGTCTCAAGCGTGTGCTCTGCAAGTCCCCCCCGGTATTCGTGGTGCCTTCCCTTTGCTGCAGGTTTGATGAAGAACCCATCGACCGACGAGATCACCTCCAGCACCATCTGGCCGAGCACCTGATCTGAGATCTCGCCGGCCATCCTGAGCACCCCGCCCTTCAGGTCCAGGTCTTTGACCGGCGACGAGACATAGTCATCTGGATCGACATCGGTGGGGGGGACCGGTTCGGCAAGGTTGGAGATTCCATCGTTCACCGAGATCTGGACCGAGCCATTGTAGGTCTTTGCAAATCCCCTCACCCGGTACACCTCGCCAGGTCGCAGGGAGGAGGCGGTCTCCATGACCGTGTCCCCACACCCCTGCACACCCCAGATAAAGCAGGAGAGCGTACCGGTGACATCGGCGATCTCGGCCCAGATGTACGGGCTCCCGTCCTTCTTCTGCTTCACCTCGAAGGTCTTGAGGAGGAAGAGGTCGTCCACCTCCTCGCCATCAGAGGCCTCTGCTGCATATTTCTGTTTCCCGGATCTCTCACCCATCTCATTCACTCCTCAGAACTCGACCTCAAAGAAGGCCTCTTCCTCCTCGTTCAGTTCCTGCTTCACTTTCCCGGCATCAAAAGCATAGGCCTTTGTTGGGTCGTAGTCGGGGTAGAGCTCGCACTTGTCCAGGACATCCACGAACTCGCGCAGGAAGACCCGCGGGATGACGTCCACCCGCCCGCCGAACCGTGAGGTAACTCCATCGATCATTCCCCTGACAAAACGGTGGGAGACCCGCTCCCGGTCCACCGGGCCGGACGCGTCTGAGTAGATCTCGCAGACCTTCTGGGCGGCCGCCTCAAGTTTCTGCCTGTCAAAGGGGGAGAGTTCGATCTGGGCCTGGAGAGGATTGGTATACCCGTCATCCCCAACAACCTTCAGCCGGTCGTACAACGGCGGGAGCGACCTGATCCCCTTCGAACCCTCGAAGAAGGCCGGCGTACCGGTGAAGAGGAAGTAGCAACCTGGCATCTGGCCGCGGTCTGCGGCGTCGACGATCTGGCGGAGGTTGTTGTAACCCCGCTGCCGCAGGTTGGAAGAAAGGGCCTGAACCGTCTCGACCTCATCGACGGCCACGGCAAGACCGCGGTACCCGGCCCCTCTGATCACCCGGACGATCCCCTGGAGAAAGACCAGTGCCGAGACCTCGTCCACCTCGCCTTTTACCCCCGCCGCCCGGCGAAAGTCGCGACCGATATGAGGCTCGCCGGAGAGCCAGCCGAGCGCCGCCTGGGCGAGATGGAAATCTCCTGCGTTGTTGGCGGTGTAGTAGACCCGCAACGCCGCGGCCAGCGCCGGGTTCACCGTCGAGATGTCGGTGAGCGCCTCCTCGATCCGCGCCACTGTCCCGGCTTCCAGAGCTTCGTCCTCCTCAGTCTTCTCCACATCGATGATCCGCTCCTCGATCGAGAAGGTCCAGTTGTCGATGATTTCTTTGAGGGCGTTCTCGTGCTCGGCCGTGCGCATCGAGGAGAGGATCCGGTAATAGAGGGCGCTCAACTTGTGGAGCGGAGTGTCGGCCGAGATCATCACATGGGCGGTCGCAAACCCTTTCTCCCGTGCGATCTCAAGCGCCCGCGCCACCAGGAAGGTCTTCCCGCTCCCATAGTCCCCCCGCACAAACTTGATATCCGCCCCTCCCGAGGCGATGTAATCGAGCTGCCCACCGATCACGCGTCCTTCAACCTCAAGTCCGACTGCAAGTCGTTCGAGCCCTGCGGCCGGCACCGTGCCGCGCCTGAGGGCGTTGATGATCCCGATGCTCTCAGTCTTTTTCTCGTTCATCCCCTTCACTTCCCGCAGTAGACATAGATCTCGCCGTGCTCGCCCATCCCCTGTTTCTCGATGAGGGAGACCCCGGCGTCTGCCGCTTTCTTGATGAGCCGGTTGACCGCACCGCTCACCCGCCGTGTCCCGAGCACTTTGCGGAGTTCTTCTTCATTGCTCTCTCTGTGCTGTTTTAAAAATGCGACGAGCGCTTCTTCACGCTCATCAAGCCCGAGGTCCGGGAGATCGTTGCTCTCCCTGTCCTTGCTATTCCCGGTCGGTCCGGTGACGCCGAAGGGGAGGACCGGTCGTTCGGCCACCGTCGCCTTCTTGCAGCGGGTGATAATCTCGAAGAACTCTCGGGTATGTTCTCTGGTCAGATCAAATCCATACAGACAGCACTCCTTGCACCGCACGTAATCCCCGGCCTCAAGCGCCCCCTCGGCGGCGCAGAGATAGACCCTGGCAAAGACCTCCACCCCCTCGGGTCCGAGGGTATTGATCTCTGCCGAGAACCGGGCGAGGAGTGCGTCGACCAGGCGCTGCATTCTCTGCCACCTGTTCTCCGCTTCGAGGACCGTCTTCGTTACCCGCACCAGGTCGCCGGTTTTTTTGAGGTGGGTGAGGACATAGAGGAGCACCTTCTCGCATTCGCGCAGGTCACCCTCCTGTGCCAGGAACCTGGCATACTCGACCCCGCCGTTGAGGTAGTCGAGTCGATAGGCTCGATACAGCCACTCGCGTGCCTCTTTCGCCTCCCCGAAGGAGGCATAGAACCATCCGGTCCGTGCCATACTGATCACGTTCGGATCGCCTGAGACAACTGAGAGATAACACTCTGGCACAGTCGTCAGGGCGTACGCCTTCTTGAGAAAAACCTCGTACGCCCCGACGATCATCGAGAGGGTTTCGAGGTCGTTGCCCTGACAGATCTCCTCTCTGATCAGTTCTTCATATCCCTGCTGCGCCAGGTCGTTCTCACCTGTCCCTGCGACGAGTTCGCAGGCGACAAGCTGGTGAATCGGATCCGGTCTTTGCTCAATGAGCCGTTTGCAGGCCTCAAGCGCCTCTCGGTACCGTTTTTCTGATTTGAGGAGAAGCACATAGTCGAGGGCCAGGTCGTCGTCCGGGCATTCCTGGAGGAAGGCCGGGAAGAGGTGCAGGGCGGCGGGGCGGTCGAAGACCGCCAGGGCCGCGAGGTGCTGGCGCAGGAACCCGGGGTCACGGCATGATCGGTATGCCGCAAGGGCGGCCTTTGCCGCCTCCTGGTACCTTCCAGCGGTCATCAGGGCATCGATGTACTCGGTCTTCGCCCCCTCGCCGCCGGAGAGCGACGCATGAACCTTCAGCGCCCCTTCACCATCTCCTGTCTCGATGAGGCTACGCATCAGGGCGATAGTGTCATCTCGTTTCCCTGAGATGGACACGAGGGCCGAGAGAAGGGGAAGGGCAGTGCGGTGGTCGCCCATTCCGATGAAGTGCACGGCATAGGCCCGCAGCGCCTCCTCGTTTCCGGGATCGAGCTGGACTGCCTGGGCGTATGCGGCGATCCCCCCTTCCTTGCCAGCGGCCTCAAGCACCTTTCCGAGGAAACTGTGGTAATACGATGAGTCGGGCGAGTGCGTGATCAGGTCGCGCAGCCGCACTTCGGCTTCGTCGTACTCCTTGAGGGCAAAATAGTTGGTCACAACGAGGACAGCGACCGAAGGATCATCCTTCCCGCCCGGGAGAGAGTTGCAACGCTCGATCGACTCCCTGTACTTTCCGGCCTCATAGAGGGCGAACGCCTCTTCCCTGCTGTCGGCGGGTGATCCCTCGGTCATAACAAGGTGTACTGGGGGGTGCGGCCCAATAAGCATACTGAATCATCTCCATGGGGAGGGCCACCAGAGAGAACCGAAAAAAGGGCTCCGTAGAATTCCTCTTCTGGCGTGTGAATAAGGGGGACCACCCCTATACATGGGCCTGACCGGCGGAGGACAGCACGAACCTTTGAACGATCATCTCTCTGCCTTACCGGTCCCATCACAATCCCGGGGGTCCTGGGGCAGCGCCCCCGGTGCAAGCATGCGGGAAGGCATGTCGATCAGAAGATCTCTTGAACAATTTTCAATCGCGTATGCTTGAGCCAAGGGTTCATGTCTGATTCAACAAAGAAAAAAAATGGTTGTTGCCTTAATGGCCGAGGAGTTCTTGAAGGGAACGGCTCAGTTCTTCGAACATGTAGGGTTTCCCGATACTCCCATAGAACCCGTAATTGCCGGGATTTTTGATGATCGGGTCATTGAGATAACCGCTTGAGACCAGGACCCGCACCTCGGGGTCAAGGTGCTTCAGTTGTTTCAGGGTTTCGAGGCCCCCCATCTTCCCGGGTACCGTCAAGTCGAGGATGACTCCGTCGAAGGGGGTGTTTGCCTCCTGGGCTCCGGCGAACCTGGCCACCGCCTCCTCTCCGTCATGGGCCGTTGCGACTGTGTAGCCGAGGTGCCTGAGAATGTCACTTGTCGTTTCCAGGATCCCGACCTCGTCGTCCATCAGGAGGAGAGAGCCGGACCCGCCCTGCGCAATGACTGCGGGTTTCATCTGCTCACACGCATCCGTTGCCGTTGCAGGAAGATAAAGTGAGAACGTCGTCCCGATCCCCGGCTCGGACGCGACGTCCATCCATCCGCCGTGGTTCTTGATGATCGGGAGAGCCATCGCCAGTCCGATCCCTGACCCGTGCTTCTTGGTGGTGAAGTATGGGTCGAAGATACGGCCCATGTGCTCTGGCAGGATCCCCACGCCGCTGTCCTCCACCGTGACCCTGACGTAGCGCCCCTTCGGGATCGGGATGGGGTCGCTCCCCGAGACCTCCACAGGGCCGGCGCCGATGGTCACCGTCCCTCCCTCGGGCATTGCCTGGTCTGCGTTGATGATGAGGGCGTGGAGAACCTGAAGAAGCTGGGCGGCGTCGCCCATCACTGGCATCGGCAGCGGTTCAAGAGCGAACCGGCACTTGCACTTCGAGCCGCGCAGGGCATAACTCGCGGCCTCGCGCGCCAGGTCGGAGAGATCGACCGTATCCTTCTCAGGTTCGGAGAGGTCAGAGAAACTGAAGAGCTGGCGGGTGATGTCGCCTGCCTTCATCGTCGCCGTCTCCGCCTCGGTCAGTCGCTGGTAGACAAAGTCGTCGGGTGCGAGTTTCATCTTGGCCAGGTTGATGTTGCCCATCACCGAGGTGAGGATGTTGTTGAAGTCGTGGGCAATTCCGCCTGCAAGTTCTGAGAGAGAGAGGAGTTTCTCGGTTCTGACAAACTCCTCCTCAGCCTTCTTCACCAGGGTGATGTCCCTGCCCACCACCTGATACTCGGTGACCGAACCGTCCGGGGCGAAGATGGCCCTGACCGTCCACTGGTGCCACCGCTCCTCCTGGTTGCTGCACTTAACCCTCCCGTCGAGGGTGACACTCTGCCGTCCGGCGCGCAGTTGCTCCTCCAGCGAGGGGAGAAGGTCGGCGAACCATGTGGGGAGAATGGTGTCGAGGGTTGTGGAGAGGAGTTCGTCTCTGGAGAGACCAAATGATCTGCAACATGCCTCGTTGACAAAGGTCAGATCCATATCCGGCTTGAAGCGGCAGATCCATTCGGTCTGGTCCTCGACCACAGCGCGGTACCGTGCCTCGCTTGTTCTAATCTCTTCTTCCATCCTCTTGCGTGTGGTGATGTCCTTGGCAAGGGTGACGATCCCCTGGGGATGTCCCTCCCCGTCCCTGAGGGTACGTGCATTCCAGAGAAGGATCTTCTCCTCTCCGTCCCTGGCGCGGACCGTCACCTCCAGATTCCTGAAAGTGTCATATCTGGTACACTCGCCCCGCACCACCTCCAGAACCTTTGCCCTGAGCCTTGAATCCGGGACAAGACGATCCCAGATCTCTGCACCACCGACGACTTCGTCTCTGGCATACCCGGTGACCTCCTCGGCCGCCTGGTTCCAGACCGTGACCCGCCCCCCGGTATCCGTGACAGTGAGAAGCATCGTGGCGTTCTCGATGATGCTTTCCCTGAAGGTGCTGAGCGCCCTGATCTCCTCCTCAGCCCGTTTTCGTTCGATTATTTCGGCACTGAGCCGCTCGTTCGTCTCAGTCAGTTTCTTCGTCCGCTCGAAGACGATCTCTTCCAGGTGCGAGCGGTATCTTGCCAGTTCATCCTCGATCTCAGTCCGCTCGGTGATGTCCATAAAGGAGAACATCATGCAGAGCGGGTCTTCCTCCTCGTCGGTGACCATGCTTGCCGAGACACTGGCATGGAACTTCTTGCCCCCTTTCTTCTTCCCGACAAGTTCGCCCATCCAGCCGCCGTCTTTCTCGATCCGTTCGAGGATCTTCCCGACCTTCTTCTTCGGCTGCCAGAACCTCTCAAGGGGCTTGCCCGCCACTTGCTTGACCTCGTCATATCCCCAGAGTTTGAGTGTCGAGTTGTTTGCAAAGACCAGGTCTCCTTCCAGATCGGTGATGGTGATCGCGTTGATCGATGAGGTGATCGCGCTGTCCATCACCCTGAGGGCCTCCTCGATCCGCTTGCGCTCGGAGATGTTGATTGCAGAACCGATCACCTCCACATGGTTTCCCTCTTCGTCCCTGGTCACGCGCATTTCGAAGTGGAGCCACCGATATTTCCCGTCCTTGTGACGCATCCGGAATTCGAGAATTTTGTGTCCCTCTTCAAGGAGTTCAGGGAATTCTTCGTCCTGGATCCGGCGACGGTCCGAAGGGTGGAGGGTGGTCGTCCAGAATGTCGAGTCATAGATCACCTCCTCGGGTTCGTAGCCGAGGAGTGAGATGATGTTCTCAGTCACATAGGTGATCAGGCCCATGCCTCCGCCCCGCTCTCTGGGTGGCTCCAGCGAGAAGATCGTGACCGGGCTGGAGGAGAGGATATGCTGGAGGCGGGATCTGGTCGACTCGATTTCCATCTCAAGGAGCCTCCTCTGGAGAGCCACCGAAGAGAGGTGTACAAAGGTCTCGATTGTTGATATGGCCTCCATATAGTCGTCGTCTCGCCGGACCACGATCGCACATCCGAAGAGATTGTCACTGCGTGCGATCCCGACCACGTGCACCGAACCGGCGGTTCCGTTCATGTATGTCTCGGCAGCGCTCTTTACCTGCCCGATGAAGAGTGGCGAAGTGGTACCGCGCTCAAGAGGTGTGAGTACGCCGGCAAGCAGATCTTCGTAGAGTTCCTCGGGAAGGGGCAGGGTCATCCCCATGCTGCCGCGTGCCATGGAGTACAGGCGGGGATCTCTGTCCTCATCGATTCCCGAGACAGCCCTGACGATGATTTTCTGTTCGAGGCTGTCGTACTGCGCAACAAAGACCAGTGCCTCGTCGAAGAAACTGCAGAGATGTTCGCCGATGAACCGGTAGATCTCGTCTTCAGGCGGGAGGTCGACGAAGCCCACCGCTGCATTGGAGAGGAAGGAGAGTTCCCTGACGTACTGAGTCTCCCGCTCTTCAGCCAGTTTGCGATCGCTGATGTCCCGCATCACCCCCATAACGCCGACTGTTGCATCCTCCTCGGCGTCGCATAGGGAGTTGATCCGCACCTCCGCCCAGAGTGGACTGCCGTCAGCACGGAGTGCTTCGATCTCAAGCGCTTTTGAACGACCGGTCTCCGGCCCGGGCCCCCCGCCCGGCGCCAGAACTTCAATGGCGGCGTCACGGAACCGTGCAAACGAGCCCGGGGTGAGCAGGTCTGCTATAGGCCTTGATATTACGTTTGCTGGCGGGATCCCGGTGATCCTCCCGACTGAGGGACTCACATAGGTGAAACTGAGGTCAGGATCGAGGGTGAAGATCACATCGGTTGCGTTCTCAGTGATGAGCCGGTAGCGGTGTTCGCTCACCCTGAGTTCATGATCGGTCTCTTTCTTTGTCGTGATATCCACCAGAGAGATGATCGAGAGGTCGGTCCCTGGTATGAGGGAGACATTGACGATGAGATCCCTCGGAGAACCGTCTTTCGCATAGGCGCGGCATTCATAGGTCGTGGGGGTGTTCTCGGGATCACTCAGCCGCGCCTGGTGGAAGTGTCTGACCATGTCCTGGTCGTCTTCGTCCGCGCACGAGAGCCAGCACATGCCGCCCCTGATCTCGGCCTCGGTATATCCAAACATCCGGAGGAATTCCCTGTTGACCATGAGAATCTCCATCATGGGGCCGAGGAGGAAGGAGGCGGTGCCGGTCGTCTCGAAGAGGGTCTGGTATGTGACCTGGGAGCGTTCGGCAGATTCCTGAGCCGTCCTGTTTCTGAGATAGAGGGTGATCTCGTCGGCTATGGTGAGGAGGAAGAAGGATGGAGCTGAGGGGTTCTGTTCTCCTTCATGGTGCCAGACCGTCACCTCACCACACCGGCCGTCGCCGGTATCTATTGGAAGTGAAGTTCGTGTCCCTTTCTCTGTTTCTCCTGCCGACACGGAGAGACGACCGGGCACTGAAATATCGACTGCGTGGATCCAGGGGACCGACCTCTCGATCATCTCCGCCCCTCGCAGGAGTGTCTCCTCCTCCGGGAGTTCCTCGTTGTGGAGGAGGTGCACGAATTTGTACAGGCACCGCATCTTTTTTGCCCGTTCGCCGGCCTTGAACCAGTCCTCATGCCATACCCAGAGAACTTCGGCGAGCGTGCCCTCGTCTGTGAAGATGCCGTGAACGATCCACTCGCTATCTCCATTCTCTATCGAGAGCCGTGGCTCCTGTGGTGTGAGGTTATGGAGCGCACCTGTGGCCCGTGCGGCGCTCTCAGGTGGGAGAAGGTCAGGGAGAGAACGACTCTCTTTCTTTTCTGTACTGAAATAGTCGTAGAAGGCCTTGTTGGCGGAGATTATTCTGAGGGTCGTGTCGGTCGTGCAGCAGGGGGCTGCGGATGACGAGACCAGTGCGTGATGTTTTTTTTCGCCGATTTTAATACGTTTCTCAGCCATTTTCCGCTCGGAGATATCTCGGAAGAGGTCGACCCGCATCCCTTTGAGCGGCCCGCTCCTGACCAGGTGACTGGAATATGCCACCCCGTGGGCCCCCGGTCCTGTGAGTGTCCATTCACCCCCGTTGATCTCCCGGTCCTTGCGATACATCGACCCGACCAGATTCAGAAAACCAGTCTGATCCTCGAAGAGAGGCGAGAGGTCCGACTCCAATACCTCAAGGGCGCTGCGCCCTGCGAGTCCCTCTGCTGCAAGCCCGAAGAGTGTGCCGAAGACTTCGTTGGCATAGATGATCGAGCCTTCCTGGTCGATGAGCAGGACGCCGTCGCCTGCCTGATCCATGGCCAGGGAGAAGAGAGAGATTTCAGAATCCGGGGAGTTTGACTTTGAACTTTCCAATGTATACCAGCTCCCGCGTCCAGATAGGTTTTGATGACCAGCAAGACATATATGCCTTCTGTAATATGCAAGTCCAGAGATGTTGTGAATCAGGACGGCATGCCAACAGCGAATTATATTCTCAATTGGATAAAAATTTTGGGCCCGGTTCCCCCATGTATGGGGTCTGCCGATTTATTTATCTGGAGAGGGCCGAGAGAACGGCCTCTGCGAACGACCCCGCGACCGAAGGTCCGTTGGCCGTTACGACCATTCCGTCGGTGACGACGCTCTCTTCCACGAGTCTGGCCCCGCCCCGTTCCATCTCATATATGGAGGCGGGGCTCCTGAAGACCGTTGCATTCTTCCCGTCAAGGACACCGGCGCGTGCCAGGACGGCCGGAGAGAGACAGATCGCAGCGACAACCTTCCCGGCCTTTGCACATCCCTGCACGAGTTTTTTCAGGTCGGCATCGGTCCAGAGATAGTCCTGCGACCCGATGCCCCCAACGACCACGATGCCGTCGTACTCCTCGGGGTTCAGGTCGGCGAAGGCGGCCGTCGCCTCTGCCATCGCACCGACCATCCCCTGGCAGGTGCCGACCCTGGTGGAGGCGACCACCGTCTCGACTCCTGCCTCAGAGAAGATCTTCTGCGGCACCTCGAATTCTTCGTCGCGGAACTTGTCAGGTGCAATTGCGAGTACGAGTTTCATAGCAGTAGTTGGGGGAGCGTATCTCATAACTTTATTCTTGTAATGAGGGGACGGGACGCGCAGGTCTGCTCATGAGTTCGTCCTGAATGCTCTGGAGGGAGGGGGGCGGATACTCTTCATGACCTGGCGCAAACATGAATCAATTACCCTCCCCATGTTCTCGCCGGGGTCGCGGCCCCGGATCCCCGCGCGAAGATTGAGGTGGGAAAGCCACGCTTGAGATCCCAATGAGAACATCTCTCAAGACATATCCTTGATCACTCACGACAAAACAGCGAACGCAAACGCCAACCTTTGCCGCCCCTCAACTATCCTCGCCGTGGGGGTGTCTCCCCTGGATCCCCGGGATTGTGATTGGGACGGGAAGGCAACGTTGGAGATCCTGACGAGAGCATCACCGTTCACTGGTGGCCGCGCAGGTGGGGTCCGAGGGCCGTGCCGGAGCGGTAATTCTCCGCGATTGCAAGGGCGGTCTCGCGCAGTTCGCCGTGCTCGCTGAGACATGAGTCCGGTGGGGGCTGTTTTCTGAGGATCTGGGAGGTGTTCTCGGTGATCTGGATCAGTTCGGTTGCGATGACGGCATTGAGCCACAACAGGTCTCTGAGCATTTCCTTCTCTTCGCTGTCCATGTTGAAGAGAAGGAAGTCCTCCCATATGGTATTTTTCCCCGGTGGGAAGAGTTATGCGGGCCAGCGGTGTAAACAGAGGCATGGGTTACCTTGAAGAGATCAAGGCCAGGGGTAGGGAGGCCAATCCATTCTTTGGCCTGATGGGTATCGACCCTGTCTCGTATGGGGACGGTCGGGCCGAACTCTCGATGACCGTCAGGCCGGAGATGCAGAACGGGGCTGGCTGGCTGCAGGGCGGCGTCTACACTGCCCTGGCAGACGAGGCGATGGCCCTGGCCATCATCACCCTCCTCCAGGAAGACGAACGGATCGCCACCATCTCCGAGACGACAAGTTTCTTTGCGGGCGTGCGGGACGGGACACTCAGGGCCAGAGGCGAGGTAGTGAGAAAAGGACGGCGCATCGCCTTCGCCGAGGCAGAGGTCTCAGATCCGGAAGGGAGGGTGCTTGCCAGGACCACCGCATCGTTCGCGGTGATGGGACCGAGGGGGAGAGCGGATTGAGAACCCTGATATCCGGGTCAAATGAGAGATACATCGATATTCCTTCGGCCAGAAGGCCTCTCTCCACTACAACTATAATCCCATGATGAGATAGATATGGGTACGACGATATCCGCGGGGAATTTGTTTTGAAGTATATATTCGTTACTGGCGGCGTAATGAGTGGCCTTGGCAAAGGCATAACGGCGGCATCGATCGGGAGGATCCTGAAGAACCGTGGCTATCAGGTCACGGCAATCAAGATCGATCCCTATCTGAACATCGATGCGGGCACCATGAACCCTGCACAGCACGGTGAGGTCTTCGTGCTCAGCGACGGTGGCGAGGTGGACCTTGATCTCGGCAACTACGAGCGTTTTCTTGACATCGAGTTGACGAGCAACCACAACATCACCACCGGCAAGATCTACAAGAGTGTCATCGAGAAGGAACGGCGGGGCGACTTCCTGGGCGGGACCGTTCAGATCATCCCGCACATCACCGACGAGATCAAGGCCTGCATTACCAGGACGGCCGAGGAGTTCGAGAACAACGGCCACCGGGCAGAAGTGTGCCTCGTCGAGGTCGGCGGTACGGTCGGCGACATCGAGTCGATGCCCTTCCTCGAAGCGGTGCGCCAGATGCGCGGCGATCTCCCGGCGCACGACACGGCCCTCGTGCATGTGACCCTGGTGCCTGCCGACACGATGGGCGACCTCAAGACCAAACCGACGCAGCACTCGGTCAAGGCGCTGCGTGAACTCGGGCTGCGCCCAGACATGATCGTCTGCCGGAGCGACCGGGTTCTTCCCATGCACTCGCGCCGCAAGATCTCCGACTTCTGTGACGTCCCGCTCAACGCGGTCGTCAGTGCGGCCGATGCCCCTGATATCTATCATGTCCCGATGGAACTTGAGAAGGAAGGGGCTGCCAACGTCGTCCTCGACCTCCTTGATCTGGAAAAGCGTGGTGTGGACGCCGAGTGGTATCGCACCGTCACCGAGGACTACACCAATCGGGTGACCATAGGGATTGTCAGCAAGTACGGGATCGAGGATGTCTATCTCTCGATCAAGGAGGCTCTCAAGCACGCCGGCCGCTCAATCTCTGCCGAGGTGTTGATCAAGTGGCTGGATGCGGAGAGTTATGAACCTGCAGAACTCGCTGAAGTGGACGGGATCCTGATCCCCGGCGGCTTTGGCCAGCGGGGGGTATCAGGAAAGATCTCCGCGATCCGATATGCCAGAGAGAACCAGATTCCCTTCCTCGGGATCTGTCTGGGTTTCCAGATGGCAGTCGTGGAGTTCGCGCGTGATGCCCTTGGCTATGAGGACGCGATCTCAGAGGAGTTCGGCGAGGGCACCCAGGTAATCGCTATTCTCCCCGAGCAGGAGGATGTGACCGACCTCGGGGGGACGATGCGTCTTGGGAACTATCCGGTCGACGTGGCGCAGGGGACCAGGGCCTGGAGCCTCTACCAGAAGAAGGATATCACCGAACGGCACCGTCACCGCTATGAGGTGAACCCCGAGTATATCGAGGAACTGAAAGAGGGGGGGCTGGTCTTTTCAGGGACGAACGGGAACAGGATGGAGATCCTCGAACTCCCCTCCCACCCGTTCTTCTTTGCAACCCAGTTCCACCCTGAGTTCAGGTCCAGGCCGACAAGGCCGTCTCCGCCGTATGTCGGGTTTGTGAAGGCGTGCATGGAATACAAGAACCAGAAACACCAGTAAAAAGAGGTTGAGCAATGGTCAAGGTAGAGCAGTTTATCGAGCGCGCAGTCGAGGAGATCAAACAGAAGGCAGGGGACGAGAAGGTCGTCGTCGCCCTCTCCGGCGGTGTGGATTCCTCGGTCTGTGCGATGCTTGCGGCGCGGGCGATCGGGGAGAACCTGATCCCCATCTATGTGGACACCGGCCTGATGCGCAAGGGCGAAAGCGAACGGATCTGTGAGGTCTTCTGTGACCTGGGCGTGAAGAGAGTCAATGCCGCCGATGAATTCTTTGCGGCGCTGAAGGGGATCACCGATCCTGAGGAGAAGAGAAAGGTCATCGGCGAGCGGTTCATCAGGATCTTCGAGCGTGAGGCGAAGGCCACGGGAGCGAAGTACCTCCTCCAGGGGACGATCTATCCTGACCGGATCGAGAGCGAGGGCGGGATCAAGAGCCACCACAATGTCGGCGGCATGCCCCTGGACATGATGTTCGAGCAGGTGATCGAGCCCCTGCGCGACCTGTACAAGGACGAGGTGCGTGACGTCGCCGGTGGTCTGGACCTGCCGGCCGAGATCCAGCACAGGATGCCCTTCCCTGGCCCTGGACTTGCGGTGCGGGTGCTCGGCGAGGTGACCCCCGACAAGATCGCGGTCGTTCGTGAGGCGAACGCCATCGTGGAGGACGAACTCGTCGAACGCTACCAGCCCTGGCAGTGCTTTGCAGCGCTCCTCGGCCGGGGAACCGGCGTCAAGGGCGACATCAGGTGCTTCGGCTGGGTCGTCGCCGTGAGGGCGGTGAACTCGCGCGACGGCATGACCGCCGACCCGATGGAGGTGCCCTTCGACGACCTGGTCAGGATCGCCGGGCGGATCGCCTCCGAGATCGCCGAGGTTTCGAGGGTGGTCTACGATATCACCCCCAAGCCCCCTGCGACTATCGAATACGAATGAGATGATGACAGTATGGAGTTAGCAGAGAACTACCGGGAACTGGACGCCCGGTACTATATGCCCGCCTTCTCGCGCACGACCGAGATCGTGCGCGGGCAGGGGGCCCGCCTCTGGGACGCGGAGGGGCGCGAATATATCGACTGTGTCGCGGGGATCGCGGTCTGCAGCACCGGCCACTGCCACCCGAAGGTGGTGGAGGCGATCTGCAAGCAAGCGCACGAACTGATCCACTGCTCGAACCTCTTCTATGTGCCGCACCAGGCAGAACTTGCCGAGAAGATCGTGGAGATCTCAGGTCTTGTCGGGGGGAAGGCCTTCTTCTCCAACTCGGGTGCCGAGGCGAACGAAGGGGCGATCAAACTCGCCCGTCTCGCCACCGGCAGGAAGAAGTTCATCTCTTTCACGCACAGTTTCCACGGCCGGACAATGGGGGCGCTTGCCGTCACCCACAAACCGGCGATCCGGGAACCTTTCGAGCCTCTTGAGCCTGCATGCACCTTTGTCGAGTACGGCAATCTCGACGCCCTTGAGCAGGCGTTCGACGACGATGTTGCCGGCGTGATCGTTGAGAGCATCCAGGGAGAGTCGGGTGTCATCCCAGCGCCAGAAGGTTTCCTCGAAGGGATCAGGGAGTGCTGTGACCGCCACGGCGCCCTGATGATCATCGACGAGGTCCAGACCGGGATGGGAAGAACCGGAAAGTGGTTCTCCTTCCAGCACACGCAGGCGCAACCCGACATTCTCACGATGGCCAAGGGGATCGCAAGCGGTTTCCCCATGGGGGCGCTCGTCGCCCGCAAGGGTCTTGAGTTCAAGGGGGGCGAGCATGGGAGCACCTTTGCCGGCGGGCCACTTGCCTGCGCCGCTGCACGGGCGACGATCAGCGTGATCGAGGAACTTCTCCCATCTATCCCGGAGAAGGGCGCACGCTTCGCCGAGGGCCTTGCCGCCTGGAAGCCCAGGCAGGTGGGACTGATGATCGGGTTCACGGTCGGCGAGCGCTGTGCCGAGATGCAGCAGTACTGTGCTGAGCACGGCGTGCTGATCAACTGTGCGGCCGATGGGAACATCAGGCTCGTGCCGCCCCTTGTCATCACCGACGAGGAGATCGACGCGGCCGTCGGTGTGATCAATGAGGCGCTCGGTCGTTAGGCGGTGTTACGCTACAGCAGGCGGTTACGTCTTTGCAAAGAGCGCGGAGGAGATCGCGCGCGAGCAGGGGCTCTCCAGGGTGGCGCGGCTTGCCAGCAACGAAAACCCTGCCCCCCCTTCTGACGCGGTGGTCGCCGCGGGGCTTTCGGCTCTGAAGGAAGGGAACCGTTACCCGGCGGCCCGGCCCGCGGCGGCGACGGATGCCCTCCGAAGGCTTCACGGCGACCATGCCTTCCTCCTCGGCAATGGCATGGATGGGGTGATCGAGACGGTCGTGCGCACCGTGGTTGAACCCGGCGACCGGGTCGTCATCTCCACCCCGACCTTTTCCTTCTACAAACTTACCGCCGCCGCGCAGGGTGCGGAGGTCGTCGAGGTTCCGCGGGAACCCGACTTCTCGGTCGATCCGGAGCGGTTTGTCGAGGCCTGCCAGGGGGCAAAACTCGCCTTTCTCTGCACGCCAAACAACCCGACCGGGAACATTGTTCCCGTTGATGTGGTCAGGGAGATCCTGGACGGGACCGACTGTCTCCTCTTCCTGGATAATGCGTATATCGAGTTCTCTGACGTGAACTACCGTCCGCTGATGCGGGAATACGACAACCTCATCGAGGGGCGGACGATGTCCAAGGCCTACTCACTTGCCGGTCTGCGCTTTGGGTATGCCTTCGTCCCCGCATGGCTTGCGCCCCATCTGGAGCAGGCGGCCACGCCTTTTGCGGTGAACAGCGTCGCCCTTGCTGCGGCGGAGGCGGCGCTTGCAGACCAGGCACACATTCATGAGGTCGTGGCGCATGTTCAGAGATGGAGAGAACGCTTTATGGCCGAGATCCCCCTGCCGGTGACGCCCTCTGAGGCGAACTTCGTCCTCATCGACGTGGCGCCCCAGAAGGGGGACGAGGCGATGGAGCGACTTGCAGAGGGAGGCGTCGTCGTCAGGTCGTGCCGGAGTTTCCCCGGGCTTGAAGATCGGTATATCAGGGTCAGCATCGGTGCGGACTGGGAGAACGAACTCTTTCTTGAGAAGGTCGGGGATCTGTTATGATGGTCGGGATCACCGGGACGCCGGGCACAGGAAAGAGCACGGTCGCAGAGGTGCTTGCCGACCGCGGCCGCCGGGTGGTGCATGCCACCGAGACGGTCGGGCCGTTCGTCCTCGGTGATGACCCTGAGCGAGACACTATGGTCGTAGACGCCGAGGCATGGGCGGCGGCCTTTGAACCGGTCGACGGGGTGGTGGAGGGCCATCTCGCCCACCTCCTCCCCTGTGATCGGATCGTGGTGCTCCGCTGCCGCCCCGATCTCCTGGAGGAGAGACTGGCAGCGCGCGGTTATGCACGGGAAAAGGTGCGGGAAAACGCGGAAGCCGAGGCCCTGGACGTCATCCTGATCGAGACGCTGGATCTCTTTCCCGCAGAGCGGGTGCTTGAGGTGGACGTCACCGCCCTCGGCCCTGAGGAAGTCGCCGACCTCATCGAGGGCTTCATGGACGGCACGGTTGCCCCGTCTTTCGGAACGGTCGACTGGTCCTCCTATCTCATGGAGGGGCTATGACCCTCGACCGCCTCCGCCCCTATGTCGCCGGTCTCCTCAACCCCGCGATCGCCGGGTCAAAACGTCTCGGGCTTACGCCGAACTTCTTCTCGGTCGGTGCGCTGGTCGCGGCCTTCGCGGCGGGCGTCGCCTTTTACTACGGCGAGGTCGCCTGGGGTGTCCTGCTGGTAGCGGTCAACGCCGTCTTCGACGCCCTCGACGGAGCGCTCGCCCGCGAGCTTGAGATCGCGAGTCTGCGCGGTGATTTCATCGATCATGTCTCTGACCGGTACGCCGATATCGTCATCATCACCGGGATCTTTGCGGGCGGTGCGGCCTCATGGCAGGTTGGCGTCTTTGCCCTCACGGGTGTGCTGATGTCCTCGTACATGGGCACCCAGGCCCAGGCCCTCGGGGTGGGAAGGTACTATGGCGGGATCCTGGGCAGGGCCGACCGTCTGGTGCTCCTCATCATCGCCGGTGTCCTTGACCTCGTCTTTGCGGCGCCGGTGTACGGGATGCCGTACCTCGGATGGCTCCTCGTCATCTTCGGGGTGCTCGGGCATTACACCGCCCTGCAGCGGATCGTCTATATCTGGAAGCGACTCTGATCCACCCTTCTTTTTTTGTTGTGTTGAATTTCTGTTCTGGTGTGTACATCTGGCGCGGACCGTGCTCCGCACCGGCGCGATCGATCAGGGGAGAGATGATGATCCGACGTGCCGCCCACAATCGCAGACTCTTCACCGTCGTCTCGATCTCGCTCACGCTCACGCTCGTCAGCGAAAGTCTACGGCTTTCTCGACTCCCTCCGGTCGTCCCCCCATGGATGATATAGGCGGAGGCGGCACGATACTTGATATCTGTTCGTTCCTCAGTCACAAGGAGAAGGATCAAGGATCGATCCTTCCACGCCCTGGAGATCTGCTCTGAACGATTTTCATCCGGGATGCTTAAGGCGGGCACTAGACTCGTGCCCGATTTATTAGAGCCGAAAAAATGATTCAGGGGAGTACTCTGTTTAGGAGATAGGAGTCGGAACCTCCTGTCACTGAGCCCTCTCCCCTATGGATCACCGACGCCCGGAGACCGGGAAGAGGGCGGTGCCGGAGGCAAGAAACCGTAGATTATACTCATCAATTTTTTCAAGGGGAGTGACATATTCAGCCAGGAGAAGATAACCATCGTCTGTCGTGACGATTCCTCTGCCCATGTCTATCCCGGGATAGCCGCTGGTCTTCTGCCCACGGAGTTCTCCGTCAGGACCGAAGACCATGACAAGGGAGTCGGTGACAGATTCAGTGAAGGGGGGGCACGTGCGATTGTACGAGCATGTCCCGAAGGCGACGATCTCGCCGTGCGAGCCCTCGACTAACCCATCGATCGTTGCCGGTTCCAGCTCTTCATACTGCCGCTCCCAGATGATGGAGCCGTCAGGATCCATTTTTATCAGGGTCTGGACCCACCTATGGTTGTGGAGCACGCTGCCGGCAACGACAAAACCGTCTTGCACAGGGAACGCGGCTGAGAAGTCATGTGGCCATCTCTCTACAGAGAGCACGGTGCCATTCGGGTCGGTCGTGATACGCGAAGATGTGGTGATGATGAAGAGCGTGTCATCTGCGTCTGCGATACCGGTCACACAGTCCCAGATATCACCCCGGGAAACGACACAGGAGGTCTCAAGGACTGGGACGCCGTCGGCGTCGAGATGACTGAGATAGATCTCGCTCTTCTGGTTCTCTTCAATGCTCTGGTTGTCCAGATTACCTGAAAAGACGAATCCGCCGTCAGCGGTGCAGGCGATCGCCAGGATTTCTGAGTCATCTTCCCACGTGTTCACACGCTCCCACTGGAGCGTGCCGTCATCGACAAATTTTGTGACCCAGGCTTTCCTCTGGTTGCTGCCGGCGACGACCCACCCGCCGTCAGGGGCTGAAACGGCGGCACGGGGTCTGCCGTCCATAGAGGTAGTCCAGCAGGTTGAACCGTCCGCTCCGGCCCGGGTGAGGATGGTTGCGGAGGTCGGATCATCCTCCGGCAGGTAGGTGACCGCGTTGACGACCTGGAGGTAGCCACCGTCCTCTGCCGAAAGGAGGGCGACCGGGATGAGGTCGACGGAACTCATCGGTGCCCTTTCCATGAATTTTGGGGCAGAATCCGGCAAAGAGGGTGACGCGCTGGCCGTGGGGCTGATAGATGTGAGAATAAGTGTCAGAAGGACGAATGAAGCGATCAGACGCATAGAAATCATCTGATGTATGACTTGATATATTTAGGGCTTTGAAGAATCTCAAGCATACGGGGAGAAAATTTTTCTGAGGAGATCTTCTGGGTGTGGAAGAGTCCTTGATCCTCTCCCTTGTGATGGTGTGATGAGCGTGAAAACCGCTGTGGAACCGCCGCCTCATTGCCGCCCCCACCCATCCCCTCATCGTGGGGGGGGACAAGCGTTAGCGAGTTCGAGAAGGCCCGTAGGGCCTTCGAGTCCGGGGGGTATTCGCCTCCAGGCGCGAGACGGAGGTGAAGGTTCTGTGATGGGGGTGCCGGTATGATCATCACGCCTTCTCCCTCCACCCCCTGATCCGCGAAGATTGGGGCGGGAAGGCTGCGTCCGAGATCCTCCATCCCCCCGGAAAAAAAATTCACCGGGACCAAAAAAGTTCAGACCCTCAGAACCACGCGTCCAGCGTCTTCTGCCCGGCCTTCATCCCCAAACGCTCAAGCGCGCTCTCGACTCTCGCTTCCGAGAATGCGTACTCCTCGCAGAGCATCTCCACCACCCCATCGGGCGCCGGACTCTCCCAGGAGAGACGGTAGTCTTCGGTGACCGGCGGGTCAAGGAAGAAATTGCGGATAGGCTCGGGGTCGAACTCAGGGGCCTTCTCCCGAATCGTCCCGACGAACTTCCCCTTCTGCACGATCTTCAGGGCTGTCTTCGGCCCGATCCCCCTGATGCCGGGGTTGAAGTCGGTCCCGACCAGGATCCCGATCTCGACAAGCCCCTCGCGAGTGACCGAGAGTCCCTCCAGAACACTCTGGAGGTCGTAAGTCTCGGGCCGCACCGTCACCGTCCGGCCGCGCATCTTTCGTTTGCCTGAGACCGTGAGGTTCCTGACCAGATGCGGCGCTCCAAAGAGGAGGGAGTCGTAGTCCTGCGAGGCCGCTGCGTTGACATCGCCCCGCTGTGCCATGAACGCCGCCTGGGCCTCGCCCTCGCTCGGCGCCTGGACACAGGGGATACCCATCAGCGAGAGCAACCGTTTGGCCGACGAGATCATCGCCTCGTCGATCTTTGCCGAGGCCCTTGCCTGTTTGTAGGCCTCCTCCCGGTCGCCGCGCGCAAGCGCCTCTTTCCACGCCTCGCCTGCGGCGTCCCGTACTTCCCGCCGCTTCTCGACCGTCGTGCTCTTCAACTCCGGCGGCGCGCCGTCGAAGACATAGACCGGCCTGACCCCTTTCTCCAGAAAGTTGACGTTCCTGAAGAAAAGCCCCGATAGATGGGAGGTGACCCGGCCGTCCCTGTCCATCAGCGGGGTGCCGTCAGGCTGCCTGATAATGGAGAGGAACTGGTAGAGTGCATTGAAGGCATCGACTGCCACGACCCCCCGCATCTCTTCGAGGTCGGTCTCCTGTCGGTAGTCCTTGATGATATCTCTGAGTGCAACGCCCATGGAAGGATCACAAAAACATTGTGTGGTCTTTTATCGGTACATCCTGCGAGTGATCTCGCTCACTGTCGTATCGATATGCTGGACAGTGTTATCATATTTCTGTGCCATGGTATGGGAAAGTTCCTCCATGTTCACCCTCATCGTCCGCTCGCGCGCAATGACACTCTCCTCAAGCCGCCAGACCTTATAACCAAGGGAGAGAAAGAGTCCGCCGAGAGAGAGCATCATCAGCGTCGTTGCCACGGCCATGGTCAGATCCTGCCAGACCCGCCAGACCAGCGTGAGGGTGGAGACCACAAGGATGATGGTGAGAACGATGTCGACGAGGACTTCTCTGATCTCCATGCTTTTAGATAATAGAATACCATTAATTAACCTAACGATATTAGAAGAGGTCTGCAATGGATATCAGGAATAACATCCCTCTGTTGGTGATGCCGATCATGCTCCTCCTTGTGGAGGCTGTCGGTATCGTTCTCGCCCTCCCTATGCAGGCGGCCGGTGTTGTCGCCTTCGAAGATCCCTCATCGGTCGCAAACCCCTTCATCTTCATCGCCCTCCTCCTCGGTTTCACCCTGCTCATGCTCGTCCTCATCAAACTCGGGGGCAAGCGGGTGATCCTCGGGCTCGTCGCCCTCTCGGTTTTCCTCACGCTTTATTTTGTATTCTGGAGCATTGGGGTTACTGCGCTCAGCCTTTCGGCACTTGGGCTTCCTTTCGCCCTTGCAGGTGCGGCGCTCGGGACCGCCCTCCTCTTCCTGTACCCTGAGTGGTACGTCATCGACACCCTCGGCATCCTCATCGCCGCGGGCGTCGCCGCGATCTTCGGGGTCTCCCTCGCCATTCTGCCGGTGATCCTCCTCCTCATCCTGTTGGCGGTCTATGATGCCATCTCGGTCTACAAGACCAGACACATGCTTGCCCTTGCCGAGGGGATCATCGAACTCAAGACCCCTATCCTCTTTGTAATTCCCAAACGGCGGAGTTTCTCGTTCCGGCGCGAGGGAATGGACCTTGGAAAAAAGAAAGACGAACGTGGGGCCTTCATCATGGGTATGGGGGATCTGATCATGCCCTCGATCCTCGTCGTCTCGGCCCAGGTGTTCCTCTCTGAAGTGACGGTGCTGGGCCTCTCGGTCCCTGCGCTCGGGGCCATGGTCGGTTCGGTCGCAGGGATGGCCGTGCTTCTCCACTTTGTTTTATCTGGACGGCCGCAGGCAGGGCTCCCACCCCTGAACGGTGGGACTGTCCTCGGTTTCCTCCTCGGGTGCGTCCTCGTCGGGGCGTGGGGTTGGCTCCCGATAATGTGAAAGGACAACCTCGAGCACTTCTTTTACTCCCTTACCGGTCTGGGCCGACATGGAATATTCAGCCTCGCTTTCTGCACCGAGGTCGGCCTTGTTGGCGACGATGAGCATCGGCACCTCCACCCTCACCCTGGCCCTGATGGCTTCAAGGAGACGGCGCTGGTCTTCCATGGGGTAACCGCAATACTCGCTCGGGTCGAGGATGAAGACGATCAGGTCTGCGGTATGGATGATCGCCGATATCGCCTGCTCCTCGATGGGGTTTCGCTCCTCTTCCGGACGGTTGAGCAGTCCGGGTGTGTCAACGAACTGAATCCGCCGGCGCCCCTCGTACCGGTGGCCGACAATCACCCCTTTGGTCGTGAACGGATATGAGGCCACCTCAGGTTCGGCTGAGGAAACGCGGGTGATGAACGAGGACTTGCCCACGTTCGGGTAGCCGGCGATGACCACCGTAAACTCGTCTTCCTTGATTTCGGGGAGTTTGCGGAGGACATTCCTGGCCTCGTTGAGGAAGTGCAGGTCGTCGTCGATCTGGTGGACGATCGAGGCGATCCTGGCCACCGCCCGCCTCCTGATCGTTGCGGTGTCCTCTGCCTTCCGGATCCGCGGCCCTCCGTGCTCCCAACCCATCCGCTTGGTATGCATCGCCGCCCAGCCTACATTCCCGAGCGCCATCTTCAGCCGTTCAATCCCGAAGAGCGCCTCGACGGTGTCCACGTAGAAGGGTGGCTGCTCCTCGAAGATCGGGAACGACTGGATGATGTGGACGAGGCGGTCGTGGACCGCACTTGAGACAGCCCTGACAAAATCCTCGTTCGCACGATCTTTGTTCGTCTTCATCTGCATTTTTTTCGCAGCACGCCGGAAACTGCGGTCCAGTACCTCGTCTGCAGTCGGAACAGTTGGTATTCTTTCAAAATCCACAGTATCCACAACCAAGATATTTATGAAGAGTCTCTAATTCTATTATGGATTTGTCCCTTATCCAGAAAGAGATACTCATCACTCTCATCACCCTATACCATCAGCACTCGCGCGCGATCAAGGGCGAAGAGATCGCTGAGGTTCTCAAACGCAATCCCGGTACGGTCAGGAATCAGATGCAGTCCCTCAAGGCACTTGGACTGGTCGACGGAGTTCCCGGGCCGAAGGGAGGGTACAACCCCTCGGCACAGGCCTACGCGGAGCTCAACATTGGCGAGTACGAGCGCGAGTACATAGTGCCGATCTCCAGGGGCGGCATTGAAGTCGAGAGTGTCAGCGTATCTGAGATAGATTTTACGACACTCTGTCATCCGGATATCTGTCATGCCCTGATCAAACTCCTCGGAAGCGTCAAGATCTTTGATATCGGCGACGAGATCACCGTCGGTCCGACGCCGGTGAACAAGATGCTCATCAAAGGAGAAGTATTTGGCAAAGATGAGGCACAGAGTTCCCTGCTCATCTCGATCGGCGAGATGATCTCCCTGCCCAAAAAATCGGTCAGGCACTATATGAGTTCGCCACTCATTTCCCTTGCTCCCACTGACACGCTCAAGGACGCGGCCTCGATCTTTGCCAGACGCCATATCCACGGCGCCCCGGTGATGGACGGGGACGAACTCCTCGGGATTGTCACGCTCAGCGACCTCGCCAAGGGCGTCGAGCAGGGGTTCGAACCCTCGTCCCTGGTGACGAGGGCGATGACCTCCGACGTGGTCAAGGCTGAAGCAGATATCAAACTCTACGAGGTGATCCGGCGCTTTAAGGAGAAGGAGATCGGGAGACTGGTCGTCGTCGAGGGCGGTAAGCCGATCGGGATCATCACCCAGACTGATATCATCAGGGTCTTTCTCCTCTGATCTTTTTTTGCCGGAACGTATCCGGAAGCATCCGGGCTTGAACACCTGTCTGGATTGAAGCGTAGTTTTCCAGGAATTTTGGTTCTGTAGGTCGTGTAGAATCGCTCATGAAGCGAGAGCACGCCTCATGCCTGATAACTATGAAAATGATCTTCCCAGGAGAGGGTTTGGGGATATGCTCTCTGCCGATCACAATGCGGGGGGTAGGGGCAACGCCTTCCCGCGGGAGATGTTGAACGGCGCACCATCCCACCAGACCCCCCCGGGATGGTGGCCCTGACTTCTCCCTGGTGCCGGGGGTCTGAGGGTTGTGGGTCCGGTCTGATCCAGATGTCCCTTCTTTCGCGTGATGTCGGTGATATCTGGGTATGGTCTGAGGGGGCTTAAAATCAGTAAAGGATTGATATAATCTATTTTTATTTCTGCCCTCTCTGCCCCTGACCGGTGCGGTCGGTCCTCTCCACCAACCACCCGGCTGATGAGTATGTCCTGCCTGAAGACCCTGACCGCGACCCATGAACATCCAGATGGGTGGCATGAAAGGGTCGTCACCTGATTCAGACACCCGCAAGTATAAATAGGGGTATTCACATCAATGGATGTGTTATTTCAACTCTCCTAAATGCAATGAGGCAGGGTTGACCGAGGAGATGAAGAAGAATGAGTGAACTACCTATTGCCCCGGTTGGCAGGATTATCAAGAACGCCGGTGCTGAGCGCGTCAGCGCCGATGGGAGTGAGGCGCTTGCTGCGCTCATGGAAGAATATGGAACTCAGATGGCGAGGGAAGCGATCAAACTCACCAGGCATGCCGGCCGCAAGACTGTGAAGGCGGTCGACATCAAGATGGCATCTGAGATTCTCAGGTGAAGGCCCGCAGAATTCTGCGGAAAAGCAAATCTCCCTTCTTTTCAAAGGCTATATATATTTACGAAACGCACCGAAAAACCATGAATAAAATCTTCTCACGGAGTCTTGCGCGCAAGCAGGTGATGAGCAGCGATGGTATGCTCGTCGGCCAGATCAAAAACCTGCTGGTCGACCTCGACAGCGGTGAGGTGATCGACCTGATCGTCAAGCCGGACCAGACCTTTGACCCCTCCGGGTACCGGATGGACGGTGAGATGATGCTTATACCCTTCGAAGCTGTCAAGGACGCTCGCGACTATATCGTCGTCGACCGTTATCTCTCCCGAAAGTAAGGGCGATATTTTCTGACGATCTCGACAAAGCCTTCCCCATACTTTTTTTCTGCAACATATTCGGCAGCAGCCATCGGACCCGGCACGGCGTTGCCCACGACGGCCCCGACGCCTGCGCGCCTGATCATCTCGGTATCGTTCTCCGAGTCCCCTACCGCCAGGAAGTCGTCGGGTACGAGACCCATCAGGGCTGCGAGTTCTGAAAGGGCCGTCCCCTTCGAGACTCCGTTGTACTGAAGGTGGATCGCAAAGCCTGTGTCGATGGTCCTGACCGGCATATCGGCGATGATCGCTGCGGTCTCCGCCGGGCTGACCGTGCGGGCGAAGGCTATGTCGGCGAAACGGTTTTCCGGGGAATAAAGGGTGAGAGTTTTGCCCTCTTCCGCAAAGTGTTCCTCGATACGGCGGTACGCCTCCCGGCAGATATCCTGGCGGCCGGCGACCTGGAGTTTGCCGTCGAACCGGTGACGGTATACCCCACCGTTCTCACCGATGATGCTCCCGTCGGTCCCGATCATCTTGCAGAGGATGTCCAGGGAACAGGTGGTGTTGCCGCTTGCAAGCACCACCGGAATGCCGGCGTCCACCAGGTCACGGATAGCCTCGATGGCGGCGGTGGAGATCCGTCGCCTCCGGTCGGTAAGGGTTCCGTCCAGATCGGTGACGACCGCCTTGAACACTCCTGACCACCTTCAGATTTTGAGCCCGCCTTCTTCGACGACGAACGCCGCCTCGCCCTCGGGCAGGTTCGGGCTGTCCACCAGTTTTGCGATCCGACGACCGCCCTTGCTCTTGCGGAGATACAACCTGAACTTGGCGGCGTGACCGACGATGTTCCCCCCGATCGGCTTGGTCGGGTCGCCGAAGAAGACACCAGGGTTGGACTGCACCTGGTTGGTCACCAGGACCACGGCGTTGTGTTCCTCAGC
Organism: Methanofollis aquaemaris; assembly: GCF_017357525.1. Taxonomy (NCBI): domain Archaea; kingdom Methanobacteriati; phylum Methanobacteriota; class Methanomicrobia; order Methanomicrobiales; family Methanomicrobiaceae; genus Methanofollis; species Methanofollis aquaemaris. The sequence continues at coordinate 703,744 of NZ_CP036172.1, read as the reverse complement.
CAACTTGGCCAGGTCGTACATGTGCCGGTTCAACTTCTGTTGCCGCACCGAGAGGGTGCCCCTGCCCGCGTACTCGGCCCTGAAGTGGGCGGTGAGGGAGTCGACGACGATGAGCCTGACCGGGTACTCGGACTCTTTCAGTTCATTTGCGAGGTCGCGCGCACTCTCGACCAAGAGCATCTGGTGGTCTGAGGTGTAGCCCTTGGCCACATGGATGTGTTCGAGGAACTCCTCAAGAGGGGGTACCTCGTACTCCTCGTCCTCAAGTTCGAGGCCCTTCACCATCTGCTCGACACGTTCGGGACGGAAGGTGTTCTCGGTATCGATATAGACACACGAACCGCCCAACCCCCCTAACTCCTCGGGGAGATAGGCGTTGACCGCCATCTGGTGGGCGATCTGGCTCTTGCCTGATCCGAACTCGCCGTAGACTTCGGAGATGGACTTGGTCTCAAATCCGCCGCCGAGGAGATCGTCGAACTCAGGGACGAAGGTCTTGAGTTTTTTGACCTCTTTTCTCTCTTCAAGGACGGCAATCCCGGTCTTGAACCCGCCGATGTCGGCGAGTTCGCGGGCGGCCTTGATAACTTTCTTCGCGCTTGACTCCCCTATCTCCGCCGCTTCGGCGAGGTCGGCGGGTGAGGCCGTTGCGATGCTCTCAACTGTTGCATAACCTGCTTCCCTGAGTTTGTCGGCCGTGGTCGGGCCGACGCCAGGGAGGTCTTCAAGATCCAGCGAACCAGAGGACATGATTTATTTCACTCCATTTGATATGTGGTCTCACACCCGCAGAAGAGGTGCGGAAAGCCGGGAAAATACACGCGAGATGGTGGTCTCCGGGCACACATATCATTTTCGCACCACCCCCTATAGTCTCCTTCCCGTGTGCGGTGTGAAAGTGAACGTCCGGGTGAGAGGGAGGTCAGCGTCCCTTCCTCTCACCGATTTGTACAGAGAGAGCATCCAGACGGTGCTCCAGGGACATGCGTCTGATCACGGCAGGTTCGATAGTGAAGGGGGTGATCAACCGCCCCTTCAGGACGCCGTCCACCCGCACCTCCTGGCCGGGGAGGAGGTTGCAGGAGAGGAGAAAACTATCGTGCCCGTTGTCGAGGGTCATCCCGAGGGGAGAGGGGACGACGGTCCCTTCAAAAGAGACTTCGTTCTCCCGCACGTGCGGGAGTATGAGCAGGCTCCCGCGCCCGACCGAGACCTCGACCCCACCGTACCGTCCCTCCTGGGCGCGGGCATGATAGACCTTCACCTCGTCGCCAGGAGCGAGTTCTTCGAGGGCCTGGTCGCCCCAGAGGACAAGGCGTATCGTTCCTGACGCGTCGGCAACCTCAAGGTTCCGCACCCACGACCGCTTCCCGCTCCGGGTCACAAACCCGTGCGGCGCCTGCACTGTCGTGACCTTTCCTGCCACTGAGACTGTCTGGCCAGGCCGCACATCCTCCGCCCTGGTGATCAGGACTTCCATAGCCTCGGCGACCGGTTCGATGCTCCCCCCCTCGCCGAGGCTGAACTCGGTTCCTGACTCCTGGCTCCGGCCGCCTGGCCGTGTGCCGATGATTCTGACCGAGTCGCCGGGAGAGATTCCGGCAAACATCTCTGGTTCCCAGCATACGAGCCTGGCCGTCCCGGTCTCGTCGCCGATCATCGCCGGGACCATCGCCCCCACCGAACCGTCCCGCCTGGAGAAGGTCTTCTGCTCCTCGATGGCCAGCACCCTCACCACCAGGTCACCGGTCCCGACCGGCGAGGCGCAATTCCGCTCGGTGTCGAGGGGGCATTCGATGGAGACGCTGGACTTTCGGAGGGCCATGGCCGAGAGGCTCCACCCGTTCCTGCCCGAGAGCCGACCGATCACCTCGATCACCTCTCCTTCCTCGACCTCGGCCACCGCCCCGGCCTTCTCGTCCCAGAGCACGACCTCGATCCTGCCCGTGGCGTCGCCGAGGAGGAGGGTGGCGCGCACACCCTGGTCGCCGTCGGCACGCGTAAACTCCTCTGGCTCACCGACCCTGAGCACCTTGCCAAAAAAAGAGAAGAGCGAAGGGCCGGCACGGATCTCTGCAATCCGCAGGTGTTGCCTCCCGCAGTCGCCGACGACCAGGAGGGCTGCGGCGTTCTCATCAAGCAGCCCCCCGGAATCTTTCATCCGGTCCCGAACCCGTTGTTCAAATTCCTCCCGGCTGATGAGGTCGTCGACGAGGGCGTAGTGAAAGTGCACTCCCGTCGCTCCTCAGTCCTGCCAGCCAGGCTCCTGCATTGCGGCAGTGACGTCGTCGAGGTTCTCGGCGCGGCGCATCAGGGCGTGCTTCCCGCCGCGCACCGCCACCTCGGCGCAGCGCGGCCGGCTGTTGTACTGCGAGGACATCGCAAACCCGTAGGCCCCGGCGTCCAGGACGGCGACGAGGTCCCCGGCCTCGGGCGCGGGGAGGTCGCGGTCCTGGGCCAGCAGGTCGCCGGTCTCGCAGATCGGGCCGGCGATCGTGTAGGTGCCGTCGGCCGGTTGGTCCGCTTTGTTGGCGACGACGACCTCGTGGTACGAGTCGTACATCGCCGGCCTGACCAGGAGGTTGAAGCCCGCGTCGACGTTCACGAAGGTGCGGTGCGCCCGTTTCACCGAGTTGACCCGGGCAACAAGGATCGAGGAATCGCCGACAAGCCAGCGGCCGGGCTCGACCCAAAGGGCCGGGTCGATCCCCGCGTCCCTGATCCCCTGCAGGAAGACCGGCATCACGGCGGCGGCGTACTCCTCGGGGGTCGGGGCCGAGTCGGTGTCGTGGTGGTACGGGATCCCGAGGCCCCCGCCCACGTCCAGAAACTTGAGGTGGGCGCCGAGGTCGGTGACCTCCTTTGCGACCTCGACCATCACGCCGGCCGCCCGCGCAAAGGGTTCGACCTCCAGGATCTGGGAGCCGATGTGGCAGTGGATCCCGACCGGGTCGATATGCTCGCAGGCTAGCGCCTCGGCATAGGCCCCGACGATCTCTTCTGCCGGGATCCCGAACTTGCTCGTCTTCAGCCCGGTGGCGATCTTCGGATGGGTCGGCACCTCGAGGGCCGGGTTGACCCTGAAGGCGATCTCGACGCTCTTTCCGGCCTCGGCGGCGGCCGCCTCGAGTTGACGGAGTTCGTCGACCGAGTCGACCGAGACCCGCACGCCCTTCTCGACGGCGAGGGCGAGGTCGCCTGGGCTCTTGGAACTCCCGTTGAAGAGGAGACGTTCGGGCAGCATCCCGGCCTGCAGGGCAAGTTCGAGTTCGCCTGACGAGAAGACGTCGGCGCCTGCCCCCTGTTCGGCAAGCGCCCGCATCACCGCGAGGTTGCCGTTCGCCTTGGCCGCAAAGAGCACCTGGACCGCGGGGTAGTGGGCGGTGAGTGCCGAGGTGAACCGTTTAAAATTTCCGACGATGCGGTCGAGGTCGGTGACGTACAGCGGCGTGCCGTAGGTCCTCGCAAGGTCGACGATATCGCGGCCGCCGAGATAGAGGTGACCACCTTCGACGGTGAGGTGAGACGGGAGTTTCACAGGGCCACCCTCCCGATCCGCTCTACGGCTTCCTCGATCCGCTCCACCGACCTGGTGATGGCGAAGCGCACGTAACCTTCGCCGCTCTCGCCAAACCCGACTCCAGGCGTGACGACGATCCCGGCTTCGTTCAGGAATGTTGCCGCCGTCTTCATGCAGTCCTCGACCGGCATCCAGACATAGAAGGTCGCCTTCGGGGCCGGAACATCGAAGCCGACCTCGCGCAGTCCCTTCACCAGGGCGTCCCGCCGCTCCTGGTACACGGCGCAGGCGTCGGCGACGCACTGCTGGGAACCGGTGAGCGCGGCGATCCCGGCGTGCTGCACGGCGTCGAAGACCCCCGAGTCGACATTGGACTTGACCCGCGTCAGGCCGGAGAGCACCTCGGGGCTGCCGACCGCCATCCCGATCCGCCATCCGGTCATGTTGTAGGTCTTGGAGAGGGAGTGCATCTCGACACCCACCTCCTTTGCCCCGTCCGCCTCCTGGAAGGAGGGGGCTTTGTAGCCGTCAAAGGTGATCTCAGAGTAGGCGTTGTCGTGGACGACGACGAGGTCGTGCTCACGGGCGAACTCCACGACCTCGTTGAAGAAGGATATGGGTGCGGTTGCGGCCGTCGGGTTGTTCGGGTAGTTGAAGAAGAGGAGCTTTGCCCGCTTCAGTACGTCGGCCGGAATATCATCGAGGACCGGGAGGAAGTTGTTCTCTGCATGGAGTGGCAGCAAGTGGGTCTTCCCCTCGGCAAAGAGCGTCGAGGTCTTGTAGACCGGGTAGCCCGGATCGGTGGCCAGGACATAGTCGCCTGGATTGACGAACGCCTCAGGGATATGGGCGATCCCGTCCTTTGAACCCATCAGGGCGACGACTTCGTTGCCCGGATCGAGGGATACCGAGAAGCGGTTCCGATACCACGTCGCGACCGCCTCCTTGTAGGCGAGCATCCCGTCGTAGGCGGGATAATGGTGGTTCTCAGGGTTCTGGACTGCCCTGACCATCGCCTCGACGATATGATCCGGCGTCGGGAGGTCGGGGTCGCCGACGCCCAGGTCGATGACGTCAACGCCTTCGCTCCTTTTCTGGGCTTTGAGTGCGTCGATTCTGGCAAAGAGGTATGGTGGAAGGTTATCCAGTCTCTGCGAATACATCGTTCTACTTATCGCGTGGCAAGGATAATTAAGTTCGCACCCCTTCCCCGGCGTGAGGGATCGACAGCCTGGAGACGGGGGAAAACAGGATTATTCAGATTTGTTCTTCGGTGTCGTGCTGTGGGGAAATATTGCAGAACATGGTGCGGGCACAGGGCCCTCCGTCATCTTCGATCAACCCCCCTGAGCGCACTTGCATGCAGATGTCGCACATACGCAGGCCCATGTGCCCGACCCGCTCGGCCACCATGTCGTCGGCAAGTTCCCGGATCGAACCGATCACCTCGGTGTCGAGTTCGATCTTGCAGCCGCGCTTTTTTGAGGCGTACTGGGAGACCGATGCCGGTGTGATCTCAAGCATCTGGGCGACCTGCTTCTGGGGCAGCCCTTTTATGATCAATTCCTGTACAAGGCATGCCCGGATGCACGGGAGGATCAGCCAGACGCCAGTCTCACATGGGAGCTTCATAGAATCACAATCCATAAATTCGGAGAGTTATGATTAACAATTGTTAATGGGGATATCATATAAGGGTTGGGAACGTGCCAACGCCCGGATCCTTGAAATCATCCATGCAGGAAAGATATGATGGATCTCTATAAATGGCGGTGCATCCAGGTCAGGGGTGGAGAGGCGAATGAGATCATTGACGAGATCTGTGCCGAACGGCGGTACCGCCTCCTGGTGAACGGTATGCCGGTCACCGAGATGGTCGCTTCGGCCGAGCAACTCGAAGAATTGGGGGCGGGTTTTGTCGTCTCTGAGGGGCTTGCCGGGGATGTCGAGGGAGTCGGAGTAGAGGGTGAGGAGATCAGGGTTCGGGCCGATCTCCGGCCCCGCGGCGAAGAGGTCATCGGGTCATCGGGGGGTGCCTCCTTTCTCCGCCCGCTGCCTCGCATCACCTCCGACCTGCAGGTCGGCATCGACGACATCTACCGGATGACCGCCGCCATCGAGTCGGACGACTGGCGCCGGACCGGTGGTCTTCACTGTTCGGTCCTCTTTTGTGACGGCGAACTTGTTGCGAAGGCCTGCGACGTCGGCCGGCACAACACCGTCGACAAGGTGATCGGTCATGCCGTGCTCGGCGGCTTCGACCGGTCGCGCTGTGTCATCGGGTGCACGGGCCGGCAACCGGTCGGGATGGTGGCCAAGGCCGCGCATGCCGGGATCCCGATCGTCATCTCGCGGGCGGCCTCGACCGACCGCGGGATCGCGGCCGCAGAAGAGGCCGGGATCACTCTCATCTGCTTCTCCAGGGGGGATCGTTTCACGGTCTACACCCACCCCGGGCGGGTTGCAGGAGTGGGGGCAGAGTGAGTCTGCGAAGTTGATATGTATGGCATCGGGAGGACGCGCATGAGAGGATCAACGCTGTCTGTGTGATGGTTGCAGGGTAGATGGAGTGCATAAAATGGAAATATCGGATAAAGAGAGAAAGAAGGGTCTGATTATCCTGGGATGTCCGGAGGCGCCGGCGCAGGTGAGCCTTGCCGTCCACCTGGCGTACAGCCTCAGGCGGTCGGGTTATCTGCCGGTGGTCGCCGGAAACCCTTCTGCGAGACATCTTCTCGCGATGGCCGACCCCGAACACCACTATGTCGGTGAGATGCTCGACCTCGACGGATGTATCGAAGAGATCGCTGCGGGAGAACATGACTACGACCTCTCCTTTGTGCTGGTGCACCGTGAGAGCGGGGTCAGTTATGCCGGCACGATGAGTGTGGTCTCGGCCGGGCGTGTGGTGGCTGTGGTCTTTGGCAAAGAGGCTGAAACTCTCGCATCGCTTATCGACTTCGACTGTGAGACGGTGGTCGCACCAGGGGGCCACAACCCCTTGCCGCTGAAGAAGGCGATCGACAGGGTGATGAAATGGGATGTGTAGAGGCTCTCAACTATGAGGTGCTCCTCCGGCATTGCTCGTTCAAGGAGTACCGAGCATTTATCAAGAAGCATTACCGAGAAACCTATGAGGTTCAGCCGGGTTACAAGATTTTTGACCTGGCTCTCATCGGGGTGCCGCCGATACCCATCGGCGTGGATGGGGACTCTGTAATCTTCCCGTATACCAAGCCGTGCCACGGCACCTTTGTCCTGAAGGTTGAGGGAAAAGAAGAGATAGAAAAACTGAGGTCCAGAAAATGAGAATCAAGGTAAAATCATTTGCAACATTTAGAAATATCCTTGAGAACGAGCGCGAGATGGAAGTGGCCGAAGGTACGACTGTCGCAGCCCTTCTTGACCTGCTGATTCAGGAGCGTCCGGCTCTCAGGGAGGCGATGTTCGAGGCGCCAGGTGTCCTCCAGGACCATGTTAACATCCTTCGGAACGGCAGAAACATCCATTTTGAGGATGGTCTCGATACTCGTATCACCAACAACGACGTAATCTCGCTCTTCCCGCCGGTCGGCGGTGGATGAGAAAAAAAGTTGAAGTCAGGTGAGGTTGGGCAGAGACGGCAGGAGATGGGCGGGTCCACGCCCCCCCAGAAATGGACCGCAGCCCTTCCTGCCAACAGGACAGAGGTATAGTGAAAAGGGCCTCTGCCTGATATATCCTGCACACCTGTGTGGTCGTGCTGTGATGAACTCCGGCAACCAGCATGGTGCCGTCCGCCAGCGCGCACGAATGTACGATGGAGTCATGTCCATACCGTCCCCGGGTTGGGACGGCCTGGCAGGCCGGCAAGCCTGTACTTCTCCTTACTTTCCGACACCCCGTCATTGAGATGAAGTGTGTCCCCCCACTTACGCACTTCATAGTGTCTCTGGGGCAAAGGACTCCTTCGGGGATCTGATATTTAAATATTCCTGATCCCTCCCAGACCGTGGGGTGAGGGCTGCGCGATCTCTCTTTTCAGGGGTCGAGAATGGGATCAAAATCTCTGGGGATCTTTAATTGATGAAAAGGTCGATCTCAAGTTTAGGTTATGACTCCTGGATCTCCTTGCCCGGGACCGCGCATACAGATCATGCGCAATCTATATATATCAAATCGGAGTTAACAGAGAATTTCTGCAGATTCTCGACTCAACACTCTGTCGGCCCGGTTTCAGGGCATCGGGATCGCCTTCGGCAGGATCGTCAGATTTTTCGCCCCGCAAAAGATCTCATCTCTTCTATGAACCTACTACAGATCAGCAAAACCTATCACCTGGCCACGTGATGGAATTCCCTGAAATGATGAAATGTCGGCCCCTCTTGAACGCGCATAGACCCTGACCATGACTGATCTTGTCTACCTCCTTGCCCTTGTCGTCACCGGCCTCCTTGTCGGAGTACTCTCCGGACTCCTCGGCGTCGGTGGCGGTTTCATCATGGTCCCGATACAGTTCAACCTCTTCTCATCGCTCGGGATCCCTGAGGATCTCGCACTCAGACTCTCGTTTGGGACCAGTCTTGCCGTCATCCTCCCCACCGTGGTGAGCGGAGCCCTCGGCCACCACCGGAAGGGGGCGGTCGTATGGCGTGCCGGAGTCCTCCTCGGCATCTCCAGTCTGGTTGGCGTGGTCTCCGGTGCGTTCATTGCGACGCATGTTCCGGCCGCACCCCTTGAGATCTTTTTCGGGCTGGTTGTCCTTGCCGCCGGGGCCCGCACCTTCTTCTCTCCCCCTGAAGGAGAGGCAGGAGGGGCCCCGCAGGTTAGCACCCGAGCCTGCTTGCTATGGGGCCTCCCGATCGGTTTAGTCTCAGGGCTTACCGGGATCGGGGGAGGCGTTCTCCTTGTTCCGATCCTCGTGGTGGTCATGCACTTCGGGATGCGCCATGCCGTCGCCACCTCCATGGTCGTGATGCTCTTCACCGCGACGGGGGGGATTGCCTCATACATGCTCAACGGCCTCGGGACGCCGGGCCTGCCGCCTACCGCCATCGGTTATGTCGACCTTCTCCAGGCGGCGCTCCTTGCGGCGGCGAGCATTCCCGCCGCACAGGTTGGGGCCTTCATGGCCTACCGCTTACCCCGACAGTTCTTGAAATACGCGTTCGTCGCGCTCACCATCTTCATCGGGCTGAGAATGATCGGTCTCTTCTCCCTCATTGGTATCCCGATCTGAGGGAGTTCATGGGAAAAGAGATCTCTTTTGAGAACATACTTTGCTGGCACGCATATTTCTCTCGTCATCGCCCTGGTGGTCTTTCTCCTCATTGCCTTCAGGCAGGTGCTCACCCCGCCTCCGGCGATCTGGCAGATCATGCTTGGAGGAGCCGTTGCCATGCTCCTCTCCGGTGCCGTGACCCCTGCCGCCGCGGTCATGGCCGTCGACCCGGAGGTGATGATCTTTCTCTTCTCTGTCCTGCTCCTGGGCGCCGCCCTTGAGGAGAGCGGGTGGCTTGCCGCCTTCGCCGGGAAACTTCTCGGCAGGGCCGGGACGACCGGAACACTGGTGACGCTTGTCGTCGTCCTGGCCGCGGTCGGCGCCGCGCTTCTCACCAACGATACGATCGCCGTCATCGGCACCCCGCTCCTTCTGAGTTATGCCAGGCATGCCGGGATCAAACCTCACCTCCTCCTGACCGCTCTCGCCTTCGGGGTGACCACCGGGAGTGTCGCCAGTCCGGTCGGCAACCCGCAGAATCTGCTGGTGGCGGCACACGGTGGTTTTTCCGAACCCTTCGTTCAGTTCTTCATCGTGCTTGCCCCTCCGACCGCAATCGCTCTCGTTGTTGTCTGTGCCGTGCTCTACGGTGCCGCCAGGGACGAATGGGGGCGGCCGTGCGGGCGTGCCCCGGTGTCACCTGCCGGAGACCATGCTCTTGTCGGCCTGCTCCGCCTCTCCCTCCTGACCGTCGTGCTCATCCTGACGGTCAGGGCCTTCATCTCTCATGTATTTTTGGGGGTCGCGATCCCTCTCGCTGCCGTCGCCGCATCGGCCTCCATCCCCTTCCTTCTCTCCAGGTGGCGAACCGCTCTTCTCCACAGAGTGGACTGGCCGACGCTCGTCTTCTTCGCTGCCATGTTCGTCGTGATGGAGGGAGTGCGGGAGAGCGGCGCCCTTGAGGAGGTATTTGGGTGGGGGGATCCTGCAACTCTCGGAGTCCCGGCCATCATCGCAACCGGGATGATCGCCAGTCAGATCATCTCCAACGTCCCCTTTGTCGCCCTCGCCCTCCCTCTCCTTGAGCAGGCCGGTGCAGGCCCCGAACACCTGCTTGCCCTTGCCGCCGGGAGTACTATCGCCGGAAACCTGACCCTCCTCGGGGCGGCGAGCAATGTCATCATCGTACAGGGTGCCGAACGTCGCGGGGTCATCCTGGGCTTTGGTGCGTTCGTGCGGCTTGGTGTCCCGTTGAGTCTTGTGCAGGGGGCGGTATATGCGGCCTGGCTCCTGATGATCTGACGGTCCGGGGCCGTTTCGGAAAAAATATATGAGAAAAGGTGCGAGGTGAAGAACGGTGAACCATGGACCGTTATCAATGCACAATCTGTGGGTATATCTACGACCCTGAGAAAGGAGACCCCGACGGTGCTGTCGAGCCGGGTACCCCCTTTGAAGACCTCCCCGACGACTGGGCGTGTCCTGTCTGCGGGGCGGCGAAGAGTGATTTTGTGAAGATGAACTGAGCCGATACGAAATCATCCGGCGGCGGGAAGGGCCTCCCTTTCCTGCATGTTCGGATCTCTCCTGATACGAAGACTTATAGCAGAAAATGACGACTGTGGAGGTGATACTATGACAAAATACAAGTGCTCGATATGTGGTCATCTCTATGACCTGGCGAAAGGAGAACCCGGCCAAGGTGTCGTTGCGGGAACCGAGTTTGCAGACCTGCCCGATGATTGGATGTGCCCGGTCTGCGGGGCGGTGAAGGATAAGTTCAGGCCGGTGGACTGAGCATGGCGGTACGTGAGATCGCGCCCGGCGTCCACGCTGTTGGGGCCGTCGACTGGAACCTGCGCCTCTTCGACGCCCTGATCGGCACCCCGCAGGGGACGAGTTACAATGCCTTTGTGGTGAAGGGGAGCGAGAAGACGGCGCTCATCGACACCGTCGACCCGAAGTTCGAGGAGGAGATCCTCAAGAACCTGATGCGGCTTGGGCTCGGTTCCCTTGACTACATCGTGATCAACCATGCCGAGCAGGACCACTCGGGAACACTCCCGCTCCTCCTGGAGATGTTCCCTTCGGCGACGGTCATCGCCGACGAGAAGTGCCGGGATCTCCTGGTGCGCCTGCTCCTCGTGCCAGAAGATCGTATCCGGATCGTCAAGGACGGGGAGAGCCTCGACCTCGGGGGCAAGACTCTTGAGTTCATGGTCACGCCCTGGGTCCACTGGCCTGAGACGATGCTCACTTATGAGCGCGAGGACGGGATCCTCTTCTCCTGCGACCTCTTCGGCTCTCACCTCGCCACCAGCGAACTCTATGCCGACGACTTCATGCGGATCCTCCCGGCGGCAAAACGCTACTATGCCGAGATCATGATGCCCTTCAGGGCAAGTGTCAGGGCGGCCCTCGAACGGGTGAGCGCTCTTGACCTGCAGGTCATCGCCCCGAGCCACGGACCCCTGCACCGCGATCCCATACCCATCCTCGATTCCTATGCGGAGTGGACCTCTGATGCGGTCAAGAACCTGGTCCTCATCCCCTATGTTTCGATGCATGGGAGCACCGCGAAGATGGTCTCCTTCTTCACCGACGCCCTCATCGAGCGGGGTGTCGAGGTGCAACCCTACGACCTCACCAGGGCCGACCTCGGTGAGGTAGCGATGACGGCCGTCGACGCCGCGACGATCGTCTTTGCGGCGCCGACCGTGCTCTTCGGCCCGCACCCGGCGGCGGTCCATGCCTCGTACCTCCTCTCGATTCTCAGGCCGAAGACGAAATTCATCTCGGTTATCGGTTCGTACGGCTGGGGCGGGAAGACGGTGCAACATCTCACGGAGACGCTCTCCCACCTGGATGCCGAGATGATCGAACCGGTCTATGTGCGGGGCTATCCGGGCGGCGAGGATCTTGCGGCGCTGGTCGAACTTGCCGACACAATCGTTAAAAAGCATGAAGATGTAGTCCCCTGATCATAGGGAGGCATGTATGATGACCGAGCTCCTGGACGTCTATAAATGTGAGAAATGCGGGAATGTCGTGAAGATCGCCCATGCCGGGGACGGCGAACTGGTCTGTTGCGGCCAGCCGATGGTCAGAATGGAGGAGCAGTGGGAGGAGGCCGGGAAGGAAAAGCATGTGCCTGTCCTTGAGAAGGTTGCGGGCGGCATAAAGGTCAGAATCGGAAGTGTCCCCCACCCGATGGAGGAGAAGCACCACATCGAGTGGGTCGAGGTGCGGAAGGGGCGCAAACTCTGTGTCTACAAACTCAAACCCGGCGATACCCCTGAGGCTGAGTTCCTGCTGGACGACACCAACGCGAAGACCCGCATCTACTGCAATATCCACGGGCTCTGGACGAATAGGAAATAATTTTTTTTGCTCTGTTGTTTCGAGGTGTGGATGGATCCCTCTCAATTGCGACAGGGCACCCGGGGGGATACGGTTCAATCGCCGCCCCTCGGCTATCTTCCATTGTGTTCCGCCGATGTATGTGCCGGGAGTCTGACCGGAAATCGGCGCGATTCTGGGGAAATATCAGATGTTTATGGTTGGAAAACCATCAAATTTGGACTATATGCTGGAATGCCGGGCTGATTCGAAGGTTCGGGAGTTCGCTCCGCAGACCTACCCCCTGGCCTGAAGACCCCTTCTCGAATTTCGGCAGGTCGTATTTCATCCTCCTCGGAGAAAAGTGCGCGCAACTCTTATTCATCTGGGCTCATAATTTCGGATGATGAAACCGTCCAACTTCAGGGAACAACTCGCCCGTTCGGATCGAGTCTTCACCATCGGGGTGGCGGGCGACAGCGGGTCAGGGAAGACAACCTTTACCCGTGCGATCAGGGCGATCTTCGGCCCCGACCTTGTCACCACCATCACCCTCGACGACTACCACCGCTACGATCGCGAGGAACGCAGGAAACTCGGGATCACCCCCCTCGTCCCTGAAGCAAACGACCTCGACCTCCTGGCAGATCATGTCAGGCGCTTGAGAGACGGGGAGTCGGTCGAGAAACCAGTCTACGACCACACCATCGGCACCTTTGCCGAACCGGTCCCCTTCTCCCCGGCGCGGGTACTCATCCTGGAGGGCCTCCACACTCTCTTCACCCCGGCCCTGCGCGACCTCCTTGACTTTTCACTCTTTGTCGACCCCGACCCCGCAGTCAAGAGGCTCTGGAAACTGCGGCGCGATATGGAACGGCGCGGCTACCGGAGAGAAGAGGTGCTCGCCGAGATGGAGGGTCGCCTCCCTGACTACGAACGCTACATCGCCCCGCAACGGAGATATGCCGATGTGGTGATCGGGATCGCCTGCTCGGGCTACGGACGCGAGGCGAGTCTGGAGCAAGACATCTACCAGGTCACGCTCTATCAAAAACCACTGGTTCGGCAAACGATGGAGATCGGTCTTTCCATCGACCTCGGCGAGATCCTGATGCTCTCCGACCGCCCGTTCAGCCTTGGGTACAGGGTCGCCTCCCTCGACGGCAGGGAGATGAGCGCGATCACCCTTGACGGCGAACTGAACCACTCGGCCATCAGAAAACTTGCCAGGACCATCGGTCGACAGACCAGTGCCGAGGGGGTGGATGTCTATCGGAACCGTCACTATCTCCCGGCCGGCGAGGTCGCAGAACTCATTCTCGCCTGGCGGATCATCAACCGCTGGTTTGTGCTCGCCGGCGAAGAGCGGAGAGACCCCCCCATGAACCAGAGAGAAGAAAAAGGATAAGAGGTCACGAGCAGAACCTTGTCTGGATGGACAGGTCAGAGTATATCTCCGCTATCGCTCCTGATATCGGGAGGATCCTCAGGTTTATGGGGGTCGTCACCTGCCTCCCCCTCATTGTCGCCCTCATCTATCGGGAATGGGAGATGCTCCTGCCTATGGGGCTTGTCCCCATCATCTATGTCGTCCTTGGCTCACTGTTGATGCAGGTGCCTCGTCCTGCGCGCGAGGCCAAACTCTCGGCGGCTCTTGCAGCCGTCGCTCTTATCTGGCTCATCTCGGCCGCCATCGGTTCGGTCCCCTTCATCGTCGGCCTCGGGATGCCGATCACCGACAGCATCTTTGAAGCGATGTCAGGGTGGACCGACACCGGCATGACCCTCCTCCCTGACATCGACGCCACTCCCAAAACCATCCTCTTCTGGCGGACCTTCATGCAGTGGCTCGGCGGGATCGGGATCGTCGCCTTCACCATCGCCCTGGCGAGCCGCTCGGGGCTTGTCCAGCGGGGCCTGTACCGCTCAGAGGCCAGGACCGAGGCCTTCATGCCGAGTGTCGTCGCAACCGGGTTTGCGATGTGGCGGATCTATATCATCATCACGCTCCTCTCCATCGGACTCGTCCTCCTCTCCGGTGTCACGCTCTGGGATGCCACGAACCTTGCAATGACCGCCATCGCCACCGGCGGATTCACTGTCCACTCGGAGGGGATCCCCTTCTATCAGAACGCGAACCTCGAGTTCCTTCTCATCCCGGTGATGATCGCAGGTGCGATGCCCTTCAAACTCTACTACCTGATGTATCACAACCGGAAGTTCGGTTTCTTCGGGGACCGTCAGGCCATCGCCCTCCTTGCTCTTACCGGTGTCGGATTTCTGGTCGTCGCCCTCGATCTCGTGTACCTCACCGGCGCAGAGACTATGGACGCCGTCCGTCAGGGTCTCTTCATGGCGACCGCGGCGATCACGAGTACCGGTTTCCAGAACACCTCTCCCTATACCTGGCCGTCGGTCACGGTTCTCTTCCTGGTGATTTTCATGCTCATCGGTGGTTCTTCCGGGTCGACCGCCGGAGGTATGAAGATCTCCAGGGTGATTATCGGGCTCGAAAGTCTTGCATGGTGGTTCAAGCGGATCTTCGTCTCCGGCAAGGTTGTCGTTCCCTTCAGGCACGGGGGCAAGACCGTGCAGAAGAACATCGCCGAAGTCGAGGTCTCGAAGAACATGCTGATCATCATCCTCTACTTCCTCACCGTCTTCATCTGCACCATCGCCGTTTTCCACCTCGAGCACGGCGCCCCCTTCGAGTCCTCGAATGTGATCTTCGAGATCGTTTCGGCCTTCTGCAACAACGGGATCAGCACCGGCTTTGTCACACCTGATATGAGCCTGGGCTCCAAGTGGCTCTTTATCTTCCTGATGTGGTTTGGCCGTCTGGAACTTGTGCCGATCCTGGTTCTCTTCGTCGGCCTTGTCAAGGGTTTTGAGTGAGGAGACGGAGGATCTTCTGGCTCTGATGGACCTCTCGATCCCTTCAGTCGTGAGAGGGCCGCGAGTGGGAACACCGCTCAATCGCCGCCCTGTCAATTCTCGCCATGAGGGATCCGGGTTTTTCCCCCGGCGTGAGACGGCAGTTGAGAATCCTTCTGGTGGGTCGGCCTGTCTGAAGGTTTGCCTTCCCCCACGCTCGCGCCGGGGCGATGCCTCCGGAACCTCGGGGATTGCGTGGGCGGGGAAGGCAGAGGGCTGATCGTTATGAAGGTGTATCTGCCCTCTGTGTATCAGTTCCGAGAGGGTCAGGGGTGCCCAAGTATTCATTCATCACTATGGAATAAATCCAATAGATCATTATCATAGTAATTAGCCATTATACCGCCCGATTCTCCAGATCTGAGTGAACTACATTTCTTGTGTTAAAACCAACCGACTATATATCGGATGCATCCCTATAGTACCGGGATATGAAACAGATCGCCCTCTACGGGAAGGGGGGTATCGGGAAATCCACCACTTCCGCAAACCTCTCCGCAGCACTGGGAGCAAAAGGACTCGATGTGCTCCAGATCGGGTGCGACCCGAAGAGAGACAGCACTAGGATGCTGATGCAGGGGGTATGGATCCCGACTGTTCTTGACCTCATACGGGAGAAGGGTGAGGACAGCGTCTCGACCGACGAAGTGGTCCGTAAGGGTTTTGCCGGCGTGAGGTGCGTCGAGGCCGGCGGTCCCGAGCCCGGGATCGGGTGTGCCGGCCGTGGGATCATCGCCACTTTCAGACTTCTGGAACGGCTCGGAGCGCTCCAGGGCGATGTCATCGTTTACGACGTCCTTGGCGATGTCGTCTGCGGGGGGTTTGCGATGCCGATGCGGGAAGGCTATGCCGAGGAGGTCTACCTGGTCACCTCAGGCGAACTGATGTCCCTCTATGCGGCAAACAACATCGCCAAGGCAGTGGCACGCCTTGCAAAGCGCTCGAAGCAGACCTGCAGTCTTGCCGGCGTCATCTGCAACGCAAAGAACATGGCAGGCGAGGAAGAACTGGTCCGCGAGTTTGCCCGGCGGATCAATTCCGAGATGGTGGCCTACATCCCACGTTCACGCACCGTGCAACTTGCCGAGGTCCACAAGCAGACCGTGATGGAATACGCCCCCGACTCCGAGCAGGCGGCGGTGTACCAGGAACTTGCCGGACGTGTCCTCACCAACGATCGGACTTCAATACCCACCCCTATTGAGATGGATGAACTCGAAGACCTCGCACTCCAGTTCGCAGAGATATGAGGGGTGCACCCTCACCGGTGCTCTCTCGATCACGACACAGGTAGAGGACGCGGTGACGGTGGTACACGGCCCTGAGGGCTGCGCCCACCACAATGTCTCTCTCCTTCATGCAGCCATGGCCGAGCAGGGGCACCCCGCAATTCCGAAGATCGTCCCGACCAGGCTCTCCGAGCAGGGCGTGATCTTCGGCGGCGAGGAAGACCTGGCGGCAACTCTCCGGGCGATGGCAGATAGGAGGCCGGGCGTCATCTTCGTCTTGACCACCTGCATCACCGAAACGATCGGGGACGATGCCGCCTCGGTCTGCAGCGAGGATTACGGTGTCCCGGTGGTCCTGCTTCCGACCGCCGGATTTCTTGGCGGTTGCTTTTCCGATGGGCTGAACGCGGCCCTCACGACCATGGCCGCAAAGGCCGACCCGGTCGAGGGGGCCGGGGAGACGGTCACCATCATCGGGGAGAAGAACCTGGAGTACGAGGTGGAGGAGAACTTCGCCGAGGTGGAACGGTTGCTTGCGTCCCTCGGTCTTGAGGTCGGGCTGCGCTTTGTGCGGGACGTGCGCTATGCCGATCTCAAACAGGTCGGAACTGGTCGGCTCAACGTCCTCAGGGAACCGTCCCTGGCCCCGGTGGGCGAGGCGCTGAAGGAGCGTTTCGGCACGCCGTACATTTCCTCGTTTCCGATCGGTCTTGACGGGAGCATCGCCTTCCTGGAGGAGGTTGGCACGCTCCTGGGCCTGCGGACCGACGGGGCGGTGCGCCGGGAAGAGGAGCGGCAGAGCGCGATGCTGGACTCGTTTGCAGATCTGCGCGGCTCGGTCTTCTCCATCGATCCCATGACTTTCAGGGCCCTGGAGTGCACACCGGTGCGGCGGGTGATGGAAGCGCTTGATCTTCAGGTCGATTCTGACGGCGCAGGGGTCAGTCTTCCGTACAGCCCGCCGGTCGGGACGGCCGGGATCAGGCGTCTGCTCCACCGGTGGAGGAGGCGTGTCCATGCCTGAGTGCCCATGCCCCGATCCCCTCTGGCCGTGCGCGATGACCGGGGCGGTCGCCTGCCTCTCGGGATTTACCGGGCTGGAGGTGGTGATCCACGGCTCGTCGGGCTGTTACTTCTACCCGGCCTCCCTTCTCAAGCGCCCCGTGCATGCCACCCTCCTTGTCGAGGACGAGGTGATCATGGGCTCGGAGGAACGCCTCCGTTCGGTCGTCTCTGAAGTGGCTTCCTCCGGCCTTCCGGTGGCAGTCGTCCTCTCCTGTGTCCCGGCGGTGATCGGCGAGGACATCAGGGGTGCGCTCGACGGCATGGACGTCTTCGTCGTCGACAGTCCGGGCTTTGCCGGGAGGATGGAAGAAGGGTATATGCGGGCGCTCGCGGCCGTCGCCCCCGAGGTGGGGGCTGAGGAGGAAGGGCTCACCATCGACGGGCTCAATCCGGTCGACCCTTTCTACCTGGGCAACCTCCATGAGACACAGCGGCTCGTGACCCTGGTCGGGGGGCGGGTGGCCGCGGCCCTCGCCGCCGGACCCCTTGAACAGGTGAAGCGATGCGGCGCGGTGACCCTCCAGACCAATCCCGACCTTGCCTCCGGGGTTGGCAGGGCCGCCGGTTCGCTCCTCGGCCTGGAGGCGACGGTCGCCGCGATCTCGGCGGCCGCCGATCGGTGGGACCTTGATCCCACGCCGGTGGTTGGGGAGGCGCACGCCGCGGAGGAGCGGATCGATCATCTCTGCGACAAGTTCCTCTCCCGTCACGACCCACCTGCGGTGGCGGTCTTTGGGGGCCGGGCATATGCCGACTTTGCCGCCCGCGCTCTGCGGCGTTATCTCGATGCGGAGATCGTCTGCCTTGCCCCGCGCAATGGCGAGGGGGCGGCCGTCTCTCTGGAGGGAGTGCAGGATCTCATCGCCGCGGCCGATCCCGACCTCATCCTGGGCTCTTCATATGAACATGCCGCCGCCCCCGGGGTGCCGTACGTCGGGCTCACCTTCCCGCAGCGCGGGCGGGTACGCCTCCATGCCAGGCCGATCGTCGGGGTCGAGGGTACCCTGGCCCTGATGGAGGCAGTGCTCAATGTCTGCGGACAATCATAAGAGGAAGGAGACTGCGGCACCAAGGAGGACACACCCGACCAGAGCGACGTCCTCCCACCCTCCCCCCTGCACCTGATAACAGGTCGGGTGTGCGGCGGCCCCGAAGCCCCGGCACTGCATCGCTTCGGAGACCTGTCGTGCCCTGGAGAGGACCGAGACAGTCGCCGGCACGGCAAGGGCCAGGATCTTATGCCGATTTTTGACGAGATTTCCTCTGTCGAACTCAAGGGCCCTCGACCGCTGGGCATCCATGATGTTTCCGATATCCTCGGTGAGGGCCGAAACCGACCTGAGGGCGTAACCCAGGGAGAAGGCCAGGGTGTTTGGGAGACCTGAGGCTCGTAGGCTCCTGACGAAGTCCGAGAAGGCGGTCGTCATGATGAAAAGAAAAGAAAATCCTCCGACCGCGAGGAGGCGCAGACACATCGCCGCCGAGAAGAGGAGTCCGCCGGTGGAGAGGACCGGGTGGAAGATCCAGAATTCGGCTGAGTAGTAGACCGTCCCCCAGGCGGCCCGCGGGAAGAAGGCGTCGATGATGAGGATACAGAGGAGGACCGGCATGAGGAGGCGCAGCGACCCGAGGAAGGGACGGGTCATGTGCGAGAGTGCGGCGGTGATGAGCACGGTCCCGAAGATGAGAAGAAGGGGGAGGGGCTCTTCGGTCGCCATCGCCGCCATGCTGAGCAGGACGAGGGCGACCAGTTTTGTTCTCGGGTCGAGGCGGTGGAGCCAGGTGCTCTCCTTGATATAATGCACCCCTCTCTGACGCTTCATCCCTGCTCTCCTCCCATTGGAACGACCCGCCCATCCTGCATCTTGACCTCACGCCCGTCGAGGAGGGTGGCGAACTCGTGGTCATGGGTGGTGACCAGCACTGCTTTACCTTCCCTCGCGAAGCGGCGCAACCCTTCCGCGAGTCCGGCCTTGCGGGCAGGGTCGAGGCCGAGGGTGGGTTCGTCGAGAACAAGCACCGGTGTCTCCATGGCAAGGATGCCCGCAATAGCCACCCGCTGTTTCTCGCCGACCGAGAGGTTGAGGGGATGGGCAAAACGGCCGATCCGGTCCAGGCCCAGGGCGCCCATCACCCGACTGACCGACGCCTCCTTTTTTTCCGGGGAGAAGCCAAGGTTCTCCGGTGCGAAGGAGATCTCGTCCCCGATCGTCTCGGCAAAAAGTTGAGTGTCGGCATGCTGCGCCAGGAATCCGACCGAAGAGGCGATCTCGGCCACTGACTTTCCTCTGATCTCCTCTTTACCGACCTTGACCGTACCCCGGTCAGGCGTGAGGAGACCGTTGGCATGGCGGAGCAGCGTGCTCTTCCCTGACCCGTTCGGGCCGGCGAGGACGACCACCTCCCCGGCGTGAACCAAGAGCGTGGCGCCGTTGAGGGCCGGGCGTGCGGCCCCGGGATAGGTGTAGACGATCCCTTCAAAGGAGAGGAGGGGCGGTCGGTCGGGCACATCTGCTCCGGTCGCTGAGCCCTGGTCGCGCTCCGATACCTGCAGGTCCGGTCTCACCGGCAGACCATCATAGCAAACCGTGCCGTCCTGGATTGAAACGAGCCTGGAACATACCCTGGAAAAATGTTCGTACCGGTGTTCGGCGACGACGATCGTCAGCCCGATCTCCTCGTTCAACCTCTTCAGAACCGAGACGAGGTGTCCGGCGCCGCTCTGGTCGATCCCCGAGGTCGGTTCGTCCAGGAGGAGAATTTTTGGGTGCATCGCGATGACCGATGCGATGGCGACCCGCTGCCGTTCTCCCCAGGAGAGGGCGTTCACCTCTCTCTGGATGAGGTGCTCGATCCCGACAACTCCGGCCGCTTCCTCGATCCGCCCCCTCATCTTTGCGGGGTCCACTCCGAGTTGCTCGAGGCCGAAGGCGATCTCACTCTCGACATCGCTGGAGAAGAGTTGGTGGTCGGGATCCTGGAATACGGTGCCGACCAGGCGTGCAAGGTCACAGACGCGGGTGTCGGCCGGGTCCATCCCGCAGATCCGCACCTCGCCGCTGGCCGTGCCCTGTATCCCGTCGTGCTGAAAGAGTCCGTTGATGCACCTGAGAAGCGTGGACTTCCCTGCACCCGAAGGGCCGGTAAGGAGGACGAACTCTCCCTCTCTGATGGAGAGGTCGAGGTCTTTCAGGACCGTGCCCCGGTCCCGGTAGGTGCATGAGAGGCTATGGATATCGATGATGGGGTCAGGATGAGGAGGGCGCACCCGCGATCACTCCTGCTCTGATGAGACGGGCGATGACAAGGGCGCCGATCACCCCGCCGATCCCGCCAAAGACGAGATGGGTCACCGAGGCCACGCCGACCCCGAGGACGATGAAGGTGGCCGGGACGCCGAGGAGGAGGTGGATGCTGTAGTTCACCCCCATCTTTGCGATGCTCCCTGCGGCGCCGGCGATGAAGCCCACGGCGGGGTTGTCCATCCTGAAGTTGAAGACCAGGGCGGTGGCGTCGATGACCAGGCCCATGGCGAGGTACTTGAAGACGTCGAAGAGATGGAGGGCTTCGAGTCCGAAGAAGGAGGCGAGCAGTCCGGTGATCAGGCCGATATAGGTCGCGGCTCCGGGTTTCCGTACCACGCCGCAGCCGACGAGGAAGGGGATCACCACAAAGAGACTGGAGTGGCCGGGCGAGTGGAGCGGGACTTTGATCAGCACCTTCGAGACAAAGATGAGTGCGCCGCAGAGCGAGAGGACGGCGATCTCATAGGGGGAGAAATAGGGTTCTTTTCTGGTCATCATACCGCCTCCGTCATGAGCCTGAGTGAGAAGGTGTCGGGTTGGGGTCGGTCCACGGCGACGAGGAGGTACACAGCGCCGACCTGGCTTCCCCCGGTATGGGTGATGAAGAAACGTCCCGAAGGGGCGGCGTCGGTGGTGACCTGGCCTTTGCGTTGGGCTGGGTCGGTGGTGATATGGAGGGCGTCCTGCCCGACTTTGTTCTGCGGGAACCAGAAGGCGACGGTCGCCGTGGGGATTTCGTCGGGGCCGAGGCCGTGGGTGTTGGCAAGTCTCATCTCCACCCACTCGCCGGTGTGCTTGAACGGGGAGGCCTGCGGCATCCCGCGGCCGGGTGCGGCCGTCCCCGTGACCAGGAGCCCGGAGGCTCCATATCCCTCCTGTCTGCTGGTCCATGTCCTCCCGCTCCCGGCCCTTTTGCCGTACAGATAGAAGGCGGCAGTCCCGGAGAGGTCTTTGAAGTCATAGTCGACGGCGACCGAGCGTAGAGTATACAGGGCCGGGTTGCCGCCCTGCGGCGTCTCGTTGAGTCTGACGAGCATGAAATACCACTGCTCGTCCTCGCCGGTGGCGGGGAGCGTGTTGAGGGAGAGGGGGGTGAGGTACGGGCGCCAGTCCTGCGGGCCGTAGAGGAAGTCGGCCCGCGAGAAGGTCATGTCCGAACTGACCGGAGGTTCGCGGCCGGTTTCAGGGCCATAGAGTCCCTCGGCAGAGATCTGGACCGCCAGAGCCGTTGCTGCGATCGCGACGAGAAGCGCAAAGGCGACGACGACTCTGGTGCGAAATTCCATCTCAATCTCTTTTCACAGGGATGATGTGTCCGTCCTGTTCATCGACGATGAGGACGACCCAGCCTCCGATCGGGCAGGGCTTCACCGATTTCCCTTCCGGTGCCTCGATGATCCCTTTCGTGACCTGCCTGCCGTCACGGGTGATGATGGCGTCGATCCCGGCCTCAAGAAGTTCTTCGGCGGTGGACACTCCGGTGATCTCCCTGACCCGCCCGACCTGGAGGAACCGTCCGTCGTTCCCGGCACGGGCAAGCCCAATCCCGGCCATGCAGCCGATGACCCCGTCCTCGGTGCCGCCGAGACCCTTGAGCATGATATCCAGGTTCTTTGCAAGACTTCGCGCCGTCTCCTGGGTGAGCACCTTCCCCTTGGCGTCCTTGCCGAAGGCGAGAAGGGCCGGCGTGATCTGACTGGCCGAGGCGACGGCCAGGCCGGGGTCGCTGCCCTCGACGAAGTCATCGAGCATCATCGTCTCTGCGATCTCGAAGATCGCAGGAACGTCCTGCATTTCGGCATGCGGGAGGTGGATGACGGCACATGAGTTGTGCGAGGTATAGGGGATCGCATCGTCGACAAAGAGTTGGTGGCGTGTGACGCCAAAGACCTCGTACTCCCCGGCGAGGGCCGCTGCAACGGTCCTGGCGAGCCTCCCGGTCCCGCGGGAGTTGAGGTTGTCGGTATCGTCCATGGCTACGTAGACTGTCATTGAAATCTCGTGTACTTTTTCGTATAGGTTGATAATAAGGTTGCAGGATTTGATCTCAGAATCATCAGTGAAATCATCGGGTTTTGAAGTTTAGGGAGATGAAAAATGTTAAACAGAATTATTAAACACATTCATCTTTATTCGTGATGATCTCCCGGATCTCCGTCACGATCGTCATGAAATCAGCCTTATATGGAGAATCCCCTCCAAAAGAGACTTTGCTGCACCTTGAAAGTATTTCATGGACGGTTGCTGTTCTTCGATCCGTGTCAGCGAGGAGAGCGATCGTCTCTTCGTCGGTGAGTTCCGTGCCCCCCCCGCAGGTCAGTGAGATCTCTTCTCTGAGAGCCCGCGCCGCACCTCGGTAGGCCTGCACCCTCTCGCCGGCCTCGAAGTCGGCTTCCGCCCTGGCGAGGATCTCTGCCGGGGACGGCCCGGGAGCAGGGGTGCGCTTCTCTTCAGGAGGGGGAAGAGGCGGCGCCTCTTCCTGCCGTCGCCGGTAGGTGGCGTAGGCCAGGACCAGGAGCAGGGTGCATCCGGCCATCAGGGCGATGAGCGGGATCCAGTTCATCTGCCAGTCCAGAGTCACCTCTCTGATCGCGCCCCCTCTCAGGAAGGTGCGGATCTCTGCCGTCCCCTCGCCGTACGAGAAGGAATAAAACTGATCCTCCTGGGTGAGGTTCATGACCGTCCTGCCGCGGACCAATCCCTCGCCGGTCACCTGGCCGGCGTACTCCTGGAAGGTCCGGTTGTCGGCCACGAGGCCGGGGATCTGGATGGGGACGGCCGAGTCCAGGCAGGCATAGGCGAGGTCGTCGTGCATCACGCCGTCGATCCTGGCCTCTTCGCCCTCGCCGCGCAGATAGGTGAGGGTGAATGTTCCGCTCCCGGGCTCGGCGTCCTGTCCGGCCTTCTCGAAGCCGTCGATCTTTAGCCGGTGGTCGAGACGCAGGACCACCGGGTCGGCCATCACCCTGGCGAGGAGGTCGTCTCGCGCCTCCCGCACCGCCCGGTCCTCCTCCGCCATCCCTGCTCTGAGGGCGTCGGCGTCCTGCGGCATCTGCCCGGCCTGGACCATCCGGTCGGTCGCCGACGAAGAACCGGTCCGGCTGCTGCTCGTTCCTTCCTGGGACTGCGGCGCCGCCGTCTCGACCGAGGTCACCTTTGTCTCCTCCTCGGCCTGCGTGTCTTCTTCCGTGACCTCCTCGACGAAGCGGATGGTCACCCCCGAGAGGTGTGCCGCCTTCCCGTTGTACTCAAAGGTGACCACGAGCCCGAAGGTCGCGGGGAGGTCGGAGGTGCCGAGCGCGACGGCGAGGGTGTTTTCCCCGGCCCCGACCTTGATGCTCCTGACCTGGCTCCGGCCGGCACCGACGGTTCCATCTTTCGGGGTCAGCGCCAGGGTGAGGGTGCCGGGCACCTCGGCCCCCAGGGAGTTGGCGACGTCCAGCGTGATCTCTCCGGTCTCTCCGATCTGGAAGACGTACTCGCTCTGCGGTGCCGAGAAAGAGATGTCCCCTGCGCATCCGGTCCCGATGATCGCGGTGAGGATAAGAAGAAGGAGAATGAATTGTCGGGTCATGGAAGGATCCGCCCCCTTCCATATCGCAGCCAGCATTCCGCGAGGAGAACGATGACGGCCGTCAGGAAGAAGACCCAGGCGACATCGGTCTCCTCGGGTTCCCGCTCGATCTCGGCGGGCAGGGCGGCGTAGATCTCCTGCAAGGTGTCGCCGTCCACCGACCTGAAATATTTCCCGCCGGTCGCCGCCGCCACCTCCCTGAGCGTCTTCTCGTCGAGGCGGGCATACTGAGTGGATCCGTCTTCCGCAGCCCCGAAGGCGACCGGGCCTGCGGACCCGAGGCCGACGGTGTAGACCCGGACGCCCCGCTCCACGGCAAACCCGGCGGCCTGCGCCGGCGAGATGATGCCGGCATTGTTCATCCCATCCGAGAGGATGACGACCACCTTCTTCCGGTTCGGGATGGCGTCGGCCATGTCCACGGCGAGGGCGAGGCCGTCGCCGAGGGCGGTGGGGCCGTCCCTGAGTTTGATGGCCTGGAGTTTTCCGATGACCTGCTCGTGGTCGGGTGAGAGGTAGGCAGCGCTCATCGCACCGTTCTCGAAGATGACGACGCCCGCGTAGTCCTCGCTCTCCAGTCCGTCGAGCAGTTTTTCTGCGGCCGACTTTGCAGACGAGAGGCGGTTTGGCGGGTAGTCGGTCGCCGCCATGCTTCCCGAGGTATCGATCGCGAGCACCACCGAGACTCCTTCATGCATCCCTTCCAGCGGGAGGTGGGGACCGGCGAGGCCGGTGACCAGGAGGGCGATAGCAAGGAGGGTGAGGAGGAAGAGAGCCTGCGGTCGTCTGGAAGGTTTTGTCTCCCCGATCGCTTCTCTGACAAGGGTCACGCCGGAGAAGAGTAGTGCTTCTCTCTTCCGTGTCTTCTCTGCCCTGAGGTAGAGGAGATACAGAAGAGGCAGGCCGAGGAGGCCGAGCAGCCAGAGGGGATGAGAGAATCCGGCCACTCAGCGCCGCCCCCGCTCTTGCATCAGGGTCTCTCTGAGGTCGTTCCCGGCCGTGAGGGGGATCAGCGGGGCCCGGCACTCGCCGGCGGCCAGGGCCAGGTCGCGTGCGTGTCCGGCCGAGGCCTCGCTGAAACGCCGCCTGATGGTGGGATCAGCGGTATCGACGATCATCTGCTCCCCGCTCTCCGCGTCCTCGAGGGAGATGAGGCCGAGGTCGGGGAGTTTCTCTTCGTTGGGGTCGGTGACGCGGAGGAGCACCACCCGATGCTTCTTCCCGAGCACCTTCAGCGCCTCGGTGAAGGGCGGGGTGAAGAAGTCGGAGATGATGAGGACGGTGCTCAGGGGGGGAAGGGACGGGGCAAGGGCGCCAAGCGCGGCCTGGAGGTCGGTGCGGCCAGAGAAGGGCAGTCGCGCAAGGAGGCTTGAGAGGAGGACGGCCACATGTCGCCGTCCCCGGCGCGCCGGGATGAGGTTTTCCATCCGGTCGGAGAAGAGGCAGAGTCCCACCCGGTCGCCGCACGACTCGGCGCCGAGGACGAGGGCCGCCGCCGTATCGATGATCGTTTTGTCTTTCTGTCCGGCCCCGACAAATCCTCCCGAAGCCGAGCAGTCGACGGCGATGTAGAGGTTCATCTCCCGGTCTTCGGTATATTCCCTGACATAGGGGGCGGCGCGACGGGCGGTGACCTTCCAGTCGATGGTGCGCACGTCGTCGCCGGGGACGTAGGCCCTGATTCCGGCGAACTCGATCCCCTGCCCGACGAGGGGGGAACGGTGCCCGCCGGCAAAGGTGCCGCCGGCCTGGAGAAGGGCCATCAGCGGTACCGGCCTCACCCGTGCGATCAGGTCGGCGGCCGTCTCCATCACGGCACCTCGACGACACCGAGCACCTCGTCGATGATCGCGTCGCTCCTGACGCCGCAGGCGTCTGCGGTGTAGGTGAGAAGGATGCGGTGGCGCAGGGCGTTGTGGGCAACGGCCTTGATGTCGTGGGGGACGATGTAGGTGCGCCCCTCCAGGAGGGCGCGGGCCTTGGCCCCCAGCACCAGGGAGATGGTGGCGCGCGGCGAGGCGCCCCACTCGATGTACTCGCCGGTCTTGAGGGCATATATGTCGGGGTGCCGGGTGGCGTCCACGATCCTGGTGGCGTACTCCCGCACTGCCGGGTCGGCGCGGACGGCGCGTGCGGTGGCCTGAATGTTCTGGAGTTCGGGGACGGTGAGGACACAGGCAGGGGCGACCTCGGTCCTGGCGGCAAACCGGTCGAGGATCTCGACCTCGTCCTCCACTCCAGGATAGTCCATGATGAGTTTGAAGAGGAAGCGATCGGTCTGGGCCTCGGGGAGGGGGTAGGTTCCTTCGGACTCGATCGGGTTCTGGGTGGCCAGGACGAAGAACGGGTCTGGGAGGACACAGGTCTCGCCCTGGATGGTGACCTGCCGCTCCTGCATCGCTTCGAGGAGGGCCGACTGGACCTTCGGCGGGGCGCGGTTGATCTCGTCTGCCAGGACGATGTTGTGGAAGACCGGTCCCTTCACCAGGGAGAAGACGCCGTCGTGCTGGCGGTAGACAGTCGTGCCGGTGATATCCGAGGGGAGGAGGTCGGGCGTGAACTGGATGCGCGCGAAGGAGCATGCGGTGCAGGCGGCGAGCGTCCTGACGGTGAGGGTCTTTGCCAGACCCGGCACCCCTTCGAGGAGGACGTTGCCCCCCGCGACGAGGGCGGTGAGGAGGTCTCTGATCGTCTCATCCTGCCCGACGATCACCCGTTGCATTTCCTCTTTTACCTGTATAAGGGCGTCTCTGCACTCCTGTATCTGAGCGTTTCCTTCTTCTGTCGGTATTGTGTTATTCTGCACAGGACCACAGCCTTGGTGTCATATTTTTCGGTATGGAGTGTTATTATCATGTTGATCCGTCGCTTCAGTTAATGTCTGGTGGTTGACCTGCATTTTCCCGGTGAGAAAGTGAGCGTATTTCACTCATTTTTTCGATTTTGAAAGATTTTAAATGGAATTTCTCACGGTGAGGGACAAAACGAAAGATATATTTCCTCGAAGGTCATCAAACATAATTGTTTGATTAACGCTTTGTGTTAATCAACGTCCATGAACAGATCGGCAGACCACACACCTTTGAGGGATACATCCCGGACAGGGGACCGGGGCAGACTACACTCCATGAATCATTCAGGCCAGGTAGAAATTGGGTGAATTATCCTGGTTTCATACATGAGAACCCTTGCACTGCTATCATCGTCCTGGCCGGTCTCAAGGTTAAGACCCTCCATTATCTGCGCCTGGGGGCATCCCCTGTCCTTCCCCTCCGGAAAAAAGACTCTTCTGCACGTACGCACCGGGGCGGTTCCCGTTGATGGGAACCCCTGGGTGATGTATATTTCGTTTTATTCCTTTAAATCGGGCATTTTGAGATAGAGAATTTAATGCGGGCGTTATTTGAGAAATTATATATGTTATAGGGGATCGATCAAATGATTGTAGTTGATTGATCCGCTCTGTCAATCAACAGAGGTATACTCCTGTGCCGGGAGTATCGAATCAAGGAGCGGAATGGTGAATCAATGAAAGAAAAAGAGATTACCGGTTACTCTGGCATCAGGGGCCTTTTTGTGGTTTCTATGGTCCTGATGATGGTTGCGATCACGGTCGTACCTGCGGCTGCTTTGACTACACTGCCGTACAAACACTGCAACATATCAGTAGCAAACGACAATGGAACGAGATTTTATGACTTTTATGAGGACAACTATTACATGAAGTTCGATGGCGGCGGCCTCAACGCTCTCCACATCACGACCGATCCCTCTCTGCCTTATGGGCAGACGACCAGTGTTACTGGAAATAATGGGTTCTGCGAAGGGACGTTCTATGTTTCTGACACTGGCGGCAGAGGCTATGACGACGATATCATCCTGATGTTTGCCACAAACAGTTCTGACGATGACTTCACTCTCACTATCAATGCAAGTGGATACCAGTGGACGCCGACCACCAACAAACTCCCTCCCTCGAACAATGATATTACCTATGTCCCTGCAGCACTGTATGATACATTCGGCCCGGCGAATTTCTCGTACGGTCCTCAGATCTATAAAATGTCAAGCGTCGTCAATTATCCGCTATTCTATGGGCAGGATATGTCCCAAACCACCGATCCCTTCAAAATGAAAATGATGTTCATCGATCTGAACGTCGGAGCACTCGGGATAAACAGTTCCCTGAGCAGTGGCGGTATGGCGGAAGTCGACTACACCCTTGAAAACTTCACGGGATTTGGTGCATTCAATGCCTATGCCTGGTGCCTCAGTTCCAATCAGGGCCAGGGGATCTCCTGGACAAACAGGGTCTTGGATGCGGGCAGCAGTGGCTATACGGTGAGCCTCTGAGCGTGTAAATCCCTGATTTTTCTTTTTTTATCCTTCTTCAATCCGTTGGGAAGAGTATCATCGCATCAATTTGTTAATTGCATCTGTTATACTTGAGAAAAGATGGCAACATATTTATTTCAACATCGCCCGATAAAATTATCATTAACCATTCGTGGCAATTAAAAAGAATGCATTAACTAAAACGCGCATATTGTCCGTTCTTTTAGCCTGAAATGGGAGGAGTCACACGTATGAGAAAAGATTATCCTGAAAGCGGGGGGGGGCACCTGCGGTGGATCGCCGTAGCGTTCCTCCTGCTCTTTATGATCATCAGTATCGTCCCGGCGGCGGCCGATACCGGTACGACGGTTATGCCGTCGAACAAGGATACGCTGTTACGGATCTCGAACAACGAAAACGCCCGGTTCAACGACTACGGCAACAACACCTATCATTTCTTCAGCCCAACTCAGAGTAACACACAGGGTCTGAACGCTCTTCATATTACGACCGATGCCTCGAACTCCAATGGTCAGGTCACTTTCAGTAACGACCAGTCGGGTGTCTTCTATCTCACCGACACCGGCGGCCGCGGCTGGGACGACGACGGCATCCTGATGCTGGCGATCAACGGCACTCTTCCCGATGACTTTCAGGTTCGCATCAAGGCGAGCGGCTATCGGTGGACACCTGTACTCAAGGGCACCTATCCGACATTCGAGAACGTCACCTATGTGCCTGACGCACTGGATGAGACGTTCACAAAGGATGACTTCCTCTACGGTCCGCAGATCTGGAGACCCGCCGCGGCGGTCGATTACCCGATCTTCGACGGGCAGGACATGGCGGATACGGGGAACACTTTCTCGATCATGTTCATCGACCTGAACGCAGGTATCCTCGGTGCGAACACGCTATCCCAGCCAGACTTCTCTGAACAGTCGATCACCGACAACGGTGCGATCAGGATCGAGTATTCCTTCGAAAACCTGGAGACCTTCGCCGCGTTCGACGGCTACGTCTATACGGTCTCCTCGAACCAAGGACAGGGCGTCCGCTGGACCAACCGCCTGAGCGCAACAGGATCGTCCGGTTATGCCGTTATCGGCGTCCTCCCGGTCCTGACCTCGATCAATGTCACTCCCGCGAGCGCTGACGTCGGGATCGGCACCTCGATGCAGTTCACCGCCACCGCTCTCGACCAGAGAGACCGACCGATGGACGGCGTGACCTTTGTGTGGTCGAGCAGCAACGAGACGGTCTGCACCGTGAACGAAACCGGTTCCTTCACCGCCGTCGCCGCGGGCACGACCACGATCACCGCGGCAAACGGCACCGTCAAAGGTACGGCTGAAGTGACCGTCACCGCGGCGCCCAGCGGGCCAGAGCCCCTTCCCGACTACAACCACATCTTCTTCAAAGTCGCCAACGACGCCGGCGTGAAGTACGACGCCTTCGGCAACCAGACCTACAACATCAGGTTCGAAGGAATCAACCGCGGCCTCAATGCCCTCCACATCTCCACCGACCCTGCGGTAAACTTCGGGCAGGTGACCGTGACGGAGAACCAGAGCGGCACCTTCTATGCGACTGATTCCGGGGGCAAGGGATACGAAGACGAGATCATCCTGCTGGTCGCCGTGAACGGCAGCATCCCCGAAGACCTCAGGCTCCGTGTGAAAGCGGACGGCTACACCTGGACCCCGAACCCGGAGTGCAACCAGGCCCCGCCCCTCGACACGGTCACCTACCAGTCTTCGGCCCTTGACGAGGTCTTCACCACGGAGGACTTCATCTACGGCCCGCAGATCTGGAAACCGACCGGGAACGAGTGTGATTATCCCCTCTATGCCGGGCAAGATCTGGAGGACAAGGAGAACACCTTCCATCTGATGTTCATCGACCTGAATGCCGGCGTACTCCGACCGAACGCCGACCTGGAGAACCGGGGTGCGGTGCGGATCAACTACACCTTCGAGAACCTCGACACTTTTGCGGCCTTCAGCGTCTATGCCTACTGCAAAAACTCGAACAACGGCGATGACATGGTTGCGTGGTCCAATGCCCTCACCCCTGACAAAACGATGAGCGGGTACTCGGTCGTCGGCGCAGGGCCCGGCCCGAAGCCTTCCCGCATCGAGGCAGCACCGGCGGCGGCATCCCTCACCGTCGGTGAAAATCAGCAGTTCGTCCCCACCGCCTTCGATGCCGATGGGAATGAGATGACCGGCCTCGTCTTCACCTGGTCGAGTTCCAACGAGACAGTCGGCACCGTTGACGCCACCGGCACCTTCGCTGCTCTCGCCGCTGGCACGACCACCGTCACCGCTTCGTACGGTGCGGTCTCGGGCAGCGCTGCGGTGACCGTCACCGAACGTTCCGGCGGTCTTGCCGACTCGGCATGGCCGATGGCAGGGCATGACTTGAGGCATACCGGACAGAGCCCATATACCGGACCGAGCGACCCGATGCAGAAATGGTCGTACACTACGGCTGGTTTCCTCACGATCCAGCCAGTGATCGACCAGAACGGAACGATTTATGTTGGCTCCAGGGACAGGAGTCTTCACGCCGTCAACCCAGACGGCACGCTGAAGTGGTCCTATACCGCCGGCCATCAGATCTATACGGCGGCGGCGATCGACAGCGAGGGCACTGTCTACTTCGGCTGCCGTGACATGAAGATCTATGCCGTGAGCCCCGACGGCACGCTTAAGTGGACGTTTACGCCCGGCGGTGCCGTCTCCTCGGCCCCGGCGATCGGTTCCGACGGCACGATCTATGCCGGCTCATCCGACATGAAGATCTACGCCGTGAACCCGGACGGCACGCTGAAATGGTCGTACACCACCGGTGGAGCAGTAAGCACAGCTCCGGCAGTCGACTCTGACGGCACGATCTACGCCGGTTCTGCCGACATGAAACTTTACGCCGTCAACCCTGACGGTACCCTGAGGTGGTCGTACACTACTGGCGGTGCGGTCAACGCAGCCCCGGCCATCGCCTCAGACGGTACGATCATTGTCGGATCGAACGACGGCAATCTCTACGCTCTGAACCCTGACGGCACGCTGAAATGGTCATACGCAATCGGCGGTTCCGTTGCGTCACCGGCGATCGGATCAGATGGCATGATCTATGCAGGGTCGGCAAATTTCAACATCACGGCTCTCAACCCAGACGGAACTCTGAAGTGGTCGTACGCGACTGGAGCCGCCATCGCTTCGGCGCCGGTTGTCGATGCAATGGGAACTGTCTATATTTCCTCAAATGACAAGAATCTCTACGCCTTTGGTCAGGACGGCACCCTGAAGTGGACTTTTCTCGACCCGGTGAGCCCGCGGTTCTTCAACGCTCCGGCGATCGGCGCCGACGGCACGATCTACGTCGGATCGACTGACAGGAATCTCTATGCGATCACTGAAAACACCGCACCCAGACTCACCACTATTTCTCTTGTACCGGAGGCGCCCACAGTCCTCAAAGGGAATGGACTTTCGCTCACTGCAACGGCCATCGACCAGTACGGAAACCAGATGGAAGGGGTCGTCTTCGCCTGGACGAGCAGCAACGAGACGGTCGGTATGGTGAACGCCACCAGCTACTTCACCGCCCTTACCGCCGGCAAAACGGTGGTCACCGCCTCAAATGGCACCGTGAAAGGCAACACCACCATCACGGTCCACCCAGAGGGCCCGGTCACCTTGTCTGTCGATGCCTCCGGCGGAGGAGATTTCACCACCATCCAGGCGGCGGTCGACGCAGCGTTCGATGGCGATCGCATCATCGTCAGGGACGGCACCTATGTTGAAAATGTCGTCGTCGACCGGTCGGTGCATCTTGGATCGATGAACGGGCCGTCATCGACGATCATCCGGCCGGCGGATCCGACCGGTAACATCGTCACAATAAAATCGGATAATGTCACCGTCGAGGGATTCTCTCTCACCGGGACAACTCCCAACCCAAATGATGATCCCAGTATCGATATGTGGAACTGGCGAAATGCCATCTATTCCTATGAATGCGATAACCTAACTGTTGCAGGAAATGAGGTTTTCGACGACTATTTAGGCATTTGCATCAGAAAAGCACACAACTCAACCATCAGCGGGAACACCGTTCATGATGTGTACGCCAGAGGGATCAGGTTGGATGGTCAGGTGTCCTTATGGGACAAAAACGGCAGGGGAGCAAGCGGGAACACGATCTCCAACAATGTTCTCTACAACATCACCGATGCAACAGATGCACTAAGTCCGATCTGCATCACGTATGCCACAGAGAACACTATAACAAGGAACGAGATCCATGATCCCAGCTGCTATGGCCTGTACCTTTATCGGTCGGAATCGAATATTATCTCAGAAAACCAGTTCAGAAATCTCAGCGTTGGCGGCATTGTGCCATATTACGCCACTGACAACCTCTTCGTGTCCAACACGTTCACGGGTGGACAATACGCCTTCTTCATCAGGAAAGGTGGTTCAAACACTGCATACCTCAACACGTTCAACACCCGATCCACACTTGAATTGATAGCCAATCAACCTGCTGCATCCTGGCAGTGGAACTCCACCGAACCGGTGAACTATATGGTCCACGGTGAAGCACGGCCCTCGTACCTCGGAAACTTCTGGGGCCCATCCTTTACCTGTAATGACTCGAATTACGACGGTATCGGCGACGAACCTTTCGTCATCTCGTCGTCGCCGTCACAGATCGACAATTATCCCCTTTGTGGCCCCTGGAAGGATGGCGTCATTCTCGCCCCGGCCTCGATCGTCCTTACGCCGCAGACTTCTTCACTTGCTCCTGGCGACATTCTGACGTTCACCACCACTGCCTATGACGACAACGGCGCTGAAATGTTGCCCCTCACCTTCGGGTGGACGTCGTCCGATACCACCGTGGGCACGGTGAACGCCACCGGCGTCTTCATCGCCCACAAGGCCGGCACGACGACGGTTACTGCCTCTGCCAACGGCGTGTTCAGCACCGCCATGGTCACGGTGACCCCGCCGCACGGCGACCAGACGAAGGACTCGTCGCTCGACGTTCCGGGTTGTAACATCACGGAGATCGGCGACGGCACGCACGAGGTCAGGATTAACACCACCGCCACCAACGCCACCGTCTCCGGTAACACCATCCAGATCGATGAGGATACCTTCAGCCTCACCATCGAGACCGAGGGCGCTCCCACGGTTGTGAACGGCACCGTGAACGGTACCGTCACCGGCATCGCCCTGGAGACCAACCCCATCACCACTACCCTCGACACCGTCGGCACGGTTTCTGCCTCGATCGGCGCGAACCTCACCGGCATCCCCGCGGGCGCCGCCCTTGAGACCACGGTCTCCCAGAACATCTCAGCCGACGCGCGGAGCGCCTTCCAGCTCGCAGCCACCACCGACGGCCTGAACCTCGGCGCCATTGCCTACACGATGAACATCAAGAAGACCAACCTCGCGAACGGTCAGGACATCGCGAACGCCACGATCACCATGGCCGTGAGCCCGGCATGGGTCGATGCGCACGGCGGCGTCGACGCGGTCAGGATCATCAGGTCCGCGGAGGACGGCACCAAGGAAGTCCTGAAAACGGTCCTTGTCGGCACCGACGTAGACGGGAATATGGTCTTCGAGGCCTTCTCGCCGAAGGGTCTCTCGGTCTTTGGTCTGACCGCGGTCACGAAGTCCGCCGAACCGCCTGCATCGCACTCTTCCTCCGGCGGCGGGAGTAGCAGTTCCAACGTCGCCGCGATCTCGGGCTCCATCCCTGCCGGGGAGTCGCAGACCTTTGTGGTGAGCAAGACGGCGGTTCGCAGGATCACCGTCGACGCATATGACGAGATCGGCGACCTCCTGGTGACGGTGAAGAAGACCTCTCTCTCGAAGGGCATGGATGCCCCCGGCCAGACGACCTTCGAGATCGTTGAGACCGCTCTCCACCGGGCCGACCCCTCCGCGATCGCCGAGGTGACCTTCGAGTTCGCGGTGCCGACGACCTGGCTCAAGGAGCACGGCCTCTCCACTGACAATATTGTCCTCCTCCAGTACGAGGACGGAGCCTGGAAACCACTCAAGACCACGTTCGTGAAGGAAGAGAACGGCCTGGCCCTGTACTCGGCCGAGGCCTCCGGGTTCTCGTACTTCGCAATCGCGACCGGTGAGATCATCTCTGCCGCCGGGCAGGCCGGTGAGACGGTCACGCCGACCCCCGTCGTGACCGATGCACCTGCAACGGTCGAGGAGACGACTGCCCCGGCGACCGCGGCGCCGACGCAGAAGTCGCCGGTCTTCTGGGTACTCTCTCTTGTGGCGATTGGAGTTGTTTTCATCCTGAAAAAGGCGTGAAAACTCCAATCTCCCTATTTCTCTTCGGGTTAATTTGGTTCATTTAACTTTGTGCTCAAAATGGCAAAAACTAATTGATCGAGCATTGAACTATAATTTAAGGGCTAACTTTGCCCAAAAATGGCTATAATATTGCCGTTTTTATGATCCTATCTACTATGCGGAGTGATTTTACGTGGTTGACCAACGAAAATGCATGAGGTCAGTGGGAACGCTCATCGCTGCGGCGATGCTCGTCCTCCTGATTGCTCTTGTGATCACACCGGCAGCGGCCGAACCGCTGCCCGACTACCGGCACATCCATGTGCAGGTCGCAAACGACGGAGGTGCACGATTCGACACCTTCGGGAACGACACCTACTACATCAAGTGCGACGGCGGCGGCCTCAACGCCATGCACGTCACTACCGACCCTGAAGTAAGGAAAGGTCAGGTCACGAACTCGCCAGACCAGTCCGGCACCATCTACTTCACGAACACCGGAGGCAGAGGGTACAACGACGAAGTCGTCCTCCTGCTTGCGGTGAATGGGACGATCCCCGACGACTTTGCTGTTCACATCACGTCGAGCGGCTACCGCTGGTCACCCGGTTCTCTTGATGACAAGGAGTATGTCGAAGGGGCGGTGGACGAGACCTTCACCAGGGATGACTTCATCTATGGTCCACAACTCTGGAGACCCTCCCCCAAACCTGACAATTATCCTATCTTCGATGGCCAGGACATGAGCGACACTGAGAACACCTTCAGGCTCATGTTCGTCGACCTCGGTGTGGGGCACATCTCTGGCGACTCGAACACGACCGACCTCGGCGCGGCCAGGGTCGACTACACCTTCGAGAACCTGGAAACCTTTGCGGCCTTCGACATTTATGGCTACTGCAAGGCCTCCAATCAGGACGACGGCATCTCCTGGACGAATTGTGTAACCGGAGTCGGGAGCAGCGGCTATACGGTGCGGGGCATCCCGCGGGTTGTGACCGCTCTGACACTCGCCCCTACCTCCGTGGTCCTCGGGACCGGCGAAACCCTGCAGTTCAATGCTACTGCATATGACCAGAACAACCAGGTGATGCCCGGTGCATCGCTCCTCTGGTCGAGCAGCAACGAGACCGTTGGGACCGTTGATGCTCATACCGGCCTCTTCACTGCGAATGCTGCGGGGACGACAACCGTTACCGTTGCAGGCGGGGACGCGACCGCTACCGCAGAGGTTACTGTTACTGAAGATACCCCTGAAGTGGCATCGATCGTCATCACCCCGCAGTCCCCGACCGTCATCATCGACAAGACCCTGCAGTTCAGTGCAAGTGCTTCCGATGCCGACGGCAGACCGATCCCGGGTGCTGAGGTCGTCTGGTCGAGCAGCAACGAGACCGTCGGTACCATCGATACCGCGGGGCTCTTTAGAGCCCATGTCGAAGGCGAGACCACGATCACCGCGAAGAGTGGCGCCATCGTTGCAGAGACTCTCGTCAGCGTGATGAAGACACCCCCGCCGACTTCAATTACGCTCGACCCCCATGAACTCTCATCTCTCTATCCTGATGAGGCCGTGCAGTTCACCGCAACTGCCGTCGATGCCTCGGGCGCAGAGATGGACGGTCTCAAACTCACATGGACAAGCAGCAACGAAACCGTCGGAACTGTCGATGAGGACGGCCTCTTTACGGCTCTGGCCGCGGGCAAAACCTCTGTGAAGGCGGCATTCGGCGGAGTTTCGGACACCGTGAACGTCACCGTGCAGACCGCACCCGACTGGACACTCACCCTCGAAGGCGCCGGTATCGAGACCGTCAACAGGTCCGGATTCATCGACATCTCGACAGAAAACCCGGCGTCATGCACTTCATCAGGGAATTTCTGGGAAGGGACGTCTCTCTCCTCGCTGGTCGGCCTGATCGACGATGATGACCCGGCAACGCTGAACGAGACACTTGCATCAAAGAACTACAAGGTCACCATCACCTATGAGAAAAGAGGACGGGACCGCACCGTCGATATTTTTAGTGACAAACTCGGCGGAGACTCTGTTCCTGTCGTCGCCAACAAACTCGACGGGAAGGAGATCCGTCCTGGCACATACTGGCCGATCGTCATCCAGGACGGTTACTCACAGTACGCCATCGTAAAGAAGATCCAGCTCGATCTCCCCAGGCCGGCGAAGGTCACGATCACGCCGTCACTGCTCGTGCTGAAGGAAGGCCGGACCGGTACGTTCAGCGCAGCAACCCTCGATCAGTATGGCAACACCATGCCGACCTCTGTCTACACCTGGACAAGCAGCAACGAGACCGTCGGTACGGTGGACGAGAACGGCACCTTCAATGCCATAAAGGAAGGAACGACGACGGTCACGGCATCCGACAAAGGCGTGACCGGTTCGGCAACCGTCCGCGTCATCCCGGCCTCCCATGAACCGGCGGTCAGGTATGTTGATCCCTCGGGGAGCGGCGACTTCACCACCATCCAGGCGGCGGTAGACGGAGTGTACGACTACGACAATATCGTCGTGAAAAACGGGACCTACAACGAGAGCGTGACCGTCAACAAATTCCTGACGATCCGGTCCGAGCACGGCCCTGAAGGGACCGTCGTCCATGCCCCCACCCCCCTGCAAGACGTGTTCACCGTCACGGTGGACGGCGTGACCATCGAGGGCTTCACCATCGAAGGTGGACAAACAGGGCCCGGTCGGAACTATGCTTCGATCAAACTCAATGGCGCCGACCACTGCACCCTCACGAACAATGTCATGGGGATAAGCAAGTGGGGCATCGCCCTTCTCGGTGCAGAGAAGACCGTGATCGCCGGCAACGTCTTTGATCAGAACGGCTATGCCGGCATCTACATGGAAGACTCTCCCAACAGCACCATCAGGGAGAATACATTTACCGACTGTAACAATGGGGTGTACGCCAGGAACCCCTGTGAAAACACCACGGTCGTCGGCAACACCATCTCTAGCACTGCTGAGAAAAAGGGCTGCGCCACGGGGATCTCGCTCTCCGCAAAGGGCAACCTCATCCGGGAGAATGTAATCTCGGGCGCCAGGACTTCCGCCATGAGGCTGGATGGGATCACGGAGACGACGGTGGCAGACAACGTGCTGATCGGCGGCTCAGTTTCCGGACTGTATGGGATCTATCTGAATGGCGTATCCGAGGGGAACACCTTTACCGGGAACACTATCGACGCGTACGGTAGGGGAATCGGCCTGATGGCAGGTTATACCGGCGGTCGTGTGGGTGGCCCCATGAACAACGTATTCTCCTCCAATTGCATCGTAAATTCATCCATAAATGCTTTTTACATCGCAGGCGACACGACGAAGGACAACGTGTTCTTCCTCAACGAATTCATCAACAATAAAGGCACCATCTTCGGCGACATTGCGCAAGTCTGGCAGTCCTCCGCTCCGGTGGAGTATTTCTACAACGGAAAGGTCTACACTGGCATCGTCGGGAACTACTGGGACACCCCCAGAGTTACGGACACGGATGGGAACGGTATCGTCGATACCGCCTATGCGATCACCCCGGCAAACATCGAGAACTATCCCCTTGCCCTGCCTGTTGTGGTATATGCCACCGGAAGCGACCGCTCTTCAGTGTCCGTCACCCCGTGCATCTCCCTGGTGAACGACGGCGGCAGGCAGACCTTCACCGCAGCCCGCTACAATGAGACCGGTGCAAGGGTTGCAGGCGTCTCGTTTGCCTGGTCGAGCAGCAACGAGACCGTCGGAACTGTCAATGACCATGGTGTCTTCTCGGCCCACACTCCGGGCAGGACCTATGTGACCGCAACGAGCGGCGGCATGCCGGGAATCGCCATGGTGACGGTGATGCCCGGAGGCGGCGTCCTCTCAGACTACAACAACATCTACGTGACGGTGGCGAACGACGCCGGCGTCAGGTTCAATGATTTCAAGGGCTACTACGACAACACCTGTTACAATATCAGGTTCGCAGGAGAGAATCGCGGCCTCAACGCTCTCCACATCAGCACCGACCCGAATGTTGCCGGCGGTCAGGTAACCGTCACGGACACACAGTCCGGAGTATTCTATGTGACCGACACCGGTGGCAAGGGATACGATGACGATATTATCCTGATGCTCGCCGTGAACGGGACCGTCCCGCAGGATCTTACCGTCCGTGTAAAGGCGAGCGGATACTCCTGGACTCCTGACATGTCGCCGGAACGGTCGAACAAAGCACCCCTGGCCGACGAGATCACCTACAACCTCTGCTCGCTGGATGAAACCTTCACCGTGAATGACTTCATCTATGGCCCACAGATCTGGAGGCCCTGCGGGAACCCCGACTACCCGGTCTTTGCCGGGCAGAACATGACCGACACCGAAGACACCTTCAGGTTCATGTTCATCGACCTGAACGCCGGCGTGCTCGGTTCGGGCAGCGGCATTCCCGGCCTGAATGACAGCGGGGCGGTCAGGGTCGAGTACACCATCGAGAACCTCGAAAACCGTGCTGCCTTCAATGCGTACGCCTACTGTGCAAACTCCAACAATGGGAAGACCATGGTGGCGTGGACAAACGATCTCTGCAGGCCAGAGATGAGTGGGTATTCAGTGCTCGGATGGGCACTTGCTCCTCAGGAGGATCAGAAGACCGAGAAGTCGGTTCTTGACGTTCCCGGATGCACGGTCAAGAACGGTGGCGACGGCAAGAAGAACATCTCCGTCGACACTTCAATCGATGGGGTCACAGTCTCAGGAAACGAGATCAAGATCAGAAGGGACACCTTCAACCTCACCATCACGACCACGGGCAACACTTCTGTCAGTGGTACCACGGTGGAAGGCGCTCTTGATGGGATCAGGCTCGATACGAATCCCATAGACCTCGATGCAGGGGCCGCCGGAGTCGTCACCGGATCCATTGCGGCAAACCTGACCAACCTCCCCGAGGGTGCAGAACTCCGCACCACCATCACCAGAAACGCGTCGACCGATGCACAGTCTGCATTCCAGCTCGCTGCCAGCAGCGACGGACTGAAGGTGGACGCGGTCGCCTACACGATGAACATCGTGAAGACGAACCTTGCAAATGGCCAGGACATCGCCGACGCCACGATCACCATGACCGTGAGCCCGGCGTGGGTCGACGCCCACGGTGGCGTCGACGCGGTCAGGATCATCAGGTCCGCTGAGGACGGCACCAAGGAAGTCCTGAAGACCGTCCTTGTCGGCACCGACGCCGACGGGAATATGGTCTTCGAGGCCTTCTCGCCGAAGGGCCTCTCGATCTTTGGTCTGACCGCGGTATCAGCAACCTCCAGTGGCGGGGAACCGGTTGGCTCGTCCTCTTCCTCCTCTGGTGGAAGTGGGAGTTCCGACGTCACCTCGATCTCGGGTTCCCTCCCCGCAGGCGAGTCGCAGACCTTCGCGGTGAGCAAGACAGCGATCAGCAGGATCACAGTCGAGGCATATGACTCGATCAACGA
This sequence comes from Methanofollis aquaemaris, assembly GCF_017357525.1. Classification (NCBI taxonomy): domain Archaea; kingdom Methanobacteriati; phylum Methanobacteriota; class Methanomicrobia; order Methanomicrobiales; family Methanomicrobiaceae; genus Methanofollis; species Methanofollis aquaemaris. The sequence continues at coordinate 663,415 of NZ_CP036172.1, read as the reverse complement.
CATGCTGGTGACGGTGAAGAAGGCGTCTCTCCCGAAGGACGTCCCGAAGCCGGAGAGTCAGACCTATCAACTCATTGACGCCAGCCTGTACCACACCGATCCCGCGGCCATCGCCGGAGTGACCCTCGAGTTCGCGGTGCCGACGACCTGGCTCAAGGCGCACGGCCTCTCCACCGCCAACATCGTCCTCCTCCAGTACGAGGACGGAGCCTGGAAACCGCTCAAGACCACGTTCGTGAAGGAAGAGAACGGCCTGGCCCTGTACTCGGCCGAGGCCTCCGGGTTCTCGTACTTCGCGATCGCGAGCGGTGAGACGACCTCTGCCGCCGGGCAGGCCGGGGAGACGGTCACGCCGACCCCCGTCGTGACCGATGCACCAGCACCGGCCGTCGAGGAGACGACTGCCCCGGCGACCGCGGCGCCGACGCAGAAGTCGCCGATCCCCTGGTTCCTCTCCATCGTCGCTATCGGCGCCCTCTTCCTCCTGAAGAGGGACTGAATCTTTCTTTTTTTTTTGTGCGCTCCGGTGCAGTTAATCGGATCTAATAAACTTTTATCAAAAAACAAATTTCATCTGTCGAGAAGAAGATAGAGGAACATATCCTGAACCCTCTTTCTTTCAATGGTGGGAATACGATGAATGATATCGGAAAAAAAATGGGAAGATCACTTCTTGCACTGGTGATCCTCCTGCTCGCCGCCTGCGCCGTTCCGGTTGCGGCCGACGATGTGGGTGGGATCACGATGCCGGGCACCAGCAATTTCGACCTGCAACTCTCCGACGGGCTGACCAAATTCTTCAAGTTCGAGGGCGGCGGGCTCAACGCTCTCCACATCAGCACTGACCCGGAGAGCGAACCGTACGGACAGGTGACGACCACCGAAGAACAGTCGGGTATATTCTATCTCACCAACACCGGTGGGAGAGGGTTCACCGACGACATGATCCTGATGATCGCGATCAACGGCACTATTCCCGACGACTTTGCCCTCCATATCCGGGCGAGCGGCTACCAGTGGACCCCGACGCCGGTGGTGAACGCACCACCCGCAGCAGACGAGGTTGAGTATGTCGACGGCACGTATGAGGGGACGATCACGAAGGACAACTTTGTGTACAGCCCGCAGACCTGGAAACCCGCCGGGAACAATCAACCGGGGGCATATCCGATCTATTACGGCCAGGACGTCTCCGACGGTTCAAACCCCTTCCACACCGTCTATATCGACCTCCATGCCGGGACACTTGGTGAAAACTCTCTGATCGAGAACCTGAGAGACAACGGCGCCGTAAAAATCGAGTACGAGTTCGAGAACCTCCCCACCTATGCCTCCTTCAACTCCTATGGCTGGTGCAACCAGTCCAACCAGGGCCTGGGCATCTCCTGGACCAACCGGGTCTCAGGGGTAGGGAGCAGCGGATATTCCGTCGTCGGGACGGCACCTCCGGGCGCGGGCGATGTCTCGCCTGACGGGGGGAGTGACGGGACATCGGATGCCTCTGGTCTCTCCGGAAACGAGATGGAAGCCCCCACCGGCAAGTGTTTGCATGGCTCAGTCTCTCTCCTGCCGGTCGCCGGCACCGGTGGAAACCTGGCGGCAGGCGAGCGCGCGACCCTGACCTTCAACGCCGGGAACGGCACCGGGACGCTCAAGACTGCGGTCTTCTATCTCTTTGTGAGCGATTCGAAGAAAGGAGAAGATGGCACCGGAACCGAACCGCAGTTGACCGTCCGGATCGACGGGAAGACGGTCGAGCCGGATGAGACCTACACCGACCGGGCAGGGAAGAAGGACGCGCCGGTGGCGGCGACCTACGTCTTCAAGCTTGAAGGGATCAGGTCGGGTGACTCTGCCGTCACCGTCGAGAACGCCGGGACCGGTGATGAAGTCTGCACCATCGACGGCGGTGCACTTCTCCTGGTGCGTGAAGACCCGGCCCTCCCTGAGATCATCTGGCAGGTCGTGGCCGGTTGCGATGCCGTTGCCATCGATGAAGAGGGAGGAGTCTTTGAGGACGACGCTGTGAGTCGGGCTATCTTCGACGATTCCCTCAACCTCGATCAGACTGCCGCCGCCCGTCTCCTGGTGACGGGCACTGGGTCGGCCGGCATCCTCGGGTTCAATGACCGCGAGTGGACCGACGCCCTGCGGGCCGAGGGTAGCGTGTTGACGGCAGATCTCGATGTCCTGCCAGTACTCTTCCCCAGAGAGAACATCGCCATGCTGCGGGCGACGAAGGATGCCGCCAGCGGCGGGGTGCTGGAAAGCAGGGTCGCGGTCCTGGTCACAATCAGCGGCACTCCCCCGAGCAGCGGGGATGGAGATTCCGGATCATCAGTTGCACCGATGACCCGGGCCTTCATCGCCGACAATCCGATTGTCAAGAAAGTCTCGGTGACCCTCCCTGAGCAGCGTACCCCCTTCCATGTTGAAGTGCGTGATCTGGAAACTGCTGGTACGATGCAGGCCCCTGATGCCCCGGTCTATCGCTATCTCGACATCGGTCTGAGTGGTGCGAGGGCCGACCCGACATCACTTGTGGTCACCTTCCGCGTCCCCCCCTCCTGGATGGAGGAACAGGGCCTTGAGCCTCGCGATGTTACTCTGATGCGTTATACTGGGAGCACATGGACACCGCTCGCCACCGATGCGGGATCGGTGAGAGATGGTTACCAGGAGTTCTCAGCATCTTCAGATGGTCTCTCCATCTTTGCCATCGCCGGAGTGCCAGGTAGGGATGCGCAGGTCGCGCAGGAGAGAGCGGCATCCGGGTCGACCGGAAACGAGGTGCCCGCCACCACTCCACAGCAATCTTCGCCGTTATGGGTCGTATCTCTCTTTGCGGCCGGTGTGGTATTACTGATCAGACAAAAGATCTGATTCTTGATTAAATATCTGATATAAATTCTTTTTTTTTGTTTAATTGTTGTTAATTATGATTTTTTTTCGAAATTGCTATTATTATGGGTTTTTTGAGATTTTTTGTCAACTATGTTAAATTAATATTTTGAATTTGGTAATCCTTTTTATGCCTCCGAAGGGAGATTTATTGTGTTTATCACTTGAAAGGAGACCCCCCTCCTGATGAAGAGGTGAGTATGTGAATTTGAAGAACCGATTAATGATTCTGGCACTCTTGGTCTTTGCAGTTGCAGGGATGCTTGTCGCACCCGTGGCTGCGGCAGATCCCACGACCGAAGTGACTATTATAAAACTGGCTGAAAACGGTACAGAAATTGCAAATGTATCGATCGGCCTCGATGTATTGAAAGCAGGTGGAGAAGATCTTCCGATCCAGGGAGACGGCACGATTCACTACTGGCTTCAGGGTATAGTGAATGATGCCGATGTGTGGGATGCAAGTGAAACCCTCAATCTGAAGGATATGGGTGCTCTGAAAGGAACGGCCCTCAAAAACCTCTGTGAGGTTGTCGGGATGGACGAAGGAGACACGGTAACCGTCATCCCTTCAGATGAGTACAAACCACCGACTTTTCCTTATGAGAGTGTCTATAACCCTGATCCACGGCAAGGTAAAATGGTCGTTGCCTGGGAGTGCAATGGCCAGGAAGTGCCATCGTACACAGATGGCATGCGCCTCGCTTTCTTTGCCGAGACCCCGAATGGAGCAGGGCAGCATGTCTTCGGCAACCAGGACATGAAGGAGTGCCTGCCTGAGACGTACTGGCACTGGTCTGATTCCACTCACCCGTCGACGACAGGGTTCGCCGCAAAATATGTCAGCCGGATCGTCGTCCAGAGCCGCGACCCCGCCGCCGCGGACTGGTCCATCTATTTGAACGGTTCGACGAACCGCACCCTCAGCAGGGACGAGTTCATCTCCCTTGCCGCAGCGCACCCGGGTTCATTCCAGACGAACAAGTACGGCCTCCTTGAGGGTGCCAACCTCTCCGCGGTCATCGCCCTGGCCGACGACGACGACCCCGCAACCGTGAACGAGGCCCTCGCTGCGGAGAACTACACGATCACGGTCTACGGCAAGAAGAAGGGTGTGGATAAGGTCTCCACTTTCTACTCTACCGAAGTGACGGACGGCAAGAAGACCTACGTCCTCGGGAACACCTTCAATGACATCGAGATCAACCAGAGCACGTATATCGACCGCGTCTTCTTCCCCCTCTACTTGCAGGGGACCGGTGTCGACGGCACCCAGCGGGCCGTCGAGGAGATCTCGAGGATCGAACTCGCCCCACCTGAAGAGAGGGCCGACGAGATCTTCAACGACGGAGTCACCCTGACTGAAGGTACCTTCAACCTGGACGTTGCCGGCGAAGCCCATGTGGTGAACACGCTCACGCCATTCGGTGCGCTCGACGCCGCGGCCACGAAAGGCGGGTTTACCTATGTCGTGAACAACAACCAGGACAAACTGGTCCTCGATGCCATCGATAAATATCAGTTTGAAAAGAAAGTCCAGGGCTGGGAGTGCTATGTCAACGGCAAGAAACTCGCCTACTGGGGCAATTATGCCGAGGAAGGCTATCCCAACTATCCGCTGAAGGACGGGGACAAAGTCGTCTTCTGCTATGGGCCCGACGGTGTCACCCCTGAGAACGCAGTCGCGGCGGTTCTGATCGATGTCGCGGTGGGAGAAGATCCCTTCGCCGGCAAGACGGTCATCTTCAACGGTGGCGTCACCCTGACCGAGGGCACCTACACGCAGGAGTCTGCAGGTCAGACCTATGAAGTCGGCAACTACACTCCGTTCGGCGCTCTCCACGCCGCCTCTATTGCCGGCAACTTTGACTACCTCACCAATGTCAAGTACGAAAAGATCATCCTCGACGCCATCGCGGATTTCCAGTTCGTGAAGCATGAGGCGGGCTGGGAGTGCTATGTCAACGGCAAGATGCTCGACTACTGGGATAGTTACGAGACCGAAGGCTACCCCAACTACCCGCTCCATGACGGCGACGAAGTGATCTTCTACTACGGCCCCGACGGTTCCCCTGAAGCGGCGACCGCCGTGGTTGCGATCACCGTCAACGGCGGTACCCCCCCGTCGCCTGGCACTGACTGGACTCTCTCCCTGAAGGGCGCCTGCGACGCGACCGTCACAAAGGCCGAATTCGAGAAAGGCATCGCCTGCCTGTCCAGCCACAGGGCAAGCTGGACCGATCCCGATACCGGCGACGTCTGGGCCGGCATGCCCCTCTGGATGCTCGTCGCCATGGTCGACGACGAGGAGGGCGGCAGCCACTACACCTTCAACGACGAACTGGCTGCCGAAGGCTACTCGGTGAAAGTCATCTCGGAGGACGGCTACTCGATCAACATCCCGAGCGCCGATATGGCTCATAACAGCGGTTTCATCGTTTCAAACACCCTCAACGGCGAACCTCTCCCCGAGACCATCGGCGAGAAGAAGAAACCCTGCTGGCCGCTCCAGATCAAGGGCTCCGCAGCCGACGCCGGACAACTGGTCGGCGCCATCGCCTCCATCGAACTCGTCGGCCTTCCCGGGCCCGACGAGGGCTGGACCCTGAAGGTCTGCGGTGCGGTCAACGACACCGTCACCCAGGCCGAGTTCGAGGAATCCGGGTGCCATGGCAGTGTCGAGTATACCGACAACAAGAACCGTGTCTGGAGCGGCGTGCCGCTCTGGTACTTCCTCGGTGTCTCCGACGACATCGAGAGCAAAGACCACTGGACCTTCGACGACACCCTGGCGGCGACGAACTACACTGTCAGAGTCATCGCATCAGACGGATGGTCGCAGGAATACGGGAGCAAACAGGTCGCTCGCAGCAATGGCTACATCCTTGCAAACCTGGTGGACGGCCAGCCGATCCCCTCGAATGATACGTCATATCCGCTCAAACTCGTCGGTGACGGCGTACCCAAGTCGGTGAAGGCTGTCGCCGAGATCGACCTCGTCGATCTCATCCCCGGCCCGGCGCCGGAAGGCTCCTGGAACCTCGACCTGAAGGGAAAGATCGACTACACCTGTACCCAGGCGTTCTTTGAAGAGGCCGCGTCCTGCTCGCATCACAAGGTGAGCTGGACCAACCAGAAGACCGGCGAGCGCTGGGAAGGTATCGCCCTCTGGGAACTCTGCGGCTGGGTCGACGACCGTGTCCCGCACGGCCAGAACGGCTTCAACGACCTCGTTGCCGATAACGGTTACAAAGTGATCGTCACCGCGAAGGACGGCTACTCCAAGGAGTTCTTGAGCAAGGATATTGCACGGAACAACAACTACATCGTCGCAAACAAACTCAACGGCACCGCTCTCCCGAACGACGGAGACAAGGCGCCCTGGCCCCTGAGGCTCGTCGGTGCCGACGTCGCCGGTAGCAACAGTGTCGGCAGCATCGCTTCCATCGAACTGACCGAGTTCCAGAAGCCGGCCGAGGTCCCCACGGTACGGATTGTCAAGTTCGCTCCCGACGGCGTCACGGTTCTCAACGAGACGACGGTCGACTACCGCTGGATGAAGGACCACCTTGAGGTCCATGGAGACGACCAGCCGTACAAGTTCCAGGGCGTCACCTTCGACCCCAACGACCTCTGGAACCCCGAGGAGAACAAGGCCCTCGATCCGCCGAAGATCGAGGATGTCATCAAGGGCACCGCCGTGCGTGACCTTGTCGACCTTGTCGGCGGCATGCCCAAGGGCACCGAGATCTCCTTCATCGCAAAAGACGGCTGGGAGACCAAACTCGGCTGGAAGAACATCTACGATCCCAACCCCAGACAGGGCGATGCGGTCCTCGTCTGGTGGACCGAGAGGCAGGGCTATGTCCCTGACTATGTCGAGGGCTATCGGCTCTTCTACACCCCTGAGGACCACGTCTTCGGCCAATGGGACATGCACGAGAGCATGGACGAGGCCTACTGGCACTACTACTCTGCCGACGGCATCCGGTACCCCTCCTGTGGAGGTATCTCGCCGAAGTGGATCAGCGAGATCAGGATCTACTCCGTCGCCGAGGAACCCTGGAACCTGAGCCTTGAAGGTGCGATCACGAGAGACATCAGCAAGGGATTCTTCGAGAGCGCGCTGACCTGCACCATGGGTGCAAACCACAAGGCCGAGTATGTCGATGCTCAGGGCAACCGTTGGGGCGGCATGCCGCTGTACTTCCTCTGCGGCTGGGTAGACGATGCAAATGAACATTCTGGAAAGGCTTTCGACCGTGAACTCGCCCTGAAAGGATACACCATCGACATCGTCGGCCGCGACGGTTCGGTCAAAACACTTTCAAGCCGCGATATCATCGATAGCAGGGACTACATCATCGCAAATACTCTGGATGGAAAAGTCCTGAACGAGAAGGGGGTCCAGTGGCCGCTGGTCCTTGTCGGTGCCAATGTAACCTCTGAGATGCAGGTCGACGGCGTCGAGCGGATCAGACTTAACCTCGATACCGAGTTCACCGATCTCGGGCCGGTCAAGAAGGGCGAAGCCGTCAACATGACCGTTAATAATTCCCCGGTCTTCCGGATCAACGTCACCGTAGGGAAAGATGTCCCTGACTTTGTTCTTTCGGTCGGGAGCGCCGATCTTCCGCCTGAAGTGAAGGCACCGGTGGAGAGACTCTATCAGACCCTGCAGATCTCGGCCTTCGGTACAGCTTCCGACGACATCGATGGTGCCGAGATTCGGTTCTCAGTCCCGCTGACCTGGCTCTCCGCTCAGGGACTCGCCCCGGCCGACGTAGTACTCTACCGGTACCATGGCGACGCCTGGCAGCAGCTCCCCACCACCCACCTGGAGAACCGCGATGGTGCTGCGTATTACACAGCGACCACGCCAGGATTTTCATTCTTCGCGGTCGGCGGCGTTGCAACGCCCAAACCGATCTCAGGCGGTTCCTCATCATCCGGCAGTTCCTCAGCAGTCTCGGCCTTTGCCGGTTCTCTCCAGGCCGGTGAGAAGAAGACCTTCCTGGTGGGCGAGACCGCGATCTCAAAGATCACGCTCGGCGCCTACGACCAGGTCTCTGACCTTCTGGTCACGGTGAAGAAAGCCTCCCTCCCGGGTGACGCCCAGACCCCCGAGGGCCAGGTCTATGAACTCGAGGAGATCACCCTGTACCGGGCCGATCCGGCCGCCCTCGAAGGGGTCACCATCGAATTTGCCGTACCTTCGGGCTGGCTTGCAAGCCAGGGTGTCGGCACAGGCGACATCGCAATGTTGCGATACGTCGATGGTGCCTGGAAGCACCTTGAGACCGAGTTCCTCGGCGAAGAAGGCGGCAAGGCCCTCTACCACGCCGAATCTCCGGGCTTCTCGTACTTCGCCATCGCCACCGTGAAGGGTGGGTCCGCCGGACCTGAGGTGACCCACCCGTCAGTCGAGGCGCCGGTCGAGACCCCGACTGAGCCTGCGACCCAGACGACCGAGACGATCGAGACGATCGAGACGACCGTGCCGGTCACCACCCCGAAGAAGACCCCGGTCTTCTGGGGTCTGTCGCTCATCGCGCTCGGTGCGCTCCTGATTCTCAGGAGAAAATAATACCCTCTTTTTATGCAAAATGAATTTCTCTCGCATATTAAAAGGAGTTGAATGACACAATGAGAGAGCATGGCGTATTGAAAGTCGCCGGATTGCTGCTTTTGATGGTGTTCATGATACCGGCGGCCGCGGCGACGACCGAGGTGCATGTCGTCAAGTATGCCTCAGACGGGACAACGATCCTTGATGAGCGGACTGTCGATTATACTTGGATGGAGGAGAATCTTCCTGTTCTCGGGGACGGGGTGACGCATTACTATCACCAGGGCCCGACCTTCAACGAGTCCGACAGATGGGACCCTGCTGAATACCAGAACGTCGACACAAGAGATTATGGTGCGGTCAAAGGGACCGCGGTCAGTGATCTCTGTGACCTGGTGGGCGGCATGACCCCTGGCGACACTCTGAAGGTGGAGGCTGAGGACGGTTTCTACAAGAAATTCTCCTATGAGAGCGTTTATGGTGAGGAAGCCAGAAAGGGAACCATGGGGATCGCCTGGTATGTAGGCGAGGACTCCCTCACCGGCGATCCACAGGGATCTGGTTATGCCCCTGGCTACTATGACGGCATGCGCCTGATCTTCTTTGCCGACGACTCGGTCAATCCCTGGGGCTGGCACGTCTTTGGGGACAACGATATGAAAGAGACTCTCCCCGAGGACGAGTGGCATCTCTTCGGAGGAGATTGGCCCTCGACGAGCGGGCTCTCGGTCAAGCATGTGAACGAACTTGCGATCACCGCACACGACACCGGCAGCGACACCGGGAGTGTCCCGACGACGTCCTCCCGATCGCCTCTCGGTCCGCTGGCCGGACTTCTGGCCATCTGTGCCGTCGCCGCCCTGAGGAGATGAGTTGGCTATGAAAGGAATGCACAGGGCGGCGACCGGACTCCTGGTCGTCACCGCACTCTTTCTTCTTCTGATCGCGTCGATCGCCGTTCCGGTCTCAGCAGCGCCGACGACCGAACTGACCATCACCAAACTGGCGAGTGACGACAAGACCATCCTCGACCAGAAGTCCATCACCTGGGAATGGATGAGAGATAACCTTGATGTCCAGGGGGACGGCGAGACGATGTACTACAACCAGGGCCCGATCTTTGAGGGCGCCTGGGAGAAGGAACATCCTGGCCAGGATTACGACTACTGGAACCCGACCGAGGACGTCAACCTCGAGTACAAGGACCATGGCGAGTTCATGGGCACCGACGTCAAAGATCTCTGCGACCTCGTCGGTGGGGCGGCAGAGGGAGAGATGGTCGAGATCAAGGCCTGCGACGGGATGTACAAGACATGGCCGGCTGAGTACATCTATGCTCCCAATCCCCGACAGGGGAAAATGGTGATCGCCTGGTACCATGGCAAGGACACCGGCTACATCGACGAAGGATTCACCGAAGGGATGCGCCTCTATTTCCTCGCCGAGACCACGAACGATGCCGGGAAGCACGTCTGGGGCAACTGGGACATGCACGAGTCCTGGGATGAGGAGTACTGGTATTTCTTTAACAATCAGTATCCCTCGGCAAGCGGCAACTCGGTCTACCATGTCGACCGGATCATCATCCACAGCGAGATCGACCCCGACCAGGGTGGTTCCTCCTCTGGTGGTGACGGCGGGTCTTCCAAGCCCCGCGGCCTTGAGGGCGCAGCACTCACCCGGACCCTTCATGGGACGGTGAACGGATCGGTATCTCTCATCCAGACCGGTGGCGAGGCACAGACGATCGCGGCCGGAGAGACCGCCCACTTCTCGCTCAACACCACGGGGCTTGAGAACGTCGAGAGCGCCTGCCTGTACCTTTTCGGCACCAACAACACCGCAAAGGACGATGCGAAGCGGGAAGACATCTCCACTCTTCTGAACTCGCAGCAACTCGGCCTCTCGGAGTACTATGCCGACCTCGGCCCGGACGGCGACGATCCGGCAGTCGAGACCTGGTGTTATGACCTCAAGGCCTCTGTTCCAGAGGGCAATCTCTCACTCGATGTGAAAAATAACGGCCCTGAAGAGACTTCACTCACCCTCTACGGCGGGGTGCTCTTTGCGGTCGTCAGGGACGATCGTACCAGCATCTCGTACTGGGTGGCCGAAGGTGCGGACGCCATCGAGGCCGATCCCTCTGCCGGCGTCGATGAAGAGGGCGCCACCAGCACGGCCGAGTTCCCTGACGAAGTTATGCGAGACGGAGAGATCGATGCCAGGGTCTTCTCGGTCGTGACCGGGGCTTCCGGGAACGATACCTACACCAACTGCCTCACCTTCCATGACGGGGAGTGGATGAACCTCCTTGACGGCGGTGAGAAGGCGATCTCGATCGGAGAGGCGGAAGTGACCTCCTATCTCAGACCGAGCGGGAACACGCTTGCGGTCTCCAGTGTATCTTATGACGAGCGCGGGGACTATCTGGAGAACCGCCTCGCCGTCCTGATCGTCGGAACCCGCGATGCTGAACCGACCCCCGAACCGACGACCATGCAGACAACGGCGCCCCCCACTCTCCAGACCACTTCGTCTCCTCCGCCCACCACCCTTTCTGATGATGGGAAAGTCGATGTTGACACCGCACAGGAGGGGAGCTTCTGGTCAGGCCTTCTTGGCTGGCTGCACGGTATCCCGCTCATTGGCTCCCTCTTCCCGGCACCGACGGCAGCGGTGACCGCATCCCCTTCACTTACACCGGCGCCGGTCATAGAACCAGTCTCGACACCCACACCTTCCCTCCCCGAGAATGCACCCCTCAACATCATCACCTACCCGGCCGGGGCGCAGGTCGTACTTGACGGGGAGTACCTCGGGATGATCACGCCGGCCAGGCTTGAGGCCCTCCCCACCGGCGCCCACTCTCTGGAGTTGGTCCTTGAGGGTTATCGGCCCTATGCGACCACCTTCGACCTCACCGAAGAGACCGACGTGACCGTTGCTCTCGAATCCGCCAGATCGAATATCAATGTCGACCCTGCCTGTCTGGAACTCCTCACCGCTCAGGGAACCGACCTGGATTCAGGCGGGATCTATGTGGACGCCACCGACGGTGGGGCTACGATCTATATCGACAGCAAAAAGATCGAGGGTACGACCCCACAGGTGGTCAATGGCCTCAAAGAGGGGCGGCACAAGGTGAAGGTCAAAAAAGACAAGGCTTCTTATAAAGTAGACACCCGAGAGGTCTGGGTGACCCCCGGCACGATCGTCCCGGTCTATTTTGACCGTTATGAACAGTCTATGACACGGACGGTCACCCTCGATGCCTCCACCTTCAAGGGTGAGTACTGTGCGGTCAACGGGCATCCCACCGGCAAGAAGATGCCTGCAAAAGTGAAGGTGCCGGTGCTCAATGCATTTGCCTCGTTTTACCATGATGGTGCCTATTTCTCGATCCCGGTCCCGGGATATGCTGGAGACGGTGAGACGGTATCTCTCAATGAAATGCCCGGCCTCACCACGTTCAAGGTCGATTCTAAACCGTCCGGCGCCGAGATCTTCATCGACGGCTTCGAAACCGGACATGCGACCCCGTACCTCCTTGAAAATATCTCGTATGGCTGTCATGGCGTGATGGTCACAAAGCCCGGTTATCTCCCGAAGGAGGAAGAGGTTCATATTCCGAAAGGGACGGACGATCGCTCTGTCACATTCAATCTGGAGACCTATGCCCACGGCGCCCTGTACGTGAACAGCACGCCAGCGGGGGCGAAGATCTACCTCTACGGGGCGAACACCGGGGAAGTTACCCCGCACCTTTTCACTGGCATGGACCTTGGGAAGTACACAGTCAAGGTGGTCGGGCGCTCGGATTCAAAGACTGTCGAGGACGTGATGGTCGTCCCTGACCGGATGGTCACCTGCGAGGTCAGGCTGAGAAAGTGAGCCGCGTGAAACCAGATCGCAGGTATCTCGGAGCATGGCTCTTTCTTGCCATGCTTCTTCTCCCTGCTGCAGCCGCGGCCGCAGGGACTGATCTCCTCTGGGGGCCGTATGTCACCGGGACCGACGAGACTTCGGCGGTCATATCATGGAAGACCGTCGAGCCGACCGGGGGTGCGGTGGCGTACGCCGACGAAGCGGCCTTCCTGAAAGGAGAGTATACCGTTGAGGTGACCAGCCTGGAAGAAGCTCCCCTTCACCATATCACCCTCACCAATCTCACACCAGGGATGGTCTACCACTATGTAGTGAGAACAGACGAGGTGACCAGCCCGGACTGCCGGTTCAGAACCTTTGGAGATGGGCCGTGCACCTTTGTGGTCTATAGCGACACGAGGGGCCAGGCCCCGTATTTCACCCCACTTGAGCGGCACAAACTCGTTGCCGACCGGATTGCAGAGGAGAAGAACCTCTCCTTTGTCCTCCACTGCGGTGACTTCGTCACCTTCGGCCACGACCTCGACGAATGGGATCAGTTCTTTGCATCCGGGCGGCGGATGCTTGCAAACACTACGATCTACCCGGCCCTCGGCAACCATGAGGGGAACCGCTCGGTGTACTACGAGACCTTCGGGGTGCCTGAGTGGTACTCTTTTGAATGCGGCCAGGCTCACATCGCTGTCCTCGATTCCAATGACTGGGCAAAAGGACGGCTTGACGAAGAGACCGCATGGCTGGAAGAGGATCTTGCCGGCGCAGGAAATCAGTGGGCCTTTGCTGCCTTCCACCATCCAATATTCTCATCCAATGAACGGCACTGGGGCGGGGACCGCACCCTGCGCGAATCCTGGGCCCCGCTCTTCGAGCGCCACGGTGTCGCCGGAGTCTTCAGCGGGCATGTCCATGCTTACGAGCACTACGAGGTGAATGGGACAGAATACTTTGTGATCCCCTGCGGCGGGGAGGCGCTCTACCCCCTTGCGGAGGAGAAGATGGTCGGGTACGCTAACGGCCTTGAGCACACCCTCGCCTACCTGCGAGTTCAGGTGACCGCAGATCGTGTCACGGCCGAGGTGATACCGGTGGCCAGACTCTCCGAGGATAGCAGGGAGGTCGTGTATCTCTACCCCCCGAACAGCACATTCGAGAGGGTTGAGATGACGCCGCAGAGAGCGGGAGAAGATGCCGCACAGGCACCACTCTCTCCCTTCTGCGCATGTGCAGCGGCCGGTATCGCCGCTCTGTGGCTGAGAAAAGAAAGGTGATTGTATGAACAGAACAAAAAGTGTATTTCTGATTCTGCTCCTCTGTGCATGTTTCGCAGGGGTGCAGGCCGCATCGACAGACTCGGTGCATGTGGTAAAACTTGCAGACGACGGCACCACGGTGCTCAACGAGACGACAGTCGACTACCAGTGGATGGAGAAAAACCTCCCGGTGCTCGGGGACGGGGTGACGCATTACTACCACCAGGGCCCGGTCTTTGCCGAGGACAAAGAGGCCCAGTGGGACAGGAACGAGACCGCCAACTTCAAGGACCGCGGCGCGGTGAAGGGCACAAATGTCGCCGACCTCTGCGACCTGGTCGGCGGGATGGCGCCCGGTGACGAGGTGATGATCAAGGCGGGCGACGGGTATCATATCGAGTTTGGGTATCAGAATGTCTATGAACCCGCGCCGCGCCAGGGACCGATCGGTATCTGCTGGTACAATGGCGAGGACGCAACTGTCGGCGAGCGGCAGGGCGTCGGGTACCCCCCTGACTATCATGCCGGCATGCGCCTGGTTTTCTTTGCCGACGACTCCACCAACCCGGAGGGCAAGCATGTCTTCGGGAACCAGGATATGCGCGAGTGCTTCCCGCCTGAACGTCTCCATCTCTTTAACGACCTCTATCCCTCGACCTCAGGCTACACTGTAAAGTGGATCGATGAGGTGCGGGTCTATGAAGGAGGATATAATGGAGTGAAGAATGTCCCGGTCAAGTCACTCCAGGGATCTGCTGCGGTTGAGACGACAGAGGTTCCGACGGCCGCAAAGACTGCCCAGAGCCCTGCTCCGATTCTCGGACTGCTGGCCGGGCTTGGTCTTGCCGGGTTTGCATGGAGGATGCGGGGATGAAGGCTCGTTTCGTCCGGTTCCTGGTCGTCTTCGCCCTCATCTGCGCTGCGGCCGCCTGTGGGTGTACTGGAACCACCGGGAGTACCGATCCCGCCGCTCAGGCGGGAGAAGATGTCGCCTGGAATCTCACGGTCACGGACGGCACCCAGGAAAAGGTGCTCTCCTTCTCTGAGATCAAGGCGCTTCCTGCCTGGGAGGGTTATGGCTATGCAGTTTCCACGGTCGGGATCAAGTACGGGCCGTACACGGTGAAGGGCGTATCTCTCACAACGCTGTTCGATCTGGTCGGCGGGTTTGGAGAAGGCGATCAGGTCGGAATATCGGCACCTGACGGTTACTACTGGGTCTTCGATGACGAACAGGTGGCCGGGAAGGGTTTTGTGACCTTCGACGAGAACCTCAAGGAAAAACCCTCACCAGATCTTACCCTGGTCCTCGCCTACGAGTTCAACGGGACGGCGATCCCTGACGGGGACGGCGGGCCGCTCAGGATGGTGGTCGGCACCGATGAACCGAGCACCATCACCGAGGGGAGCGCTTGGGTGAAGTGGGTGGACCGGATCGAGGTGGAACGCTCATGAGGGGCACCCCCCTCGTTCTCCTCGCCCTTGTAGCGGTCTTTGCCGTTGCTGCCGGGTGCACCGGTGGCGACAACACGCCCACCACCCTCCGGGTCGTCCCGGCCGGGAGTCTTCTTCTCCCCATGGAAGAGGTGGAGGTCGGGTTTGAGGCGTCCCACCCCGGTGTGGACGTCCAGATCGAGGGGCACGGTTCCATCCAGTGCGTGAGGCAGGTGACCGACCTCCACCGTGACATCGATGTGGTGGTGGTCGCAGACGAGGCCCTCATCCCCGACATGATGTACCGATCGATGAAGGAGGGGGAAGGGAACTACACCGACTCGTACACCCCCTTCGCCACCAACCAGATGGTCGTCGCCTACACCAACCACAGTCTGTATGCCGATGAGATCACTTCAGAGAACTGGTATGAGGTGCTTGCCAGACCAGACGTCGTCGTCGGGATCTCAAACCCCATGCTCGACGCCGCAGGCTACCGTTCGCTGATGGTGACGACGCTTGCCGAAGACTACTATGGCAACGACTCTATCTACGACGCCATCCTTGGCGACCATCTCAAACCGGCGCTGGAGGTTTCTCAGGAAGGGTCCGTCACCGTGATCACGCTCCCCGAGGTGCTCAAGGCCGAGGGCGAGATGGTGCGGGTGCGGGACGGGAGCATCTATCTTCTCTCTCTCCTGGACGCCGGCGGGGTGGACTATGCCTTCGAGTACCTGAGCGTCGCCGAGGGGCATGGCCTGCAGTATGTCACTCTGCCGACTGAGATCGATCTCAGTTCGGCGGCATATGCAGATGACTATGAGAAGGCCGTGGTCAAACTTGGTTTTCAGCGGTTCGGTTCCATCGGGAGCGAGCGGGTCGGCAACCCCATCGTCTATGCGGCGACGGTCCCGAACACTGCCCCTCACCCCAACCTTGCCCGCGAGTTCATGGACTATATGATTGTCCGGTTCTCGGAAGGCCCTGGTGAGGGGTGGCCCTCGCCCCTTTGAGCACGATAGAACGCGAAAGTATGGCAAATTGCTATAATTCTATTCCTTTTTGTTCGATCTATCATGTAAAATAATTGAAATATTCAAAAAATCTATATGGATTCAGGGAATGATTATATTGCCTTATCATCATAACCAGAAGATAAGACCTGGCACGTTCCTCAGAGAAGCCGGGATTTGATCGAGTATGAGAGATCCTCTTGTTGACGAAACTCCTGAACTCTCCCGGCTGTACCGCACACTCAATGAGGTCAGCGAACTCCTCGGAGTCAGGTCCAGCATCGTCACGCTTGAGGGTCATGAGTGTGTCTCTGTCGGGGAGATGCGAATCTGCTCGGATTTTCACAGGAAGCATACGGCGAGCGGGCGGGCGTGCAGGACATGCATGACCGGGATCGGCACCTATGCTTCATCAAGGAATTCTTTTGTGTTTCTCTGTCCTCATCGCCTCTGGCGGGTTGCCGTCCCGATCGTTCTCAGGGAGAGGCATGTGGCGACCCTCCTCGGGCCGCCGTTTTTCCGCTCTGAAGAGGAACAGAAGTCAGGCTATTTTCTGGCCATGGCACAGCGTTATGGGTATCCGGTTCGAGAATACACCGATGCTCTGATGGAGGTGCCGATACTCCCTGAAGAGGAGGTCGAACAGGCCAGGAAGAGTTACCGTGTCCTTGCGCGTTTACTCTCATATGGTCTGACCCTTTCCCATCGGTCTGCGGTTGAGGCCAGAGATAGGATAAAGGTCGAAGAACGACTGAAGCGCTCGGAAGATATTCTCAGGACGGCATTCGAGCACACCGGAACGGCAATGGCGGTGGTCATGGACGACGGGTTCCTGGTCCATGCCAATACACGGTTTGGAGAAATTCTCGGGGAAGATCCGCGTCTTCTGAAAGGGCGGCGCTGGACTTCATTTGTCGATCCTGACCGGCAGCAGGTGCTTGATGAGTTCCACCGATGCAGGAAGGAGGATCTCGCGTCCGCCCCTGACCAGTATGAGGTCGTACTCCGGCGGGTCGACGGGAAGGAGGTCGAGGTGCTCCTGACCGTGGGGAAGATTTCGGAACGGCCTCTGTATCTGCTCTCTCTTCTGGACATCAGCGAGCGCCGAAAGATGGAGGTTCTCAGGAAGGAGGCGCTCGATCAGATCGATCGGAATTTCGCACAACTCGCCTCGCTCAATGATCGGATCAGAAACCCTCTCTCGGTCATTGTCGGGCTTGCCGAGATAGGTGACAATGAGTTCTCCGAGCAGGTGATCCGGCATGCTCGTGAGATCGACGCCCTCGTCACCGACCTTGACCAGTGCTGGCTGGAGTCGGGTGTGGTGCGACGGTTCCTCAAGAAGCACTACGATGAATAGTGGCGAGTCAAGAACAAAAGGTCGCCACGAGAATGTGCCTGAACAATAGAGATCTCTGGCCTCTCTCACGAAGAGTATATCCCAAAAGTATCCAGGGCTTGAACAGTCGCCCTGGTTCGATACCAATTCACCGCCATCTCTCTGCCTTCCCGGCCCGATCTTCATCTCGGGGGTCCGGGGGCAGCGCCCCCGGCGCGAGTATTGGGGAAGGCACTTCGTTCAGACGGGCCACCCCCCAGAAGGATGAGGAATGCTAACTGTTTTCTCGCGCCGGGGGGGGCGAAGTGCTCGGTTCCCGGTATCCTCAAGGCCAGGAGAAGAGGAACTGAGGGCTTCAACAGTGTCGATCCTTCCACACTCAGAAGTGTCGCTCAGAACAATGTTCATGCGGTATGCCTGAAGCGCGTTCCCGGCTGATGCCTGATTCAACAGAGTCGAAAAAAGTATCAAACATTTGAGTGATGACCGGGAATAAGGCTCCGGAACGCCGGGACACCATTCCCGAAAGAAAAGGTTGTGTTATCCCCGCAACAGCGCCGCGACGTGGTCGCCGACGTCTGCAGTCTTTGCCGCGCCGCCGAGGTCGCGGGTCACCACGCCGTCCCGGATCGTCCCCTCGATCGCCTCCACGACCCCCTCCGCTGCCTCGTGCTCGCCGAGATAGTCGAGGAGGAGGGCGCCCGCCCAGATGGTGGCGATGGGGTTGGCGACGCCGAGGCCCCGGTACTTCGGGGCCGAACCATGGATGGGCTCGAACATCGAAGTGCCCGTCGGGTTGATGTTCCCGCCCGGCGCGAGGCCGAGACCGCCCTGGATCATCGCTCCGAGATCGGTGACGATGTCGCCGAACATGTTCGGGGTGACCACGACATCGAACCACTCCGGGTTCTTGACAAACCACATCGTCACGGCGTCGACGAAGGTGAGCTCGGTCGCCACGCCGGGGTGGCGCCCCTCGACCTCGGAGAAGACCTCCCGCCAGAGCCCGTAGACATCGGAGAGGACGTTCGCCTTGTCGACCGAAGCCACCCGTCGCTGCCGCCGTTCGGCGAGGTCGAAGGCGTACTCCATCACCCGCCGGCAGCCCTCGCGGGAGAGGACGCCGATCTGGTAGGCGATCTCCTCGGCGTCGCTCTCGACGTCGAGACCGAACTTCACCGAGTACAGGTCCCTGACGACCTCGAGTTCCTTTTTCTCACTCTGCCTGAAGCGCGACCCGATCCCGACATAGAAGTCCTCGGTGTTCTCGCGCACCACGACGAAGTCGATGTCTTCAGGCCCCTTGCCGACGAGCGGGCTCTGGATCCCGTGCAGGAGACGGATCGGCCTGAGGTTCACGTACTCGTCGAAGGAGAACCGCATCTTGAGGAGGATCCCCTTCTCCAGGATGCCGGGCTTCACGCGCTCGTCGCCGATGGACCCGAAATAGATCGCCGGGTATCCGGAGATTTCTTTGAGTTCCTCCTCGGTGACCAGCACGCCGGTCTCCAGGTACCGCTCGGCCCCGATATCGAAGTCGGTCCAGTCGATATCGAAACCGTACCGCTCCCCCGCGGCATCGAGGACTTTTTTGCCCTCGTCGAGGATCTCGGGGCCGATGCCGTCGCCGCCTATCGCTGCGACCCTGTACATAATTCCACCTCCTTCATCTCTTTTGCATATTCGACCAGTCCGCCGGCATCGATGATCGCCTGCATGAAGGGCGGCACCGGTTCGATGGGGTAGGCGACGCCGTCGGACGTCAACACACCATTGTCTATGTCGACCGTCGCCTCGTGCCCTTCTTCGAGCCCGCCGGTGTCAGGACAGACCAGGGGGAGGAGCCCGGTGTTCACCGCATTGCGGTAGAAGATCCTGGCAAAGGACTCGGCCACGACGATCTTCACCCCCGCGCCGAGGAGGGCGAGAGGGGCGTGCTCGCGGGAGGAGCCGCAGCCGAAGTTCTTGCCCGCGACGATGATGTCGCCGGGCTGCACCCCGGTTCTGCAGTCGTCCCTCGTCCCTTCGAAGAGATGCACCGCGAGTTTTTCGGGTTCGTACTCGGTGAGGAACCGCCCCGGGATGATTGCGTCAGTATCGATGTCGTCGCCGAATTTCCAGATCCGCATTTTCACAACTCCCTCGGGTCGGTGATCGCGCCGGTGATCGCGCTCGCCGCCGCTGTCGCCGGCGAGCAGAGGTAGACCTCCGCCTCGGTGCTCCCCTGCCGTCCCCTGAAGTTGCGGTTCGAGGTGGAGAGCGAGACCTCGCCGGGGGCGAGGAGCCCGAAGGCCCCGCCCATGCACGGGCCGCAGCACGGCGCCTCGACAAGCGCACCCGCTTCGACGAATTTTTCGATCAGTCCGGCCCTGAGGGTCTTGAGGTACTCTTCCTTCGAGGCCGGGACGACGATCACCCGTATGTCGTCGGAGAATTTCCGGTCGCCGAGCACTTCGGCGGCCTCGACGAAGTCCTCATACCGACCGTTCGTGCACGAACCGATGAAGACCTGGTCGATGTGAGTCCCGGCGACCTCGCCGACGTCGACGACATGGTCCACATTGTGGGGGACCGCGACCTGCGGGACGAGATCGGTGACGTCGTATGCGCGGCGGTCGGCATAGACGGCGTCCCGGTCGGGGGCGAGGTCGGCGATCTCCGCACCGGGCCGCCTGGCCTGCACGTATTCCCTGGTGACGGCGTCGGGTGGGACGATACCTGCCTTTGCGCCCATCTCGATGGCCATGTTGCAGCAGGTCATCCGTCCAGTCATCGGCATCGTCTCGATGGTCTCTCCGCAGAATTCAAGCGCCTGGTAGGTGGCGCCGCCCGCGCCGATGTCGCCGGCGATGGAGAGGATGAGATCTTTTGCCCCGACGCGGGGGGCGAAGGTGCCGCTCACTGTGACCTCGATCGATTCGGGCACTCTGAAGTAGAGGGCGCCGAACTTGAGGACGAAGCCCATGTCGGTCGACCCGATGCCGGTCGCAAACGCTCCTGCGGCTCCGTAGGTGCAGGTGTGCGAGTCCGAACCGACAATGATCTCTCCCGGAGCGGCATGTCCCTTCTCCATGAGCACCTGGTGACAGACGCCCTCGCGAAGGTCGTAGTTGTGGATCTCCTGCTCGCGGGCGAACTCCCGCATGAACTGCTGGTTCTCGGCCGCCGGAACTGAGTCGGCCGGAACCTGGTGGTCGAAGAGCATCACGATCCGTGCCGGATCGAAGACCTGCTCTCCATCCATCTCTTTGAACACTCTGACGGCGAGGGGGCCGGTGATGTCGTGGACCATTGCCCGGTCCACCGGGGCCATCACCACCTCGCCTGCCCGTACCCCCCGGTCGCACCGGGAGGAGAAGATCTTCTCGACAAGCGTCGCACCCATGGATGATCACCCTTCATGGTTTCTGTGGGGGTTTCAACCTTTGGGCGACGGAAGATTGATGGCGGTAGGGGGTGAGGTGCTTCCATGCTCAGGTGTCCGAAGTGCGGGAGCACCGACCTCTACCAGGTGCTCGGGGGGTATGCAGGCACGAGGTACCGGTGCAAGCGGTGCGGGTACACCGGTTCCTTTGTCGTCGAGTCGGATGAGGAACTTCCGCCGCTGTCTGAGGAAGATGGGGCCGGGGCGGAAAAATCGGGTTCGGTCTACCGCTGGATCAAGATCATCGGGTTCCTCCTTCTCGTCTTCATCGCGCTGAATTATCTCGTCGGGATCCTTCGCAGGATGCTGACAGTGATGGGAGCCTGAGGGTCGGAGAGAAGTTTTCTTCTCCCTTCCGGGTCGTCGCCCTCCCTGATCGAGATCACAAATCCCTTTTTGATGAACGTGGACTGGTACTGCAGGATATGTCCAGGTACCGACTTTATAACATCCTTGAAGGGACCGACGAAGGAGGTACGGCGGGTAAGGTGTTCAACACTTTTATCGTCGCCCTCATCGTCGCCAACGTGGCCGCCGTCGTCCTGGGAACCGATGCGTTCCTCTATCTGAGGTATCAGTTCTTCTTCGACTGGTTCGAGATCTTCTCGGTTGCGATCTTCACGGCGGAGTACGCCCTCCGCCTCTGGACGGCGCCCTGCAACCCCGGGTTTGTGGGTCCGGGTGGCCGGGTGCGTTTTGCCGCGTCCCCCATGGCGATCATCGATCTCGTCGCCATCCTGCCCTTCTATCTGCCGATGATCATCCCTCTCGACCTCAGGGTACTGCGGATGCTGCGCCTGCTCAGAGTCTTTCGGCTCTTCAAACTCTATCGGTATTCCGAGGCTCTCAAAATGCTTGAGCGGGTCGTTAAGGCTGAGAAGGAGGCACTCGTCGTTGTCGGATTTGTCCTCGTCGTCCTCCTTGTCCTCACCTCGACCGTGATGTATTGTGTCGAGCATAATGCCCAGCCCGAGGCCTTCTCCAGCATCCCGATGGCGATGTGGTGGGCGGTGGCGACGCTCACCACCGTCGGGTATGGGGACGTCTACCCGATCACCCCGTTCGGCAAACTCCTCGGCGGTTTTATCGCGATCCTGGGGATCGGGATGTTCGCGCTCCCGGCCGGGATCCTTGCCTCGGCCTTCGGTGACGAGATCAAAAACCGGCATGAGAAAAAGCGTATCTGCCCGCACTGTGGGCGGTGCATCGACGATCAGCCAGGGAGCGAGGAGGAGTATGTGAGTGGTGCTGAGGATGGGCTGACTCAGCCAGGACAGCCTGACGCCTCTCACTGACCCGGTCACGCACGGCAGGTGCAGAGGTCTCGGCTGATCCGCAGCACCAGCAGTTCTTCCCCCTCGACCTCCTCGCGTGCGACAAGGAGTACGGTGTAGCCGAGGTCCGCGAAGAGTTGCCTCACCTCGTCGGGCCCGGTGAGCGAGGAGATGAGGAGGAGGATCCTTCCGTAGGGGGCGAGCACCCGCCCGACCTCTTCGGCAAACCGCTCGATGGTTACCCGTCCGGTCGGGCCGCCGTCCAGCGCATACTCCAGCCAGTCGTCGATCCGCTCCTCCGGCAGGGTCGGGAGGTAGGGGGGATTGAAGAGGACGAGGTCGAAGGGCCCCTTCAAACCCGCGAAGAGGTCGGTGCGCACTGTCTCGACGCCGAGGGACTGCCCGGCCCCGACCGCATGGGGGTTGATGTCGGTGGCGACGACAGCGGCGGCCCGCTCCCTGAGGGCGGCGATCACCGTCCCGCTCCCGCACCCCACTTCGAGGACGCGGTCGTCGGGCCGCACTTCGTCGAGGGCGGCGTCACGCAGGAGGAAGGTGTCCTCCGCGGGCTGGTAGACCTGGTCGTCGGGGGAGCGTGAGAAGAGGGACATGTTATATAATATCATAGGATGTGAGGAGGCTTGAGTCCTGCGGTGAGGGTGCGTACCCGCCACCGCAACGGGTATCAGGACAGACCTGAGATCAGAGTATCATGAAGGCCCCGCACTCGCCGCCGTTGCTGAACTTTGCCGACCTCACCGTGATGAGAGGGGACAAAAAAGTCCTCGACTCCCTCTCCCTCACGGTCGGTGCCGGCGAGCACCTTGCGGTCCTCGGGCCGAACGGTGCGGGGAAGTCGTCGCTGATCAGGACGATCACCCGCGAGTATTATCCGTTGATGCAGGAGGGTCGGCGATTCAAAATCCTCGGGCAGGAAGTATGGGACGTGAGCGGACTTCGCTCCATGCTCGGCATCGTATCGCCCGACCTGCAGTTCACTTTTTCCCGGAAGATCACCGGGCGCGAGGTGGTCCTCTCCGGGTTCTTCGCCAGCGTCGGGCTCTACCATCACGAGGTCACCGCCGCGATGGAGGAGCGGGCCGACGAAGTCCTCGGGTTCCTGGAGGTCGAGCACCTCGGCAACCGTCCCATGACGGAGATGTCCACCGGCGAGGCGCGGCGTTTCCTGATCGGGCGGGCGCTGGTCCATGACCCGACAGCACTCATCCTCGACGAACCCACCGCAGGCCTCGACCTCCACGCTCTCCATTCTTTCCGCTCGGTGCTGCGAAAGATCGCCTGCTCGGGCACCGGCGTGATCCTGGTCACCCACAATCTCCACGACATCATCCCCGAGATCTCACGGGTGGTCATGATGAAGGACGGGCGGGTATATGGGGACGGTCCGAAGGAGGAGGTGCTGACCGACGGGGTGATCGGCGGGCTCTTCGATGTGCCGGTGCATATCAGGGAAGAGGGCGGGTGGTATTATGCGACCGGGTATTAGGGTGGCGGTTGCACGTTTGCACCCTGGTTGCACCGAAGTTGCACCGGAAAAGTGCAATGAAAGCGGACGGAGGAACGGGCTTAGAGTACCTATTCTAGAGAGAGGAGAGAGATCTCTCTCTCCTATAGTACTAGATTGCACCGGATTGAGGGAGCACCCGACACGCTCGATCGGTCGGGGTCTCTGTGAGGGTGTGCGTGCGATCGGGATCCGGGTGCACATGAGGATCAAATCCCGGTTAATATGCTTTGATGGATGAATAGGGCTCAAAAGATCTCTTATTCGATGGCATTGGCGGAGTGCAAAATCGGTGTAATCCGGTGCACAGGTGCAAACAAGACGGCGATGCATTTCCTCGTCGGCATGCGGTGGGACTGTTGTTCAGGGGTCTATGGAGGTCAGTATGATGATCATCGAATATAGTGTTTGCTTATGAGTTCTTCTCTCCAGGAAAAAGATGTGAGGATTGATCCCGTGCCTTCCCGGATCGGTGCGCCGGGGTGAAGAGAACTTCTCACCGATCGCTTCGATGCTCCTGAGAACCGATCATTTTGGCACTTCGTCGCGGAGATGCTCACCGCAGGACGGTAAGCACCAGAAGAATGGCGAACGAGTTTTTTTTTCTCGTGGTATCTCTTCTGTTCACGGTACCCGCTCAAACGATTCGTTGAAGAAGAGGAATGACGTGTCGTCATATTTCATCATCAGGTCATTGCCCAGATAAACGGAATCTGTACGGTTGGCATTATCCCTGATTTTACAATAGGTCGGGTAGGGTTTGTTCCGATCCGGAGAGTTCGGTACCTCCGCACCTCCGCCTCGTACTTCTCCGGCCTGTTCATCGACGGTGAAGGCGAAGAGGATGTCCCGGTACCTGATGAAGAGTTTCGGATCTCGATCGCAGCAGGGATCATCTCGCGGACATGAATGAAATATCACCGCAATTTTTTCCGGAATTCCACCGCGCCTGATCAGTTCCTGTGCTCTTTTGTCGTGAAGCGCGATCCCGGCGATAGAGGATCCGTTTGTCGTGATAAGTTCGGGAGTGTCCACAGGGATCGTGGAGAGATCGATGCCGTACTGTTCTTCCGCGGTCGATGCCGGTTCGGGGGTGGTTGCAGGAGGAGAGATCGTCTCCGTCTCCTCCTCGACACAGCACCCTACGACTGAGATCAGAATCAGAAATAGTAGTAGAAGTGATAGGTTTTGTATTTTCTCGCCGTCCTCTCATAGATCTCCTGTTCGGA
The DNA here is from genome assembly GCF_017357525.1 of Methanofollis aquaemaris. Lineage (NCBI taxonomy): Archaea > Methanobacteriati > Methanobacteriota > Methanomicrobia > Methanomicrobiales > Methanomicrobiaceae > Methanofollis > Methanofollis aquaemaris. Next base: position 638,572 of record NZ_CP036172.1, on the reverse strand, counting down.
TCTCCTCTTGAATGGTGAACTCCCCGGATACGAACTCGATGGGGCCTTTGTAGGTACCGAACCTGAGGACAATCCGGTATATCCCCGGAGGTGTGGTCATGTTCTCCTCTAACCTGGATTCGCATTTTGTGCCGCCTGTGTCCCACCAGTACGTTTTCTTCTCACCTGGTTGAAGATTCCATCCTTTAGCCATTATATGATAGTCTGTGCAGGGGAGAATATCGGCAGGGGCCCAGTTGCCGTTTTTCTTCGTCTGGATTTCGAGAGGGGTGTTTGAAGGAAAACGACTTTCTTCAGCACCATTGTTTATGACCTGGAACGTGACGACGTCCCCGGCAGAGTACGATGTTTCATCGGTGACGATCTCCAGGTGGGAACCGTCTGAGAAGGTGGATATGTTGTACATCTCAGGTTCGCCTTCTGGCCTCTCCATGAGGGTAAACTCATCGGATGCAAAACCCCCGTGAAAGACGATTCTGTACTGACCAGGGGGTGGGGTTGTCATCTTTTTGTCGGCGATCCGGCAGCCTTTACTGGTATCCCACATGAACGTTTTCGTTTCGCCGGGATGAACAGACCAGATATTTTCTGTCGGCCCCATATTCACGCCAAATGCCCTGAAACTGATCCAGGTGCCGTTCTGTTTTATCTGGGCGCCGGCGGGGGCACCGTACAGGAACTCGATATTTTTATGTCCGTTATTCTCGATCCCGAATGTCACGATGCCGCCGATATAGTACGACTCGTGATCGGTGAACACCCTGACGCCACGGTCGTCGTGGAGTGTGGGAGTAGGGGACGGAGGAGTTTCAAGAGGGAGAGGGGGAGTTGCGGAGAGGTTTTCCGGCGGTGAAAATCCCGTTTGCACTGCCCTGATCCGGTTGATAAGGGCGTGCAACCCCGCTGGCCATATCGCATGGTCGTCGACATCGAACCTCGATGTGGTGTTGGAGCACCATCCTCGACTCCTGACATCGGGTGCATTCACCGCCGGTTCCTCTGCCTCTCTTTCGACTTCACCCGATCCCGAGGGGGCGATCGATATGATATCAGGTCTTGTGCTCAGTTCGAGTATCATATCAGGAGGCAGGTCGGCAAAGATCGACGGAGAGAGTTTGCTGGCGTAGGTGATCTCGATCCCCTCCGCCCTGAGACGATCGATCACCGGCTTTTCATGCGAGAGATACATTTCAATTCGGGACGCGCGCAATTCTTTTTCTCTTTCGTCGCTCGTGTCTCTTTCGATCTCAAGCATGTTCTCCGGTTCGGTCATCCAGATCCATACGGATATATTCTCATCCGGGTCTGCTGTCAGGAATTTTTTGTATAGATCCGGAGAGAACTTTCCATATCGATCCAGATCCTCTGCATGATCGGTTTCTGCAACCCGATCGAGATCCACGGCATTCAGATTCTCGTCCAGACTGATTGAATAATACGTCCCGGACTGCGTATCCCTCATCTTAAATGAGTAGATTTTTTCACCGGTGAGAGGAGACTGCGCTACCGTCGAATGACGGATCTCCAGTTGTTCTATGGGAATAGCACCCCTTTCAGAAACCACTTTGAGGGCTTTTTCTTCAAAAATCTGTTTGTCGTCTGGAGATTCTGAAAGAGAATCTGCACTTGCTCCTGTCACCATACTCACCAGCAACAGTATCATGAATATGGAGAATGACCACATCCTGGTCCTTCTGTTCATCTGATGTCCTCCCTATTTCTCCAGGAAGGCGGAGGATCGCAACGGCCATCTCTGATGAAAACCAACAACCCGATTGGCCTTCTAGAAGTCACAAGGGGCCGGGCGTGTACACCGATCAAGGATGCCCGACCCCCTGTAGGACGTCTGTTCAGGCGTCCACGATAGGTAGTATAATTCCATTTGTATATGTGGCTTGTGAGCTCAATCTCTACATATTGGAGCTCTGTAGAATCGAGCATGAGGCAAGAGCACGCCTCAGGCATACGGGATGAAAATTTCTCATCGCTTGATCTCTCTTTTTCAAGACTGAAGAACCGATAGGGATCTTGTTCCATCGCCGCCCCCACCTATCCTCGCCGTGGGGGTCCGGGGGGTGCAACCCCCCGGCGCGAGAGGGCGGTGAAGAGTCTGCGATGGGGGCGGCCGATCTGATCGACGTGCCTTCCCGCACCCTCGTGCCGGGGGCGCTGCCCCCGGATCCCCGGGATGAAGATGGGGCCGGGAAGGCAGAAGATCTCTCTGTCATCTGCGTATCACACATGAAGGAGTTTGGAGAATTCAATCCATCATGCAAACCTGGAGAGACGATTTTCAGGATCATTTTCATGGTAATTCCTCTAGGTGGTTATCTCTGCGGGGGGCTAGCCGCCCCCCGGTCCCCCCACGCGAAGATAGGCGGGGGACGGCAATCCTCTCTTCATGATCATTGATGATGCCTTCCCGGCCCTATCTTCGTCCCGGGGGTCCGGGGGCATTGCCCCCGGCGTGAGCATGGGGGAAGGCGGTTGAATCATACTCGAACCAAGAAAAGGTGAGGTTTTCTACAGAGCCCATATTGGAAAAAATGGGCTTTGTAGAAAACATCTTGATGTTTCTCTTCGACGAGGGGCTTGCCGCTCCCCGAGAACCCCCGCGTGAGCGATAGGCGGTGGACTGCAACCCCCTTTCATAGTCATTTCTCCACCCTCCACCCCAATCTTCATTATGGGGGTATCGGGGGCGGAGCCCCTCGGCATAAGCATGAGGGAAGGCGATAGATTCAGTTCAAAGGGGGGTTGAGGTGATGAAAAAGGATGTTTTCTACAGAGCCGAAAAAAGAGAAACCGTTGATCCTCAGATCAACCGTACAATCCCCCGCCTCGGCTGCATCGCCTGACCGAAGCGGAACATCTTCTCCAGTTGCTCCTCGACCTCCTCGCGGTCGAAGCCCTCGCTGGCCAGCGCCTCGATCACCTCGGCGGTCCTGGCCGTGCCGTCCTCGCCGCTGAGTTCTTTGATCGTGTCTTTGATCGTGCGGATGAGATCGCGTTTCTTCTTGGTGATCCCGCTCGCCCACTTGTCGATGTCCAGGGTGCCGGTCTCGGCGTCATAGGCGACCTGCCGGAGACAGAGGTCGACGATCTTGACGACCCGCTCGGCGTCCGCGGGCTCGACGGTGCGTGAGAGCCGGATGCGTGCGCTCGCCTCGCCGAGGCGGACGAGGGCTTCGAGTTGTCGCGCCGTCACCGGCACCGGTTTGTTCTCGTCGGCCAGGTGACGGAGTTTGAGATAGTAGGCGATGAGGATCTCCTTTGCCTCGTCGGTGATGAGGGGCGTGATATGCCGTTTCGAGTAGGCGACATACTTGCGGAGCACCTCGGGCGGGATGGGCGGGTCGACGGTGACGCTCTCCGCGGCCAGGAGGTCGGCGTGGTCCGGGGAGACCGGGCCGGTCTGCTGCTGCATGATCAACTCGCCCACCCGGTGGGCAGAGACGATGTGGTTGGCGATCGCCGAGTCCCGCTTCTCGTCAGGTTTGTCGGTCAGGATGAAGATGAGGTCGAACCTGGAGAGGAGCGAGGGGGGCATATTGATCTGTTCGGCGATGGGTGCGTAGGCATCGAACCGCCCGAGTTTGGGGTTGGCCGCGCCGAGGAGGGCGCAGCGCGAGCGGAGCGTCGCCGTGATCCCGGCCTTGGCCACCGAGATCGTCTGCTGCTCCATCGCCTCGTGGAGGGCGCTGCGGTCCTCCTTCGCCATCTTGTCCATCTCGTCGACGGCTGCGACGCCCATGTCGGCAAGGACGAGGGCACCCGCCTCAAGGGTCCAACTGCCGTCCCCGAAGTCGTCCTTCACCGCGGTCGCCGTCAGCCCTGCCGAGGTGGAGGACTTGCCCGAGGTATAGATCCCCCGCGGCGAGAGTTTGACGACATACCTGAGCATCTGGGACTTGGCGATGCCCGGGTCGCCGACCAGGAGCATGTGGATGTCGCCGCGCAGGCGCGAACCGTCTGGCAGATCCTTGGCCACCCCACCGAAGAGCTGGAGGGCGATCGCCTCCTTCACCTCGGTGTTCCCGTAGATGGAGGGGGCGATCGAGGCGGTGATCTTCCGGTACAATTCTGGGTCTTCGGAGAGCGATCTGATCTCAGCCTCGTCCTCCTCTGAGATGTTCACCTCCTCGAACTCCTTCTCAGGCGCCTCCACTGAGGAACATTCCAGGTAGAGGTCGAAGAGCGTGGACTTCGTCCCATAGTTCACCCGCTGTTTCGAGCGGAGGATCCCGTTGAAGACCACCCGGTCGCCGGGGGCGACCGAACCGGTGAGATCGTCGGCCACCTCCACGTCGAGGGTCTGCGGCCGCTCGCCGCCCCGCAAGCCTTCGGGTGACTCCTGGACCCGCACCTTCTGCGAGTCGACGAAACGCGACCGCGTCGGGACGAGCTTCAGTTTTTTGCGTTTGCACTCGGGGTTCGAGCACTCGTCGGGCTCCTCGAACTGCCCGAGACCCTGCCGTATCCTCGTCTCGGTCCCGCACCCCGGACACTGGAAGAAGGCCTCGATGATCCTGGGGCGGACATCGGTGGTCTTCCTGATGATCCCCTGGACCGAGACGAAGCGGGCGATATGATAGGCCCTGATGTCCCTGATCCCGGTGACCCGCTCGATGTGGTGGAAGCGGATGTTGACCTTCCTGATCTTCTCCTCATCGATGACGGTCATCTGGCGCAGGGCGTCGCGGATATCCCCGATCGCCTTGCCCGGCTTCTCGATCACCTCGTCGGCCAGACGCAGTCCGGAGGCGCCCGAGGCCTGCAGGGTCTGGTAGTCGATGTACAGCGAGCGCTTGAACGGGAACTCCCGTTCGACCTCGGCGACCTCCCGCTTGCAGTACCTGGAGAGGAAGGCCACCCACTCCCCGACCACGTCGGTGATCTCGTCGGCCATCAGTAGTCACGCTCCAGCAACCGCACGATCCCCGGCCGCGTCTCGACCACCTCGCCCTGGTTCCTGAGCATCTTGACCGCCGCCTCGATCTTCTCCTTCGTAAAGCCCTGTTTGAGCATCTCCTCGATCACCTGTTCGAGGTTCGCCGACCCGTCCTCGCCGCCGACATCTCTGATCACTTCCTTCACGGTCCGCACAATGTCGCGCTGCTGCTTCGAGATCCCGGTCGTCCACTTGTCGATATCAAAGGTGCCCGACTCGGCGTCGTAGGCCACCTGCCGCAGGCAGGTGTCGACGATCTTGATCACACGCTCGGCATCACCAAGATCGACCGTCTGGGAGAGCCGGATCCGCGCACTTGCCTCGCCCAGACGGACCAGGGCTTCGAGCTGTCGCGCCGTCACCGGCACCGGTTTGTTGGTGTCGGCGAGATCCCTGAGTTTGAGATAGTAGTCTCGCAGGGCGTCTCGCGCCTCGGGGACGATCGTCGGGAAACAGGTCCGCTTGGCATACGCGATGTACTTCCTGAAGAGGAGCGGGTCGATGTCGGGAGTGACCGGTTTGAGTTGCTGCTCGATGTATGCGTCGTCCACGCCCTCGACCGGCATCCGCTTCTTCTTCTCGATCAGTTCGCCGACCGAGTGGGACTTGAGGATGTGCTCGGCGATGGCCATGTCCCGCGCCGAGTCGGGTTTGTCGGTCATGATGAAGATGAGGTCGAAACGCGAGAGGAGGGACGGAGGCATGTTGATCTGCTCGGCGATGGGTGCGTACTCGTCGAAACGGCCCATCTTCGGGTTGGCCGCACCGAGGAGGGCGCAGCGCGACTTCAGCGTGGCGGTGATCCCTGCCTTGGCGATGGACACCGTCTGCTGTTCCATCGCCTCGTGCAGGGCGCTCCGGTCCTCTTTGTCCATCTTGTCCAGTTCATCGACGGCCGCCATACCCATGTCGGCGAGGACGAGGGCACCGGCCTCCAGGGTCCAGCGCCCGTCGCCGAACTCGTCCTTCACCGCCGTCGCGGTCAACCCGGCCGAGGTGGAGGACTTGCCCGAGGTATAGATCCCGCGGGGGGAGAGCTGCACGATATAGCGGAGAAGTTGAGACTTTGCGATACCCGGATCGCCGACCAGAAGCATGTGGATGTCGCCTCTCAGGCGCGAACCGTCGGGCATCTCTTTCGGGATCCCGCCGAAGAGTTGGAGGGCCACCGCCTCCTTCACATCGGTGTTGCCGTAGATCGTCGGGGCGATGGACCGGGCGATCTTGGAGTAGATCTTTTCGTCATGGGAGAGTTCCTGGATCGCCGCCTCGTCCTCCTCGGAGATGTTCACCTCCTCGAACTCTTTCTCGGCCACCTCGATGGCGTTGCACTCGACATAGATGTCGAAGAGCGTGGACTTGGTCCCGCCGTTCACCCGCTGGAACGAACGGAGGATCCCGTTGATCACCACGCGGTCGCCGGGGGCCGACGAACCGGTGAGGTCGTCGGTGACGTCGACGTCGATGGTCTGGGGCTGTTCGCCGCCCCGCAGTCCTTCGGGCGACTCCTGGATCCGCAGTTTCTGGGCGTCGACGAAGGTGGAGTGTTCGGGGACGAGTTCGAGCGGCGTCTTCTTCTGGCACTGCGCACACACCCGGAAGGGTTCCTGGTATTTCCCATAACTCTGCGGATATGGCGGAGTGATCGTCCCGCACTCCAGACACTTGAAGACCGCGGCGGTGATCCTGGGCCTGACCTCGGTGGTCTTCCTGAGGATCCCCTCGACGGCGACGAAGGTGTTGATCTGGTTGGACCTGATGTCCCGGATCTTCGTCTTCCTGGTCAGGTTGGTGAACCTGATATGGACTCGTCTGCGGTCTTTCTCCGTGATGATCCCGAGACGGACCAGGGCGTCCTTGACGTCGGCCATCACCTTCTCGGGCTTCTCGACGAGCTGGTCGGCGAGGGTCAGTCCTCGTCGCCCGAAGGCCTCGAGGTTCCGGTAGTCGATGTAGAGAGACCGCTTGTGCGGGAACTCCTTGGCGAGTTCGACCCGCTCTTTCTTGTTGTACTGTCGCTTGAGGAACTTCTCCCAGTCGGCGACAACGTCGGTCACGTCTGCATTCTCTCTTGCTGCCATGTACCTCCTCTGTGGTGGGGGAGTGGGTTGTCTGCCTCTCTACGCCTGTTTCTGCGCAGAGAGGACGAAAAGGGCGATGAGGGCTTCCATCTGGATCTCAGCGTCGGCCCCTTCGGAGATCCTGAAGTCGGCCTCGCCGAGGTGGTCGATGTAGGCGACCTTGAGGGCGGTCGAGATCTCGCTCCTGACGACGGTCCTGAAGCACTGGTTGATCAGTTCGTTGGGTGCGATCCCGCGGTCGCGCATCAGGTACCTGAGCGCGCCCTGTGCCCCTGCAAAGTCGCCTGCCATCGAGAAATCGAGGAGTTCTGCGATCTCTTCCGGGCGGGCGGTGGAGGTGGTCTCGTAGATCATCGTCTCGTCGATTTCTTTGGAGAGGATCGCCGCGCCCTGGAGGGCGTTGAGCGCCTTTCTCATGTCGCCCTCGGCGATGTCGGCGATCGCGAGGATGGCCGGATCCGAGATCGTGATCCCCTCGGTCTCCGCAACCCGCCGCACCTGCTCGGCGATCGCGCTTTCGTCGAGGGGTTTGAACCGGTAGATGGCGCACCTGCTCTGGATGGGGTCGATGATCTTGGAGGAATAGTTGCAGGAGAGGATGAACCGGCAGGTCATCGCGTAGTTCTCCATCGTCCGCCGCAGCGCCGCCTGAGCGTCGTTGGTGAGGGCGTCGGCCTCGTCCAGGAAGAGGATCTTGAAGGTCGCGCCGCCGAGGGGTGAGGTCCGGGCAAACTGTTTGATCTGGTTGCGCACGACGTCGATCCCCCGTTCGTCGGAGGCGTTCAACTCCCGGAAGTTCATCTGCCAGGTCTCGCCGAAGAACTCCTTTGCGAGGGCCACCGCCGCGGTGGTCTTGCCGACCCCGGCCGTGCCGGTGAAGAGCAGGTGGGGGAGGTCGCCGCTCCGGACATATGACTTGAGCCGCTCGACAATCTCCGTCTGGCCCACCATATCTGCGAGGGTGTGTGGACGGTACTTCTCGATCCAGATGGTGCTGTTGCCCTCCATTACAGAGTCATTGTCTTCCCCCCAAGAATAATGCTCTCATCCTGATCTTTATTACCGGAGGGAGTACACGATTATTCCATGGATGAGCGGAGCAGGCCGACTGGCGGACTCGAGCCGGCCGTACGCCTCTTCGCCGGAGAAATCGCGAGGACGCGGTTTTTCGAGGGCGGGACTTTTCTCTCTCCGACCGGTGCGTGCGGGCGGCGGGTCTTCTTTGCCGGTGCCCTCACCGCCGTCTGGACCGGGGAGGGGCGGGTCTGTGCGAGGGTGGCCGACCCGACCGGGACGCTCCTCCTCTCTGCGGGGTGGCGGGAGTCGGAAGCGGCGGCCGCTCTGCAGGCGATGGACGTCCCGGCCTTTGTGGCGGTGACCGGGAGGCCGGTGCAGGAGGAGGAGGGACCGTGTCTGGTGCCCGAGACCGTGGTGCTGGCCGCTCGCCAGGTGCGCGACACCTGGGTGCTGCGGACCGCGGACCTGACCATCTCCAGGGCCGAGGCGGTGCTGGCCGTCCTCTGCGGCGAGGGGGACGACCCCGATGCGAACGCTGCGGTCGAACGCTATGACCTGACGCCCGACGCGCTCTCTGAGTTTGTGCAGATGGTCAGGGACGCTCTTGCAACAGTGCATGAGGGTGACGAAGCCGGGGCAGCGCCCCTCGACGCCCGCGCCCTCGTCATCTCGCTTCTCGAAGAGGCGCCGGGACGACGTGCCGCGGAGGCCGACCTGGTCGCGGCGGCCGTGGAACGAGGCATCGGGGAGGCCGACGTCGAAGCGGCGATCGAGGCGCTGATGGCGGAGGGCGAGTGCTACATGCCCTCGACCGGGCAGGTCAGGCTGATCTGATGCGGCCGCGTTTTCTCCCCGACCTCCCGGCCCTCCTCGTCGAGGGGCGCCGGCGGGTGCTCGTCGTCGCCGACCTCCATTTCGGGATCGAGTCGGGGCTTGCGAGGGCGGGCGTGCATGTGCAGAGCAGGAGCCGCGCGCGGGCCGCGAGACTCATCGCCGCCATCGAGGAAACGAGCCCCGACCTCGTGCTCCTCCTCGGCGACGTGAAACATTCGGTCCCGCTGACGAGCAGGCAGGAGTTCGCCGAACTCCCGAAAGTCTTCGAGGCGGTGCGGGCGCTGGCCCCGCTCAGGGTCGTGCCCGGCAACCATGACGGCGGGATCGCCAGGTTCCTGGAGGAGGACGAACTCCTCCCCGCGGACGGGACGGTCGTCGACGGGGTCGGGTATCTCCACGGCCACAGCCACCCGGCGCCCGCCCTCCGCGGTGGTCTGGTGGTGGCCGGCCACCTCCACCCGGCGGTGACGCTCTGCGACGAGGTGGGGTGTTCGCTGCGGGCCGAACCGGCCTACCTGTACACCCCGCTCACCGGCGAGTACGAGGGGACGCGTCTCCTCGCGGTCCCGGCGTCCTGCGAGTTTGCGGGAGGCGTGGACGTCCTCGACCTCCCGGAGAGCGGGCTCGGCCCGCTGGCGCGGTGCATCGATGAAGAACATGCCGAGGTATGGTTGCGTGACGGGACATATATCGGAACTTTCGGGGAGATCAGAGAACAGCGCCGTGCTTGAACGCCTCCGACCGGAGGTGCGGGCGCTCATCGAGGAGCGGGGATTTGAAGAACTCTCCGAGGCGCAGGCAGGGGCGATCCCGCCGCTCCTTGCCGGCGAGCACCTGGTGCTCATCGCCCCGACCGGGACCGGGAAGACCGAGAGCGCGATGTTCCCGGTCTTCAACACACTTTTGTCCACACCTGGGCCGGGCTTCAGGGCGCTGTACATCACCCCCTTGCGCGCCCTCAACCGCGACATCCTGGGCCGCCTCACCTGGTGGTGCGAGCGGTTAGGGCTCACCGTCGGGGTGCGCCACGGCGACACCCCGCAGAATGAGAGGAGAAAACAGGCCCTCCACCCGCCCGACCTCCTCATCACCACGCCGGAGACGGTGCAGGCCCTCTTCATGGGCAAGCGGCTCAGAAAACATCTCGAACAGATCACCCACGTCGTCGTCGACGAGGTCCACGAACTTGCCGGGAACAAGCGGGGTGCCCAGCTCGCCGTGGCCCTGGAACGTCTCCAGGAGTACGCCGGCGAGTTCCAGCGGATCGGGCTCTCGGCCACCGTCGGGAACCCTGACGAGATCGGGCGCTTCCTCTGCGGGGCGCGGCCCTTCACCCTGGTGGAGGTGCCGGTCGCCGCGCACCTCGATCTCGGGGTGCGGTGCTGCGCCGGCGAGTTTGAGGAACAGGCGAAGTGCGTCGAGGAGATGGTCGGGGCCGAGTCTTCGTCGCTGGTCTTTGTGAACACGAGGGTGACCGCCGAGGCGCTGGGCCACGCCCTCCACGAGCGCGGGGACGTCGAGGTCCATCATGGTTCGCTCTCGAAGGAGGTGCGGATCGATGCCGAGGACCGGTTCAGGGTCGGAGAGGTGCGGGCGCTCATCTGCACCTCCTCGATGGAACTCGGGATCGATATCGGGCACATCGCCCATGTGCTCCAGTTCGGGAGCCCCAGGGAAGTGGCAAGACTTGTCCAGCGGGTCGGCCGCGCCGGCCACCAGCTCCACGCCGTTTCCCGCGGCACGGTCATCGCCACCGGGTTCGACGATCTCCTGGAATCCCTCGTGCTCATCCGCCGGGCGCGGGCCGGCGCGGTGGAGGAGGTCGAGCCGTACACCAATGCCGCCGACGTCCTCGCGAATGCCGTCGACGCGATGGCGGTGGAGTACGGCGAGGTGCCCATGGAAAAGATCCTGGCGGTCGTCGAACGCTCGGGATGTTTCGAAGACGCGGGCCCGCTTCTGGAGAGGGTCTGCCGGCAGATGGTCGACCACCGCCTGATCAGATTGGAAGGCGAAGGCCCGGCGACGCGGGTGGTCACCACCGGCCGCGCCCGCCGGTACCTCTTCTCCAACCTCTCGATGATCCATGACGAGCGGAAAGTGCCGGTCTTCGACATCGTCGCGAGGCGGACGGTCGGGACACTGGATGAGTCGTTTGTGGTCAGTTCCATCCACACCGGCGCGGTCTTCATCACGAGGGGCGAACTCTGGCGGGTGCTCGAGTTCGAGGAGGGGAAACTCACCGTCGAACCGGCGCGGGAGGCGAAGGGCGAACTTCCTTCATGGGAGGGCGAGCAGATCCCGGTGCCGTACGAGGTGGCGCAGGAGGTGGGGGCCTTGCGGCGGACGCGTGACCTTGCGGCCTACACCCCGGACGCCGACGCGATCGCCTTTGCCGGCGAGATGTTTGTGCGGATGGACACAAGCGGGGCGCCGGTCCCGACCGACCGTCTCATCACCGTCGAGGACTCGGACGAGGGCGTGGTCTGCAACATCTGCGCCGGGCACCGGGCGAACGAGGCGATCGCGAGGGTGCTCTCGGTCCTCATCTCGGCACGGACCGGCACTTCGGTCGGGACCGAGGCCGGGGCATATAGAACAGTGCTCAGGTTGCCGAAGGGAGTGCGGGCCGCCGAGGTCCGCGACCTCCTCCTTGCCACCGACCCGGCGCATGTGGAGGGGATCCTCCGCCTCGCCCTGCGGCACACGGCGCTCTTCAAGTGGAAACTTGTTCAGGTGGCCAAGAAGTTCGGGGCCATCGACGCCGACGCCGATTACGAGAAGTTCAGTCTTCACCGGTTGCTGGAGACCTTCAACGACACGGTCGTCGCCGACGAGGCCTATGCCGAACTCTTCAGGGCGTACATGGACGTCGGGAAGGCCGCCGGGGTCTTCAGGGCGGTGCAGGCAGGCGAGATCGGCGTCGAGATCGGGAGGTTGTCGGCGATCGGGGCCGAGGGACTCTCCTCGTCGCGCGATCTCATCCCGCCTCCGTCCATCGACCACGCCGTCATCTCGACGCTCAAGCGCCGTCTTGCCGGCGACGGAGTCGTCCTCTTCTGCATGCACTGCAGGGCGTGGACGAGCAGGACGCGCGTCGAGCGGGTGGCCGAGACGCCGCAGTGCCCGAAGTGTTCGGCCCGCCTCGTCGCCGCCCTCAAACCCTGGGAAGAGGAAGTGACCCGCGCCATGAAGAAAAAGAAAAAGAGTGCGGAAGAGCGGGCGGCCGAGAAGCGATTTTTGCAGAACGCAAACCTCGTCCTCTCCTATGGGAAACCGGCCGTCGTCGCCCTCGCCGCGCGGGGTGTCGGTCCCGAGACCGCTGCACGGATCCTTGCGCAGTCACGGGACGAAGAGAGTTTTTACCGGGGAATATTGAAGGCGGAGAGGAACTATGTCCTCACCCGCAGATTCTGGTGACCGGCCTTCACATAATGCTCTCGAGCTTCTGCTCGAGGAAGTCGAGGCCGCGCTTGATGTCTTCGAGGTTTTTCCCGCCGGTGAGGATGATCTTTCCTGACGAGAAGAGGAGAGCCACAATCTTGGGGTCTTTGATGCGGTAGACAAGCCCCGGGAACTGTTCGGGTTCGTACTCGATGTTCTCAAGGTTGAGGGTGATGACGACCTTGTTGAGGTTGATGTACCTGCCGATGTCGTACGAACAGACGATGTTGGTGATCCCGACCTGGGGCTCGTCGTAGGTGTCGACTCCCGCTTCCTTGAGGGAGGAGACGATGATGTTGAGCCCGTCGTAGAGGTCCTGCTTGTTCCGGATCCCGGTCAGGACGACCTTGCCTGAGGAGAAGATCAGGGATGCGATCTTTGGCTTGGTGATCCGGTAGACCGCGCCGGGGAATCGTTTGGTGTTCAGTTCACAGTTGGGGATCTTCTGAGAAACGTCGCCTAAATCTATGGAATCAGCGATGACACCAGATGCAACGATATTTTCGATCTTCAGTGACTCGTACCTTGAATCATCCATTATATATGGGTGCATCCCCTCGCACTATAATACTAACTGGAAATCTTTATGATACGTTGCGTGCTCCCGCTATTGGCGCATAATCTGACAGATCCCGGAGCCCGGTTCTCTCCCGGGGCGCGTCTGACGCTCTCCGGCATGCACGCCTCGATCATCTCCTCCTCTCTCCGGTGTTTGGGGGTCTTGTGCCGGGTCGGAGAGGCCTTCTGGCCAATATCTTTATTTTCGAGGAGCGACAACAGGTAATAACGCGAGGGTTGCCGAGCCAGGTCAAAGGCGTTAGGTTCAGGGCCTAATCTCGCAGGAGTTCGAGCGTTCGAATCGCTCCCCTCGCACTTCCTTTTGTGATGTTTTTTGAAAGAGAGGGTATCCTCCGTGATCGAGTGTTCCAACTGCATAACTCCTCTCAATGAAAATATCCCAAAATGTCCTGATGGCGAGTCATCACTCGCATGCCGGACCTGTGGAATCAACCTTGATCCTTCTCCTCACGAAAGTGCCGCGGGGGTGGACACTGTACAATCACTGCCCCCCATCCATCTTCGCCGTGGGGGAGAGCGCCAGCGGGTTCAAGAAGGCCGAAGGTCTTCGAGTCTCCACCTGCTATGAGACGGTAGATGAGAACCCTTCAGGTGGGGCGGCACTTCTGATCCGCCGCGTTCCCACATGTTTGTGCCGCGGGTTGGCCACCCCCTTCTCGGTCATCATTTCGCCTTCCCGGGGGGTCCGGGGGCAGCGCCCCCGGCATGGTGGTGTGGGAAGGCACGTCGATCTGATCGGCCGCCCCCCATCGTCGAACCTTCACCGCCGTCTCGCACCGGGGGGCGGTGCCCCCCGGACCCCCCACGAACCGAAGATAGGCAGGGGCGGCGATGGAGTGAGGTCTCCACCAGTTCTTCTGTCTTGAAAAGAGAGCGATCAAGCGGCGAGAAATTTTCATCCCGTATGCTTGAACCCCACGTTCATGTCTAGATTCAACAGAGCCGAAAAATGAGAGATAGTACTGGGATCGGTCTGAGGGATTTCTCCTGGTCATATTCAATAAAATATACAAATGATTATCTGTTGTGTCTCCGATGTGAAATCAATGAGATTCAAAGTCATATCATTGACATTGCTCCTTCTATCGGTGCTTTTGATCTCCGGGTGTCTCTCGGAATCTGTCGAGATCAACGTCGTGACGGAGGGATCGTGGAACGGGTCCTGCGTCCCTGACCATGGCGAAACCGTTTACCTCTCCGGGGAAGGCCCTGCGACCGTCCCGCTTGGAACAGATCCCGGTGATGTTGCATGTACGTTCTATAAGACGGATAGTTCTGCGGATAGAATGGTGGTCTCCCTCTATCGCGGAGAAAAATTGCTTGTGGAAGGGAACACCTCGGTGCCGAATGGGATGGTTGTTTTCTCCTGCAATATTCCGACCGGCCGATATGAGTTGAAATCTCATACCGACGGTCCGAAAGAATATCTCTTGAATGTGTGGTATGAGGGGCCATGGGAGGCGGAGATCCCTTCCGAGGAAGGAACACGCTCGGTGAACGGGACCGGGTGGCAGACATATTTCTATAATTCAAGTGATCTGTCCGTGCGGATGGGAGCACGGAAACTGGATACTTCAAATAATTCCCTGACCATCGGCATCCATGATGCTCATTTCAGGGATCTTGCCGTAAACAGCACGTCCGAACCGAACGGTTCTGTCTCGGTTTCATACGTTTTGGAACCTGATCTCATCTTCAGAAGCGGGGTAAAAATATCGGTATCCTCAGAAGAGAGATGGAAGGGCCGGTATGACGTTGATGGGAATTACACCTCTATCGAGGGATTCGGAGAGGATGAGACATATTATCCAGGGGATGTGAGCGGAACGATCCGCCTGAGTGTTCGGAAAACCGGCGATGACGATGAACCGCTGTCTGTCAACATAGAAAAGGATGGTATGATCGTTAATAGTGGTGAAACCTCTGTAGAATATGGAAATATTGTGCTCCGGGCAGAGGTTTGACGCCGGAGTCATCCCGAAACTCGCGACCGTGAGGGTTTTGTATGATGACTTGCCCTCTTCAGTAGCCCTCAAGGGAGATACGTAGAGAAAAAATACCCCCTTTGAATGATTTTATCCTCCGCCTTCCTCGCCCTATCTTCGTCATGGGTGTCCGGGGGCAGAGCCCCCGGCGTGAAGATGTGGGAAGGCGTGATGATCCAACGTGCCGCCCTCAATTGAAGAGTCTTCCCTGCCGTCTCGCGCCAGGGGGTTGCACCTCCCGGACCCCCCCACGACGAAGATAGGGGGGGCGGCGATGGAACAAGACCCCCACCGATTCTTCTGTCTTGAAAAGAGAACGATCAAGCGACGAGAAATGTTCATCGCGTATGCCTGAGGCGTGCTCTCGCCTCATGCAAAATTCTACAGAGCCGACTTTTCAATCTCACGCCGACAGGAGCACGGGGCTCTTAACGGAACTCTGAATCCTGAAATGGGAGGCCCCCCGCCCCGTGTCCTACGTTCTCGCGTTCATCCGGCACCTTCCCTTTCGCGAGATTTGTTGTCTCAATCGCAACAAATAGTTTATGCATCTCCGGAGCAGACATAGTGAGTTAATATGGAGGTCGAGGTGTGAAGTCCCCGTATCAGACAATCGCAGAAACCATCAATAAACACCCCGCCACGGTCGCCGGCCTCTTCGTGATGCTCCTCCTCGTCGCCTTCTACGGGATGAGCCTCATCTCGATGGAGACCGGGTCGGACACTTACCTGGACAAGTCCACGACCCGCGGGATGCTCTACGACAAGTACGCCGACTCGTTCAAGTCAGACAGCATCATGCTGCTGGTCGAGACCGACAACGTGCTCAACCCCCAGGTTCTCGAATACCTGGACACCCTCCAGGAGGACATCGGGGACGAGCGCTATGTCAGTTCGACCCGGAGCATCGTCGACCTGGTCAAACAGGTCAACGGAGGCGTCCTGCCCCGTTCGGACGGCGAGGTGCAGCAGGCCAGGGCCAGGGTGCCCCAGGAGATCATGGACCGCTACGTCCCCTCCAACATGATGACCATCGGGATCATCACCCTTGAACCCGGCGTCTCCTCCGATGTCAGGGAGAATGTTCTCAATGCCATCGACTCGGCGGTGGCCATCTCCAACCCGCCGCCGGGTGTCGAGGTGACGGTCAGCGGCGACCCCGCCTTTGCCCAGCAGATGAAAGAAGAGATGGGTTCTTCGATGGGTGTCCTCATCGGTGCGGCGATGCTCCTGATGATCCTTGCCGTCGGCCTTCTCTTCTCCCATGTGAGGTACCGTTTCCTCCCGGTCTTCATCGTGGCCACCGGCCTCATCCTCACCTTCGGGTTGATGGGCCTGACCGGGATCAAGATCAACATTGCGACGATGGGCGCCTTCCCGGTGCTCATCGGTATCGGGATCGACTATGCGATCCAGTTCCATTCCCGGTTTGAGGAGGAGCGGCGGCGGGCCGCGGTGGACGAGTCGGTGGTCACCACCATCACGAAGACCGGCCCCTCGGTCCTGTATGCGATGATCGCAACCTCGATGGGTTTTATTGCGATGCGGATCTCTCCGGTCCCGATGGTGCAGAGTTTCGGTCTGGTCTGTGTCATCGGGGTGGTGATGTGTTATCTTGCGGCTCTCATCATCGTCCCGACCTTCGGGGTGCTCATCAAGTATCGTCCCAAGAAAGAGGTCGAAGCCGCCGCGAGTGGGAGGATGGATGCGTATAACACCTTCCTCGGCAACCTGGCCGTGAAGATTGCAAAGAATCCGGTCCCCATCCTCCTCATCCTCGGCCTCATCGCATTCGTCGGGGTCGAGATGGACGGCGAGATCAAGATCAGCACCGACGAGCAGACCTTCGTCCCCTCGGATATGCCCGCGGTCGTCGACCTCAAGAAGATCACGCGCACGATGGGTTCGACCCAGACCCTGCCCATCTATATCAGGGGCGACGACGTCATCAGTCTGGACAGTCTGGAATGGATCGAGAGGTTCTCGCAATCCGAGGTGAAGGAGAATGCCGAGATCACCGGCGCGACCAGCATCGTCAGTCTGATCCAGCAGTACAACAAAGGCGTTCTGCCCGGCACCGATGCCGAGGTCGCCATGGTGCTGAACCGGATCCCGGAGGCTGAGAAGGCGAAGTATCTACGCGGGAACATGGAGACGGTCATCCAGTTCTCCCTGACCGACATGGAGATGGAACAGGCGGAGAGTTTCATCAACAAGGTCCGCCAGGACATCGTCTGGGATAAACCGCCGGCCGGGATCGTCGCCGACCCCACCGGCACCCTCGAACTCTTCACGGCGCTCATCGACGATATCGCCAAGGGCAAGACCCAGATGACGCTCCTCGGTTTCGGGCTCATCCTCGGTTTCCTCTTCCTGATATACCGCAAGATCGGGAAGGCGGCCTCCCCGCTCATCCCGATCATGATGATTGTCGGGTGGAACGGGCTGATCATGTACATCCTCGGGATCGACTACACCCCGCTCACCGCGGTCCTGGGCTCGATGACCATCGGGGTGGCGTCGGAGTACACCATCCTGATCATGGAGCGGTTCTACGAAGAGCGCGAGAAGGGGACCGGGGTCTATGACGCGATCCAGCAGGCCGTCTCCCAGATCGGGACGGCGATCACGGTCTCGGGGATGACGACGGTCTTCGGTTTCTCGGCACTGATCCTCTCCACCTTCAATATCATCCAGAACTTCGGAGTCGTCACCGTGATCACGGTCGGGTTCTCGCTGCTGGGTGCGATCATCGTGATGCCCGCAGTCCTCTCCCTGGTGGGGCGTTCCTGGCGTTCGAACCCGGAGAACGCTGCCACTGAGTGATCTCCGTATTTCTTTTTTTTCTGGCTGTGTACGGACCCGGTAGTTTTGTAAAATTTCTCTTCAGGAGTGAACATTGGAGGCTGAACACACCCCCGCTCCTGTATGACGAATCGGCAGAGGACGGGAACACCCTCTGCCTTCCCGCCCCCTATCGCAATCCCGGGGGTCCGTAGGCAGCGCCCCCGGTGCGAGCGTGTGGGAAGGCACGTCGATCAGACGTGCCGCGCCCACAGAAAATCGAGAAACTTCACCCTGCTCTCTCTCTCGCCGGGGGGCGCGAAGTGCCCGGTTCCTGTCACCCTCAAGGCCAGGAGAAGAGGAATTGGGGGTTCAACAGAGCCGATAAAAAATCCTTCCGCACTCGAAAGTTCCACTCGGAAAGAGTATTCATGCGGCATGCCTGAGGCGTGCTCCCGGCTCATGCCTGATTCATCGGAGTCAAATGTTCAGCAATAGATTTTCGGTTTTATTCCGGGGCATTACCTGGAACCCTATCTGGAATCACAGATTTTCTCGAACTCACCGGCGCTCGTTTCCCCCGAGATCATGGCCGGGAAGGCAAATGAGAAGATCTCGAAAGAGGAGACTGTCATCAGCACTCCAGAATGGGAATTCTGCCGGACCTCTTTTTATGATCTCTTATTTCCATGCCAATCAGTCCGGGAATGCTCCGGGGCGCCTGAAAATTATTTTCAATTTAGTTTTGAATACGCCCAGGGTAGATAACTCAATTCATAAAGTTTAAATTCTAACCTGTAGAATAATCACCCATGGACGGCATGGCCAGGTCCGGCACACAGGGGAGGAGCCTCACCCTCCAGATCCCCATCTTCTACAAACTCTTTGTGAGCATGCTCTTTGTCGCGGTGATCCCGGTCATCCTGCTCGGGATCATGGCGGCCGGAGACACGGGATGGATTGTGGAAGTCCTCGGTCTCCAGGGGACGGTATTCGTCCTGACCCTGGCGACTCTTGCGATCGTGGTGATGTGGAGTTTCTTCCTTGCAAGCAGCATCACAAGCCCTATCACACAACTCTCTGAGGTGGCCAGGAATGTCTCGATGGGAGACCTCAAGGGAGCAGAGGTCGACGTCATGAGCAACGACGAGATCGGAGATCTTGCCGCATCCTTCAACAGGATGATCAACTCGTACCGGGTTCTCGATGCTCTTGCTCGTGAAGATAATGAGTGAGGTGGTCCCTGGATGTCGCTGGACGACGACGTGCTCGCAGCCCTGAAGGAGGAGATCGGCCCCTCGGCCGCGCGTCTCCTCTCCAGGTGTGCGAAGAAGGCACTGAACAAGAGTCCGTCCGGGCTGACCCGGGCCGACCTCCCTGCTCTGGCGGATGCCTGCCACGCGGCGGTGGTGCCGGTCCTTGGCACTGAGGCTGCCGGGCGGATACGGGGCAGGGTTCTGAAACTTTCGGGCATTGAAGAGGTTTTTTGATGGTTGGAATGCTCACATTTGTCCTGAAAAAACTGCTGGTCGGCGGGGCGGTCGGTGCCGCCCTGGTCGGGCCTGAAGGCGAGGTGCTCGGTCAGGCCGGGGGTGCCGACTGGGACGGCGCCGCTCCCCTGATACATGGGGCGGCATCATCCTGGGACCGACTCGCCGGCGGGCTGGAGACCGAGCGATACGGTGGAGCCATCGTGGAGGGGACCGGGGGAAGCCTCCTGGTCATGCCCATCGAGGACGGTTCCGTGCTTGCAGTTCTCCTCGGCCCCGGGGCCAACCAGGGCCGGGTCAGATACGAGATGAAGAAGAACATCGAATTGATCACATCAGTGGTATGACAGTAGAACTCCCTGAAGGAGCCAGTCTTGGCATGATGCAGGCCCCACTCACATGGGTCTTCTCCCACACCGGCAAGTTTGTCGGAAAAATTGCGGTCGAGGTCCAGGGAGGGAACGGGTTTCTCCTGATCAAGAAGGGAGAGGTACTTGCCTACTGGTTCAGGTACGGCGGGATGGTCCTGCGCGGCAAAGCAGCCAGGGAATACCTCCTTTCTCAGGAGGTGGTCGATCTGACTCTCTGCCGGTATACCGGAGAAGAGTTCTCGACCGCTCAAGAATGGTGCGAGGAACATGGCGTCCCGATCGCAGGTGCAGTGTCGGCACCGACGGTACCTGACGAACCTCCGGTCCAAGCCCGGATGCAGCCTGTCCCGGCTGCACCGGGGTTGGATGTCGGGATTCAGATGGTGGGTCGGTGCGGTGCCGGGGGCCTTGAGGTCCTGGCCGGGAGGCGGCCCGACGACCTGGACGAGCAGGCTCTCTGTTCGGCCTTTGGAATCGCCTGCGATCTCGCGGACGTTCTTGGGATCGGTGAGGTCTCGGACTTCACGCTTGAGACCAGGTCAGGTACCTTCCTTGTCACCGACGAGGATGACGGGATCCTGTGTCTCATCACCACCCCTGATGTTCCTTTCGGACGCATCAGGAGTCTCTTGCAACGGAGATAGAAGAATAGGATCCACCCGGCAGGGGCAAGGATAATCATTCCCCGGCCCCTATCCTGGGTGAGTCTGATGACGCGTCTTTTTACCTTTTATCCAGAAGATTTTGGCGAACTGCCGGTTGATGTCCTCCATATGGACCTGATGATCTCGGTCGGCGACGAGGTGACCGGGGTGGGGTCGCGGCTGCATCTGCGGGTGCGGGACCGGTCGGTCGAGAGGCTGGAACTGAATGCCCGCGACCTCGAGGTGCTGGCCGCCTCGTGCGAGGAGTTCGAGGCCTCGGTTGAGTACAACACGAAAGGCCACCTCCTGATCTTCACCTTCGCCACCCCTCTCCCTGCCGGAGCAGACCTCCACCTGCTCACCCGCACCAGGTGCCGCCCCTCCGACCACCTCCTGGAGGGGCTGTATTATGACGTGACCCCGGCCGGTGCCCCGCCGACTCAGATCACCCAGTGCCAGCAGTGGGGCTTCCAGCGGATCGTCCCGTGCTTCGACGACATGATGGCCAAGTGCACCTACATGACGACGGTCGTCGCGGACGAACGCTACACCAACATCATCTCCAACGGCGACCCCCTCTCGGCCCCGAGACCCTATGGGGACGGCCGGCAGGTCGTCACCTTCGACAACACCATCACCCCGATGGCCCCGTACCTCTTCTTCCTGGGCGTCGGCACCTATGCGACCTTCAGGCGCGAGTTCGAGTACCCGGACGGCCGGACCTTCGCCCTCGAACTCCTGGCCCCTCCGGGTTCCGACCCCGCGGCCGCAGAGGAGGCGCTGGAGGTGCTCGCCGACGGCGTGCTCTGGGTCTATCTCTTCACCGGCCCGGACCAATACCACGACCTCCCTCTCCGCAAGGCCATCATGGCGCGGTGCCACGAGCGGGACCGGGCGAAGGCGGACGGGGACGGGGACGGGGAACGCGTCGCGGCGTTGCGGGCCGAACTCGCCGCGCGGGTCGGGGAGATCATCCCCGGGTATGCCTACACCGGCACGGTGTACCGCGAGATCGGGATGCAGAACTCCGACTATGGCGGGATGGAGAATGTCGGCAACACCACCATCACCACCAACCGGCTGATGCCCTTCCCGCAGATGACCGACCGGGCCTTCGAGTATATGGTGCGGGTGAAGGTCCACGAGTACTACCACAACCTCAACGGTTCCGAGGTGACTGGGAAGACGCCATTTGAGATCTGGCTCAACGAAGCGGTGACGGTGCATGTGGAGAACCAGCACTTTGGGTTCTTCTTCGGCGAGGAGTATGCCCGTCTCCAGACGGTCCTCGACCTCGTCGATCCCGAGACCGGCACCTTCGCTCTGGACGAGGGGGCGGCCTCGATGCCCATCGAGCCCGACGGGTTCAACGATCCCAACGAGTTGATCACCGGGGTCACCTATGTGAAGTCCCCGGAGTTTGTCAGGATGGTCGAGACCGTCGTGGGGAAAGAGGCCTTTGTCCAGGGACTCGGGGTGTACCACCGGCGATTCGCCCACGGGAACGCCTCCAGGCAGGACTGGCTGGAGGCGATGGAGGGGGTCTCGGGTCGCTGTCTCGGCGAGATGGCCGGGGTGTGGCTGAAGCAGACCGGGTACCCGGAGGTGCGGATGACGCACCGGTACGATCCGTCGAGGCGTACTTGCACGCTCGCGTTCGAGCAGGAGACCCGCGAGGGCGCGGAGCCCTGGATCTTCCCGCTGACCGTGGCCCTGGTCGCGGCCGACGGCGTCGACCTTGCGGAGCAGACGCACCTGGTGAGGGGACGACACGAGACGATGGTCTTCGAGGACGTCGACGCCCCTGCCTACCTCTCGGTCAACCGCGGCTACACCTTCTACGGGCGGGTGACCGACGATGCCGCGCCTGCGGCGCTCTTCCTCCAGGCGCGGACCGATCCCGATCTCATCGCCAGGTTTTCCGCCTTCCAGCGGTGTGCGGAGGTCGAGATGCTCGGGCTGCTTGCCGACCCCGCGGCGGTGCCGTCGGCGGAGTTCTGCACGCTCTATGCCGACCTCGCCGACGACACCGACCTGATGCGCCGTGCGGGCGGGCAGTTCCTCACCATCTTCGAGTCGGTGACCAATCCCCGGTACGCCCACCGATACACCGCCCTCCACGACGCACGGGTGCGCCTGCTGCGGGGGATCGCGGCCGCCCACCAGGAGCGGCTTATCGCTCTCTACCGCCGGTACGCCGCGGCGCCGACCGACCGGAGTCCGTCGGCGATCAAGGCGCGACAGGTGAAGAACGCCGTCCTGCAGGTGCTCGCCGCCCTCGACACCTCGGAGATCCACGCGCTTATCAAAGAGCAGTTCGACGATGCACAGTGCGCCACCGATCGGATCGCTGCCTTCGCCGCGTACCTCGACTCCTCGGCGCCCGACCGGCGTGCGGTGCTCGACGCCTTCGAGGAGGAGTCGAAGGAACACCCGGTCTCCTGGGAGACGTTCCTTGCCGTCGTCGCCGGTTCGTCCGCACCCGACGCCCTCGATCTGGTGCAACGGGTGACGGCCTCGCCGTCCTTCCGGATGGAGCAGTCCAACGACCAGCGGGCACTCTTCGGCCGGTTTGCCAGGAACCGGCAGCTCTCGCTGGAGACGCCGGAGGGCCGGGAGTATCTTGCAGAGGTGCTCGGCCGCCTCGGCCGGGTGAACGAATACAACACGGTCAGCGCCCTCGAGGTCTTCGGCGCCCTCGACCGGATGGCCGAAGAGCACCAGGCGCCGCTGGTGGGTGTTCTTCTCTCGGTGATGCGGGCCGTCGACCCGGAGAAACAGCCAAGCGTCTACCACACCGCCCGCCGTCTCCTCATCGGGGCGCCGCACGCGGTGGCGAAGTATGTGGCCGTTCACGGTTCGGCCCCTGAACTGGAGGGGGTGCCGCACCCGGCGGCCCGGGAGCAGAGAAAATGATCACATGTGTGCACGGATGTATCCATATCTTTTTGAACAATATTTCATACCCGATATCGATGTAATCTCATGGGCCTTCAGTTCGGACAAAATATGGCATATTCAGGACTATTTGCCCCATTTATTCTCTTATGATTCGCAATCGCCCAAATTAAAACCGAATTGGCTCTATTTTGACAAATTAAACCTGATTATTTTGATTTTCATCGTGCCGGACCATGCCGAATTGAAATCTGGACGCGTATGGAGCGCAGAACCGATCCATGGCCTGAGCATCCCTCGCTGGATCTGGGGGAGGGAATAGGGCAAGGATCTGTCTTATTTCATTTCGGCGGCCCTGAGGGCATTTTAATCAAAATGTGGGTTTTTTTAGCCATTTTTTGACGATATGGCCCATATTCTGCTCTTACATTCTCAATCCTGGCGAGTTGTCACGAGGGATATTTTTAAATCTCCATCATGTGTTGTAGATCCATCAATATTCTACAGACCCCCAGGAGGGGATCAGTATGGAGATGACCACTACCGAAATGAACAACCAGCCTGACATGCTTGGCCTTAACCGTGCGATGACAACCTGGGACGCCCTCTCTGACGACGATATCATCGAGCGGTTCAGAGAGCAGTGTTCCTGGGGCCTTTACACCAGTGTTGACCTCAAGGAATGCGACCCTGAGGCCATCAGAGATGCCGACACGATCAGACGGTTTATCGTTGAGCTCTGTGACCTCATTGATATGAAGCGTTTCGGCGAGCCGACGGTCGTCCACTTTGGCCCCAACGAAAAAGTGGCCGGATACTCGATGACCCAGCTCATCGAGACCTCTCTGGTCTCCGGCCACTTTGCCAACGAGACCAACGCAGCCTACCTCGACATCTTCTCCTGCAAGGAATACGGCCCCAAGAAGATGGGGGAGTTCTGCAAGCAGTTCTTCGGCGCCCGCTCGATGACCACCCACGTCCTCTTCAGGGACTGAAGTCCCTCCCCTTTTTATTGCTCTGTAGAATTCGTCGTGAGCCCTGGGCTCAAGCATACGCAGTTGAATATTTCTTGTCATTGCTGTCTCATTTCAAGACGGAAGAATCGGTGGAGATCTCCCTCAATTGCCGCCTCCACCTATCTTCGGTCCGTGGGGGTCCGCCGGGGAAGAGTCTCCAATATGGGCGGCACGGCTGATCATCACGTATTTCTGTTTCAGGAATTCTGATCTCACGCCTTCCCACACCAATCGCGCCTGGGGCTCTACCCCTAAGATCCCGGAACGAAGAGAGGGCCGGGAAGGCAGAGGACGAATCGTTCTGGGGGTGTCTCTGTCCTCTATGTATCAGTCATGCGGGGCTCGGGGCAGGTCTATCTGGACAAATTGAAAATGGAATTTACCATTTTTCCACCAGGACACAGGGGATGAGACCCATCATCAGGCGGGATGCATGAAGCACGGAAGAAACACCAGATGAACCTTTCAATGTCCTTCATGAAGGCGACACACGGTCCTCCCCCCAATCTTCTGTGGGGGTGGCAACCCCCTCCCGGTCGAGGAAGACACTCAGGAGTATTACACTCCGGAGTGTACAACCACGCCGCAATTCGCCCCCCTCACGACCTGATCAACAGCGCCTTCTCCTCAGTATAGCGCTCAAGCGCATGCAGCCCGTTCTCCCGTCCCGTGCCGCTCCACTTCACCCCGCCAAACGGTGTCTCAGGCGGCACCTTGAGGTGCTGGTTCACCCAGACGATGCCGGCCTCCAGGTCCCGGCAGCCGCGCTCGGCCCGCCCGATCTCCTTCGTCCAGATCGATGCCCCAAGACCATAGCGGGTGCTGTTCGCCGCCTCCACCGCCTCGTCGAGATCCTCGACCTCCACGACCGGGAGCACCGGGCCGAAGACCTCCTCGCGCAGAGTTGGGGCGTCGGCGGGAAGACCGGTGATCAGCGTCGGTTCATAGAAGAACCCCTTCCCTCCCGGATGCCTCCCGCCGGTGAGGATCTCCGCCTCCTCCCGCACGTCCTCGACCACTCCCTCGATCCGCTCAAGCCCGGCCGCGTTGTTCAGCGGCCCCATTCGCACCCACGTCTCCATCCCGTCTCCGACCGTGATCGCACGGGTCTTCTCGACGAGCAGTTCCTTGAACCGTTCGGCAACGTCAGAGAAGACGTACACCCGCTTCACCGCCGTGCAGGTCTGACCGCAGTTGTAGAACCGCCCGACCACCGCCCCGGCCGCGGCGGCCTTAAGGTCGGCATCGTCGCAGACGATCATGGGATCGCTCCCGCCGAGCTCCAGGGCCACATGCTTCATCGTCTGCGCTGCCGTCTCGGCCACATGCCGCCCGGTCCCGATATCGCCGGTGAACGAGACTTTTCTGACATTCGGATGCGTGACCAGGGCCTCGCCCACCGTCTCGCCAGGACCGGTGACGACATTGAGGACACCTTCCGGCAACCCGGCCCTGAGAAAGAGGTCGCCGATGGCCAGGGTCGTCAGCGGCGTGGTGCTCGCGGGTTTGAGCACCATCGTGTTCCCGGCCACCAGCGCCGGTCCGATCTTCCAGCCCGCGATGAGCACCGGCATATTCCACGGGACGATCCCGACGCAGACCCCGAGGGGGCGCCTCTCGACGATGATCCGCCCGTAGGCCTTTGTGTTGATGCTCTCACCGTACAGGGACGACGAAAGCCCTGCGTAGTACTCCAGGACATGAGCAAAACCCCGCACCTCGTCGGTCGCCTCCCGCAGCGGTTTGCCCTGCTCCGCGACGAGCGTGGCCGCAAGGTGCTCCGTCTCCTCGCGGACCAGCGCCGCCGTCCTGAAGAGCACCTTCCCCCGCTCAACCGGCGGGAGGTCGGCCCAGCCCGCGAACGCACTGCCCGCGGCGTCCACTGCCGCCCCGGCGTCCTCGTGCCCGCCCAGCGGCACCGTCCCGATCGTCTCCCAGGTCGCCGGGTTGACCACCTCCATCTCCCCCCCGCTCGCGGCCGCCTTCCATTCTCCGCCGATGAGCATCTTCATAATGCGTCAGACCTATATTTTTCTGCACAATAGCCTTTTCCCCGGCCGGCGGTTTTCCGATGGAATGGACCAGAAAAATAGAACTCACGCAATTTCTTGCACAGCCCGGGATCGGCGTCACCGACCCCGACGACGAGACCCTCGCACGCTTTGACCAGGCCATGACGCACCGGTCCTACGCCTACGAACATCCCCTGGAACTCTGCCCCCGCCCTGACTACGAGCGGATCGAGTTCCTCGGCGACCGCGTCCTCAACTTCATCGTGGCCGAATATCTCTTCCGCCACTTCGACTGCTCGGAGGGGGCGCTCTCAAAACGGATGGAAGCGACCAAGAACGAGCACCTCGGGGTGATCGTTCCGGCGACCGGGATCGGGCTCGAACAGCATATCCTCCTCGGCGCAGGCCAACCCCTCACCCGCCCGATCATCGCCGACGTCTTCGAGGCCTTCATCTGCGCCCTCTATCTCCACCTCGGCCTCGACCGGACGCGCGAGATCGTCCTCGGGCTCATCGCCGACGACGTCCTCCACTTCGACCCGGACGGCAATGTCATCGGCAGGCTCCAGGAGCACCTCCAGCAAGAATACAGTGAGATGCCCGAATACCTCATCCTCGGGCGCGAAGGTCCGGACCATGCCCCGACCTTCGCCTGCGCGGTCACCGCTCCCGGCCTCCTCTCGGCCAGGGGCCGTGGCCGCAGCAAGGCCGACGCCAAGCGGGCCGCCGCGAGGAAGGCCCTCTCAGCTCTTGAAGATAGGGCCGACGCTTCGCTTACTCGATGACCTCGGGCTCCTCGAAGTCTTCGAGGTCGTCGAGGAACGGCATCAGCCCGGCCATATAAGGCTCGCCCTTGATCTCACCGACGGTGGCGACCTCGATGATGATCGGGAGATCCTTGAGCCGCAGTTCGAACGAGTAGGGATCATACTCCCTGGCATATTTCAGGAACCCGTCCACCGAGATGAACGGCCGCTCGGTCTCGGGTACATTTTTGTACGCCTTCTCGTCGGCCGCAAGGTCGCCGTTCCTCCCCATCTCCTCCTCAAAGTAGAGGACCGCCCTGAAACCATACTCCTGGCCGAGCCGCTGGATTTCGAGGATGTCGATACGCTCGCCCGGGGTGATTCCCAGACCGGCAAACTTCTCCTGGACACTTTCTCCGTCCAGGTTCTCAAATGTTGATCTCATAGTTTCTCTCCATTATTCCGGAACCTTGCACCGGCACCGCCCGATGGTGGCGGCCATGATGACCGCAAGGACGGCGATCATTGCGAATGCCGCTGCAAAATCCTGGTACTCGGCGACGACCCCGGCCGCAAAGGGCAGGAGGGTCATCCCTGCATAGGTCGCGGTGTTGAACAATCCCATCACCGCCCCCTGGTGGGTCGGGTCGGCCGCCAGGTAGTTGACCTGGGCGATGATCACCACTCCCGCCAGTGCCCCGATGAGCACGAAGGCCACCGGCGTGAAGTACAGGAGGGCAACCGCCGCCCCCATCAGCGCCGCCGATGCACGGATCGTCGGGATCGGTTTCAGAGATACCCGTGACGCCGCCAGGGACGAGAAGATGGTGGCCACATTCATCGCCCCGAGCTGTACGCCCAGGGCCGCCGCCTCTTCACCGGTGT
Organism: Methanofollis aquaemaris; assembly: GCF_017357525.1. NCBI lineage: Archaea > Methanobacteriati > Methanobacteriota > Methanomicrobia > Methanomicrobiales > Methanomicrobiaceae > Methanofollis > Methanofollis aquaemaris. The sequence goes on along the minus strand of NZ_CP036172.1, from coordinate 610,835 downwards.
ACTCGGGGTACAGTGCCGTCACCGCACCGGTCGCCCCGATCAGCATGATCGTCGCGACGTACATCCAGAAATAGTCCCTGCCGATGGCAAGCAGATCGGCACCGCCGCCCGGCACCGGGCCGACCGCCACATCTTTCATCATCAGACTCAGGAGGAGCGGGATGAGGGTGATGACCGTGAAGGCCATGATTCCCCCTGAAGACCCAAAGAACCCGTTCAGCCATCCTGCCACCACCAGGCCGACGACCAGGCCGACGTTCAGGGCCGCGATGAAGTTGCCGCTCATCTTCCGGTGGTCGGACTGGAGATTGATCCAGGACATCGCCGCCGGCACGAAGAGCCCGGCCCCGATCCCCTCCAGGGCCCGCGCCGCCAGGAGGGCGAGCGGGTCTGAGACCATCAGGATCAATGCTCCGCTCGCGATGGTGAGCAGGAGTGCGGCCCTGACCAGGAACACCCGCCCGATCCTGTCTGATAGGAGCCCTGCCGGAAAGACCGTCAGGAATGCTCCGAGGAAATAC